>JACPYR010000037.1 GCA_016195965.1 Nitrosomonadales bacterium | reverse complement strand
ATCTTGATGCCGAGTTCCTGCGCCGCCGTTTCGACAAACTGGCGCACGCTGTATTGCACGCCGGTGGCGATCACGAAGTCTTCCGCCTGTTGCTGTTGCAGCATCAGCCATTGCATCTCGACGTAGTCTTTGGCGTGCCCCCAGTCGCGCAGGGCATCGAGGTTGCCCAGGTACAGGCAGTTCTGCAGCCCCAGTTTGATGCGCGCCAGCGCGCGGGTGATCTTGCGGGTGACGAAGGTCTCGCCGCGCAACGGCGACTCGTGGTTGAACAGGATGCCGTTGCAGGCGTAGATGCCGTAGGCCTCGCGGTAATTGACGGTGATCCAGTAGGCGTACATCTTGGCCACCGCATAGGGGCTGCGCGGGTAGAACGGGGTGGTTTCCTTTTGCGGGATTTCCTGCACCAGTCCGTACAGTTCGGAGGTGGAAGCCTGATAGAAGCGGGTCTTCTTTTCCAGGCCGAGGATGCGGATCGCCTCGAGGATGCGCAGCGTGCCGATGCCGTCGGCGTTGGCGGTGTATTCCGGGGTCTCGAACGACACGGCCACATGGCTCATCGCGGCGAGGTTGTAGATTTCGTCCGGCTGCACCTGCTGGATGATGCGGATCAGGTTGGTGGAGTCGGTCAGGTCGCCGTAGTGCAGCACGAAGTTGCGGTTGGAGACATGCGGGTCCTGGTACAGATGGTACAGATGGTCGATGCGGTCGGTGTTGAACAGCGACGCGCGGCGCTTGATGCCGTGCACTTCATAGCCCTTGCCCAGCAACAGCTCGGCCAGATAGGCCCCGTCCTGGCCGGTGATACCTGTGATTAATGCTTTTTTCATGGGCTTTCTATTCCACTCAATTCTAAATTAACCTTCAAAACGTCCGGCAATACGTGCCCGATCTTCCTTGCTCATCGCGGCCAGCATTTCCCGCACGAAATCGTCCTGGATGCGATAGGCATCTTGATCATCCGCGCTTATCGACGACACACGCACCAGCATCCCGTCCGGAACCTTGCCGGTCAATCCGTAGCGCAATTGCGCCAATTTCTGTTCCATCCCTTTCAGGACAACCGCTTTATCGCCCACGGTGATCCAATAGGTGATAGGTTCGGCACGTAGCCCCTGAACTGCAAACAAGCGTTTGATAGGCAACGATCCAAATTTGGTAGGAAGATTATCCAACCTGTCCCTTTCCACTTGAAAACCCTGGGCGGTATAACAAAGCTCGGGGCGATGCACTTGCATTTCGTCGCTCTGATCGCCGCCATAGGCGATAGACAGCATGATGCGGGTACCGTGACCGTCCAGATAGGACCTATTCAGCGTTTGCGCATATAACTTGGACAGCAAAATTTTTCTATCCGGGCTGATGATAGGCTCCAGCACGACCGGATCGGTATACCACTCGCCGAATTGGGCGGGGATCATTTTTTCGAGATTCACGGCTGGCATGGAATCCGCCAGTTTCTTGGTCGGCTTCAGGTAAGCAGCCGATATAGCCACTACTATCAGCAACAACCCGATCAGCACAGCTTGCTTGTTGGTAGCCAATTTCATTTGCCATGCTCCAATCGCCATGAACGAACCATCTGGATCAATCCATCCAGAATAAGAAACGAAATGAGCGCAACCATGAACAACATCAGCCCGGCCATCTCGTGAGCAAAACCTTGCCCTACCTCGTCCCCGAAATAATAAGTAATCAACACCAGTAAAATAACGCGCATTACATTCGCGAAAAATGCGATCGGCAGGATGCTGGCCAGCAGCAGGGTGTTGTGTATCCATCCCGAACGCTGTACAAGATAGGCATAGAACAATCCCAACGCGCTCAGGCTGAACATCGAGTTCAATCCAGAACAGGCATCCGCAACCAGCAACTGATACTGTCCTATCGACAGCACGACCCCGCTCCGGGCTATCGGATAATCCATCAAGTACAAAATATTTTCGGCCAGCACGGAAACTTGTTGCTTGAGCGGTCCGGTCAGGGTATCCACCACGACACCAGGCAAGGGAATCAAGAAGACCAGGAACAGCAACGGAAACCAGAAGTTCTTCGCAACGCTTGCGCCGTAGCAAATCAACGTCACGCCGAGCAATACCGGAATTTGCGAGCCGACTTCAAAAATATAGATATCTTGCGTGCGCCCGACCGTGTATATCAGGAACCCGATGATCAATACGATCGCGCCGCTAACCGTCGATTTAATTTGTCCCTCATCGCGCAGCTTGGCTCTTCCCATCCAAGCCAGCCATAACGCGATGGCAAGCACGATAGGGCCATGGGCTTGATCCTCGCTCTGCCAAATCGTCGTAGCTAAACTGTAGTATGTCGGCAAATACAGCGCGCACAACCCCAACAAAATGGGCCAAGCAGATTGCCAAGACCTCTCTTGATTAGGATTTGAAATAGTCGCCGTAGTCATGTGAGCACCAAACGATTAAAACTCGCTCAAGACCGTGCCGACTACGGCGACCCCGGCTTGGGTCATGCTCTCGGTTTGCTGCCGCACCTGATCGAGCAATGAAACATTTTTACGGGCTGCCACGATAGCGGCACCGGCTCGCGCGGCAAGTGTATGCGCCTCGGCAAACTCCGCAGCCGCAGGGGTATCGACCAGGATGACATCGAACTGCTCCTTAAGATGCTCCAGCAAGGCTGTCAAAGATGGCCTACCCAGAAGTTCCTGAGGATTGGGTGGAATAGGCCCGGCAGTCAATACGGAAAGATCGACGAAATTTCTGACGCGATGTACGGCTTGGATGTCATCCCGCCCTGCCAGGATCGACGACAAACCATTGCCGTTTTTCAACTTGAACAATTCATGCTGACAGGGATTGCGCATATCCGCATCGATCAGCAAGGTGCGCTCGCCCAGTTGGGAAAAAACGATAGCCAGGTTGGCAGCCAGATAACTCCGCCCCTCGCTGCGCACAGGGCTGACAACCGTGAGCATCTTTCGCTCTGCTTCGCCGGTAAACCATCTCAACATCAGTTGACTGCGCAGCGTACGCAACGCTTCGACCTGAGAGCTGAACGGATGGTAGGCGGCCACCAGCGCATCTGAAACGGCGCCATCGCCTTTCAGCAAATAAGGATAATCATACTGGTTGGCAAGGGCGCGCTGGATATCACCTTGCGAAAGCAGCCCAAGCTTGATTCCGGCATCGCCGAAACGGATCTTTTCGGTTTTTTGCAGCCGCAATATTTTTTCCGCATCTTTGACGGACAGTTTACCCGCATCGACCAGGATAGCGCCTATCGCCCGATCCACAGTTGTTTCAGTTTTCATTTGCATGTTTATTTCCGCCATTTCGAAATCGTATTTGCAACTCTTTGGATCGCTAAACGGCAATCGCCTTGCCGAACCTGAATCTGCCTATTCCGATCCTGAAACCCTTCGCCTTGATGCCGGACGATTCCACATGTCTCGAAAATTGCGCCAGCACGGGTACACCCGTTGCCGCCCCCAAGGCTTCCGGAGTTCTGACGCGCTGGCTGAACATTTCCGTAAGAAATGCCGCGCCTACCCCGAGCATGGTGCCGGCGAATACGGCAATCAACAGATTCTTTAATATCTTGGGCGAAGACGGCTCGATCGGCTCAACCGCCGGGGTAAGCACTGAGATATTGGTCTGGCTGGATTGGCTTTGCAGATTGCTTTCCGTATAGCGCTGCATGACAAAATCATAGGCTTTCTGCGCCGATTCCACGTCGTTCTCGAGTACCGCAATCTGGTCGCGTAGCGCGCTGTCTTCGATCGCCTGCTTCTTATATCCCTCTATGGTTGCCTTCAGCTCCGAGCTTTTTTGCTTGTTGACGTTATCCGCCGTATTGATACTGTTCAGGATATGTTTGGTTTCGGCATCCAGCTTTTGCTTGAGCGCGGCAATTTCGCTTTCCATCGCCTGATATTGCGGATGATTCTTGCCCAGGTTATTGCCAGCCTCATGCAGCTTGCCCTCCAGCCTGATGATATTCTCCTTGAGGCCAACGATAACCGGGTTTTGCATGACTTCCGCCAAGGTATTGCCCGCACCGGCAAACTTTTTCTTGCTCTGGATATCGGCCATCTGGCTTTCGTTCATGACCAATTGCCCGGACAGCTCGGCAAGTTTGCTATTGTCCAGATTTTGCGTCCTGCCACCGGAGGCATACATGCCCGACTTTTCCTGGAATGCGGCAAGACGCGACTGAGCCTTTTCCAGCTCTGCGCGCAAGGTCGCGACCCGAGCCTGGAACCATTGCGCATATTGCCTGGCAGGCTCGACCTTTAATTCCAGATTGGTGTCGATGTAGGATTGGGCAAACGCGTTTGCTGCCGTCGCGGCAAAAGCAGGGTCGTCTGCTGAAAAAGAAATGTTGATGACATTGCTGTCCCGCGAAGGTTTAACATCGAGCTTTTTGGCAAGCAGACCACCCAACCAGCTCACCAACTGCCCCTTGCCTCCGGTAGCCTTGCGCCATTGCTCGCGCACCTGGTTATCTTCATCGAGTTTGAGCAACTTGACCGCCCCCTGCGCAACGCGGTCGCTGGTGATGATGTCGGTCTGTGTAGCCATATAGCTGGGCATCATCATCCCGCTGTTCAACGACATGCTAACCAGCGGGTCGGGCGACTTGACATCCAGCACCAATGAAGTCGATGCCACATATTTATTCGGCATCAATGAACTCACTATTAGCGCAAGGGTTACGGTTCCAAACAACACCGAAAGAGCAATCTTGTAGCGCGCCTGGAGAATAATAAGAAACTGATGGAAGTTCATTTGGGCACCTGAAATTTTTCTTGCTTAAAAAAGGCTTTCGCGGACATAGAGCACATCGTCAGCCTTGACCGGATCGGCCATATCGAAGGATATTTCCTGCAGCTTGCCCCCCGCATCGCGGCGGAAAATCTTGATGTTGCGCTGCGTCCCGCGCAGCGTGGGTCCGCCGCTTTGCGCCAGCGCCTGCATCAAAGTCATATTGCGTTCCACACGGTAAGAGCCGGGACGCTGCACCTCGCCATAGATATAGAACATCGGGGCACGGTTGACATAAATGACATCCCCGCCTTCCAGGAAGATGTCTTCGCCGCGCTTATCTTCCAGAAACAGGCTGGGGATATCGATTTCCTTGCGCAAAGGACGGTCGTTCCTGGTGCCGACCAAGACGATGGTATCCGAACCTGCACTCGTCGCCCCTCCTGCGGTCGCCAACATATCCGAGACATGCGTAATGGTTGTTTCCAGCGGATAACGTCCCGGCCGGTTGACCTGACCGAGCACTGAAACCTGGTTGCTGCGAATTTGCATCAACGTGATATTGACTTGTGGCTTCTGGACAAAACCACCGCTTTTCAATAAACCGGCGATTTTCTGCTCCGTCGCACTCAGCGTCATACCCCCCAGCTCCACCGAGCCGATCAGAGGAAAAGAAATCACGCCCCGCTCCGAAACCCGCACCTCCGTGGTCAGATCGGGATTCTGGAAAACCACGATGCGTATCGTGTCGCCTGCGCCCAGACGATACTCTTTGCCGTCGTCGGCATGGCCCAGCACTGCATACATTGCGAGCGCCAGCAACAAAAACCGCCGTATGATCGTTTTAAAAAACATGAACACTCCGCTGGACCTGGTCCGGTTAGATCAACACTTATCTTTATTTAAGGCCCGCTACAGCCTTGGCGATATTATTAGCGGCAGGCTGTTCCGCCGCCTTACCTGCACCCGCGGTCGCTGGCGCCGCTGCGGCAGAACCCGCATCTGCCAGGAACTCGCCCAAGTATTCGATCTTGGTATGCTCCTTGAGCGACTTCAAATCTTTCGCGATCTCTTCGCCCGAGCGGCTATTGCCCAAATACTGCTGAATAAATGGAGTGGCCGTCTTTTCATCGACCGGTACAATTTTGGATGCGAGGACCTGCAGCACGGTCAATGCGTTCTTGCCCTCGATCAGTGTCATCTGTCCATCTTTCAGATCGTTGATCTTGGATAAGATTTCGAATGGCGTTTCTTCGGCGGCATGAGTGCTGGCATTGCCGGTAAACGGGATGTTCTTGGCCTTCAGGTCGGCGGCGATCGCCTCCATCGCTACCCCTTTGGCAAGTTGTTCGCGCAACGTATCCGCCAATCCCGGCTGCACCGCAATATCGAGCTCACGCATATTGAATACATGTCGTTGCGCAAACAGCTCCGGATGCGCCGCATAATATTTGCTAACCTCTTCGGCAGTTGGATTCGAGAGGGACGAACGTATCTTGTCCAGATAGGCGCGCGCCAGGATGGTGCGTCTGGCATCTTCCAGCGTCTGCATCACCACAGGATCGCGATCGAGTTTCTTCTCTATCGCCTGATGCACAGCCAGTTGCTGATCGATCAAATTATCCAGCACTTCGCGCTTCGCCTGCTCTGCAGTTTTTCCGGGTATCGGCTGCATCTTGGCAAATACGCCGTTCACCTGGCTGATGGTGATTTCATCCGAACCTACTTTTGCGGCAACTTGAGTGGCCGCTTTTTTATGCTCGCCGCAACCGGCCATCATCAAACCCGCCGACAATGCCACCACCACAGACAAACGTGAACGGTTACCCACCGCAACAACACCAGACAAACTCATATGTATCCTCAATAAACCGTTATAAAAACAAGCCGCGTGCACCGGAATCGGAGCATTCTCCCCCAGCAATCCGGACAACCGATACGGCGTTGAACGCCCGATAGGAACGACATTCTAGGTAGTCAATATTACAAAATGATGACTACACAATTACTTGAATTGCCGTATGACATAAAAACCATGCTTTAGGGAGATGCTGATTTATTCGTCATCTCCGCGAAGGCGGTGATCCAGTGCCATAACTTAACGGGAGCCCGCCTACGCGGGAACGACAAAACCGAATAAATCAGCGCTTCTTTAGATTCAGAACAATTCTGTTAGAAGTTTGCTTGCACAGACAACGAAGCGGTATTGTCATCGTAGCCAAATGAACTGTAGGCGTCAGGTGTCGAGGTACGTTTGCTATGCTGCACCGTAGCGCTGATGGTTATCGCACGCTGCGGAGTCCAATCGATACCCAATTGCGTAGACCGGATGACATCGCTGCGCAGAATCATGTCCGGTATCAACGGCCCCAGATAATCATTTCTCGTCCGGTTGATCGACATATGTACCGATGTCCTGGCACTCACCTGCCAGCTGGGCGTAACCACAACGCTGTCTGCAACAAAATAGCTGCTATACAGCGTCAACCAGCTATTGAGACTGCGCTGCAACGACACATTCAGAAAAGTTTTTTCGGAAACGCTCAACATATAGCTCAAGTTGCCCTGGTTACCGTGGTAGTCGCGCTGCGAGTAATTGAAATTGCGATGATCGTTTTTTTGCAGGCTGCCGCTCAAACCGGACTTGCCATTGATCTGCCACGTAGCGCGTAATTCCAGTTGCTTTTCGGTATATCCCGTATCCATCAGCAACCATGGGTTGGGCTGCGCATCGGGATTGCTTACCCGCAGATTGTGCACAAGCAGCGTGACCGATTTACCATCGGCAGGATCGTATTTAATGCCCCCTTCGTTGGCCTTTGTGCGGGAACTCAAAAAGTTGATGTCGTTGATGGTGCTGCTTGTCTTGCCAGCCGATGCACCAAACAGCACATGCCAATTTCCTCCTAGATACCCATCGCCATTGAGACCGGCATTGTCGTTAGTGCTCAGGTTGCGCGTATATAGCCTGCTATCGGCAGGATTAATCAGGGTCTGCGCACGGGATACACTCAATGCGGTGTTCAATCGCGAAGTAAACCGGGCATTCCATGCCCCCTTCAACGATGAACTGGCGTAATCGAGATTCGCAAAATTCCGATATTTGATATCCGTACCCAGTGCATTAACAATAATTTCCTGGTTGGAATATTTTTTATCGATATTGATGCCCAAAGAAACCGAACGGGTAACATCGGATTTGCTCGGCTGCCCCAAATATAATTGCGGATCGGCATCGGCAGGCAAGCGAAAAACGTTGTCGTCGTAGCTCCATCCTGCGCCCGCAATATAATTCACGGTATCGAATTGATCTGCCGATGCCGGTGCCCATGCGCTCAAAAAAACGAGCATGCACAATCCTTGCCCAGCCAGACAACGCATATTATTGAACAAACTCTCACTCACACCGGCACCCAAACTTCATCTCTGCATTACTTAAGGTGGCCAGCATGCCATGCCTAAGTTACCGATTTATGAATGTAACAATTCTTCCGATGACCCGTACCCGAAGAGTGAGAGACCTGACGGCTGCGGGAAGTAAAAATTCCGTCACATTTGCCAGGTAAAATTTTAAGCATGATCCATCATCGCACTCTGCCAAGCAAAGAACTGCGCTTTGCGCTGATGTTCCTGCTCGCCTTCTGTACTCTGCAATACGCCTATTTATCGGGGCGCGACGGCATCGTTGAACATCTCGCGATCGATGCCATGACCGTCGCACCCAGCACAGCGCTGATCAACCTGATCGCCCCCGGCAAACAAGCTGTCGCCAATGGACATCGCATCCTGTCGCCGCATGGTTCGCTTTCTGTGCTCAATGGCTGCGAAGGCACCGAAACGCTGTTCCTGTTGAGCGCTGCCATCTTTGCATTTCGCACCACATGGAAAAACAAACTCAAAGGAATATTGCTGGGCGCCGCGCTGGTTTATGTCCTCAATCTGGCGCGCATCGTCGTATTGTTCTTCGCCGCGCAAAATGATACAACCTCCAGCCCAAGCGTACTGGCCAACCGCAACTGGTTCGAAGCGATACACGGCTATATTGCCCCCAGCCTGATCATCGCGTTGAGCTCGTTATTTTTCCTGTGGTGGGCTCATACGACCATACATGATGAATCAACGCGCGCTGCTTGAATCAGCCGGGCTGTTCATGCTGGCTTATCTGGCGCTGCTCGCCCTTGCGCTACCGTTCGGCAATGCATACGCGGAATTTCTGCTGCCCCTGTATCGCTGGGAACTCGGCCATCTGGCACAGGATTACCATATCCAAAGTGTGATGCTTGGGGAGAGCCACGGCGAAGGGGTGGTGATGTTGTCGCTGCTGACCCGATATTCAGTCATAGGCACACATGTCATTCCTCCCGATATCAGCATCTCGTGCTCTACCCTGATCGGCCATGCGCTGCAACACCCGCTGCTGACATTAAGCTTAGCCGTCGCCTGGCCAGCAACCACATCGATGCAAAAAATTGTGCAGCTTTGCTGCGCGTTGCCTTTCCTGCTGTTGCTGGAGCTGCTCGATATTCCCCTGATCCTTCTGGGTAGCGCACAGGATCTGCTCATTGCCAACTTCGCTCCCGCAAGCGATTCTTTCATGGTTGGCTGGATGAATTTCCTGAATGGCGGAGGACGCCCGGCACTCTCGATTTTCGCGGCGATGATGGCGGTGATTTGCGGCAGGATGTTCTTCCCCGAACACAGCCAACCATCGGTTAAACGATAGTCCATACGGGCTATTGTTTGCCGCCCGCCTTTCCTCACGCTGTCATATTCGGGTGCTACTGTACTTGAATATTATCGGATCTACAGCTTACTTTGCTTGGCTCAAGCTGCTGGGATTCGTATGGGAAGTTCAACCGAAATTGTTAGCCGATGTCGTCATACACATGCAAAAGACAGGATCAAAAGCCTCCTCATCATCGCAATGCTTGCCAGCATTGCGTGTCTTACGCATTGCTGTCGCCATAGTCTGCACCATCTGGGCCGATGCGGCTCTCAGTGCCCAGCCTCCGGCAGAGGCCTTGCGCATGCTGAATGCGGGACAGCCAGTCGAGCTGATAGTCGAGTATGAGGCAGCAGCCATCGAGCAGGCAGCAGCCGCGATGCGCCAGCGCAACCCCAAACATATAGACGATGCGGCCATACTCGCATACAAGGCCGGACGTTATAAAACCATAAAAAACAACGCCGATCTTGCTGCGGCCCACAAGGACATCGAGCCGCTGAGCGACTATAGCCATCTGCCCATGTCCTTCAAGCGCTTCCGCTCCTTGCAAGGGCTCAATCTCCTGCTGGCCAGGCCAGAGATCAAGGCCGTTTACTGGAACGATGCATTGCACCCCGTGCTGGCGCAAAGTCTGCCATTGATAGGCCAGCCTGCGGTTGTCGGCGCCGGCGAAATAGGAACGGGCAGCACGGTTGCGGTCATAGACAACGGCATCGATTTTACCAATGCCGCCTTCGGCTCGTGCACCGCACCGGGTGTCCCGGCGAGTTGCCATGTTGCCGTCTCGCTCAATTTTGGCACCGGAACCACCAATAACAGCCACGGCACGAACGTCTCTGCGGTCGTGCTGGGCGTTGCGCCCGGCAGCCAGATCGCGATGCTCAACGCCTTTTCCGGGACTACCGCCTATACCGCCGACATCATCAACGCGATGAATTGGGCCATTGCCAACAAGCCTGCTTATAACATAGTCGCGATCAACATGAGCCTGGGCGATGGCACAAGAAACACCACGCTTTGTACCGCCAACAATCCCTTCGCCACTCCAGTCGGCAACGCAAACAATGCCGGCATCAGCGTAGCGGCGGCGGCCGGAAATGATGCATACACCAATGCCCTCGGCAAACCGGCGTGCACCCCTGGCGTCGTTTCCGTCGGAGCGGTCTATGACAGCGATCTCAGCACCCAGGGATATCCTGCCGGTATCATATGGGGTACGCTATGCACCGATGTCACCACTGCCGCCGATAAGATTACCTGCTTCTCGGACAGCGCCAGCTTCCTGACCATGTTGGCACCCGGTGCGATGATCACCGCTGCCGGAATCACCGATGGCGGAACCTCGCAAGCATCCCCCCATGTCGCAGGAGCCGTGGCCATGCTCAGCGCCGCGTTTCCGCTCGAATCGCTGACCCAGATACAGACACGCTTGACTGCCAGCGGCACGATGATCACCGATCCGCGCAACGGCATAGTCAAACCACGCCTCAATCTGCTCGAAGCGGCCCGCCCTGCCAACGATGCCTTTGCCAACCGCAATGCATTGGCTGGCGCCAGCGTCAGCGGCACCAATCTGCTCGCCACCAAGGAAACCGGCGAGCCGAATCATGCCGGCAATACGGGCGGGCATTCGGTATGGTGGAAATTGACCCCGGCGTCGGCAGGACAATTGAGTCTGAATACCCAGGGCAGCGGCTTCAGTACCCTGCTTGCGGTCTATACCGGAACCAGCGTCAGCACATTGACACCTATCGCTACATCGGCCAACGGCGCCGTACTATTGCAAACCCAGCCCAATCAGGAATACGAAATAGCGATCGACGGCGCCAACGGAGCAAGCGGCGCAATAACGCTCAACTGGAACCTGAACACCACGGCTGCGGCAGACATGTCGGCTACCATTAGCGGCCCAACCACCGCTTGGGTGGGCAGTTCATCGAACTATACCGTCACCGTCATCAATGCGGGCCCGCAATCCGCGACCAACGCCAAGGCAACGATCACTCTGCCCGCCGGTTCTAGCTATGTGCCGGGTTCCGCCGCATGCACCGCCGCCACAAACACCGTCACCTGTATTGCCGGGACCTTGGCTAGCGGCACTTCGATGTCGTTCCCGATTCAGCTTGCCTGGAACACCTCGCTCGCTGCAGCGACGATTTCCGCGACGGCAGCCTCCGACCAGCCCGATCCAACAATCACCAATAACACCACGGCCCTCCAGGTCACAGTCATTGTCATGAACGACAACAACGACATCCCGACATTGCCGCAATGGGGCATGATCATTCTGTCGATGCTGCTGGGCATGATCGCTATCCGGACTCAACGTAGAAAAATAGTCCGATCGGCTCATTGAAAACATCCCGCCCATTAAATTATCGTAACAATACTAATTTAAAGTAAGCGCGTTCAGGTTCGCGCAAAAATGTCATAGTGAAAAAAGCCGGGGCTCTCATTCCAATACCACGATCGATTCCCCTCAAGAATACGTCGTGGTTTCGGCAATCTTATCCAGGGATGTTTAACCTGCACATGAAGCTCCCCTTCCTGGCGGGCGCAGTCACATTTACGCTCGCCGGCATAGCAGTCGCCGGACAAGTCCTTTCCGACAACGAACCAAAACAGCCCCCTCCATCGTCAGGCAGCACCACATCCGCCGTGTGGAGCATAGCCCCCCCGGACCGGGAGCCTGAAAATACCCGTATCGCCGATTATCTGCTCCCTGTTGCGATCACTCCCAGGCACATCCTGCAAAACCTGCCTCAGGAATATTTGCTAGAGGGGTCAATTGATCAATCGTCCGGGCGCGCAACGGCAATTCCTGTGGTGATAAGTCAGCCGCCAAACTCTGTGTATGCGGGAACCATGCGCAACTATATCGGCTATGGGGCCTGGGGTGGGTACAGCGGCTTCGGTGGATTCGGCGGAGGCTTCGGAGGATTCGGAAGCTTTGGCGGATTTGGCGGGGGCTTCGGTGGATTCGGAGGCTTTGGAGGCTTTGGTGGATTCAGTGGCTTCGGTGGCTACAGCGGCTTCGGAGGTTTCGGTGGGGGCTTAGGCGGAGGCTTAGGATATGGCAGTGGGGGTGGAGCCGCAATACAATTGGGAGGTATTAATATTCCCTCGACCTGGACGCTAGATAAAACAGGCACGCTCACCTACACCACCGCAGCCGTTCCCGAACCTGGTGAATGGCTACTGATGCTCTTCGGACTCGTGCTGATTGGATTGATGGCGAACGGTCGAAAAGTCATTGCCTCCGGTATAACTCATTGATCTCAGCAGCCAGCTTGCGCAACGACTCCATGATTTCGCCGAAACTCGGATAACGCCCAAAAATCATGTTGCGCATCTGCGCATAGTCCTTCTCGACTGCCGCCAATACGTGTTCCGCAGGCCCCAGCCCGAACGTTCCCAGCTTTGCCAACTCGTAATGCGCCCAAGGACGCCGATAGAATCGCTGCTTGAACGTGATCGAAATCCGGGAAAAATACAGGGAAAAAAGATGTCTTGAGATGTATTCCAATGCAGCCGAATGCATCTAAATCTTTGATGTGACTGGCGTCCCCAACGAGATTCGAACTCGTGTTACCGCCGTGAAAGGGCGATGTCCTAGGCCTCTAGACGATGGGGACTTTGACTTACGTTTAAAGCTCTTTGGTGGAGATAAGCGGGATCGAACCGCTGACCTCTTGCATGCCATGCAAGCGCTCTCCCAGCTGAGCTATACCCCCGTACCTCGAAAGAGCGCGCATTATAGTGATGCGACCTAAGCTTGTAAAGCCAAAGACATCGAATATGAAATAAACCTTGCGGGTGAAGGTATTTAATCGGACTCATAATGAACCCAGAGGGGCTTTCTGTCTCCATTTTCACCCTATATTTGAAGTACAGCATGCTTGTTACAAGTCATGCATGTTGTAAATAATCCCTTACAAGACTACCGTTGTCCAACGAGCCCGGATCGCGGATACTTCCGCTTTGCGGATGTTTCCAGAATTGCCGATACATGAAGATACTTGGGATTCTATTCACACTCATGCCATTGCATCGTCATACCCTCTATATGTTGCTCACACTCTGGAGCGGCATTGCCATGGCGGAAGAAACTTCCGATCCGTTCAATACCGAGGCGATGCTGCGGCCCAAGCCAGCCCTGAGCCTGTCGAAGTGGCCGACGACGCAGCCTAACGGCACCGCAGGCGATCCATGTGCGGAACCTCTGCCAAAATCAGCGCTCGATTTGTTGGATGTTATCAACCTGGCTTTGTGCCACAATCCGCAAACCCGCACGGCATGGGCGAATTCACGAGCACAAGCGGCACAGGTAGGTGTAGGGAAAGCTGGCTATCTGCCCAACGTCGCATTGACCGACACGCTCAGCCACAATTTATCAGGGGGCATCTCCAGCGCAGATCAGAACACGGCTGGCGTGACACTTTCCTACCTGCTTTATGACTTCGGCGCGCGCTCCGCCAACCTGGAAAACGCGCGCCAGTTGCTTGCCGCTGCGAGTGCCACACAGGACAGCACGGTACAAGCGATCTTCCTCGCAGCGGTGCAGGCCTTTTATCAGACACAGTCCAGCTATGCCGCTCTTGATGCGGCAATCGAGTCGGAACGCGCCGCCAAAGAAAGTTTCGCCGCAGCCGAGGCACGCTATCACGCCGGCAGCGCTACGCCCGCAGACAAGTTGCAGGCGCAGACCGCTTATTCGCAAGCGACGCTGAACCGCATCACCGCCGATGGCAATCTGAAAAATGCTCAGGGTACGCTGGCCAACATGCTAGGGCTGGATGCCAACCAGAATGTGGCATTGACGCCAGCTGCAGACCCTCTCCCGCAAGCGGGCGAGGGAGCAAACGATGCATCCCGAGAAAGGGATGCACTTAAAACCTTCGATGCAGATATCAATGCGATGATAGAAGAAGCGCGCCAACACCGGCCTGATTTACAAGCCGCCGCCGCGCAAGTGAAAGCCGCCGAGGCCAGCGTCACTGCGACCCGCGCCGCAGGCAGGCCCACCTTGTCGCTAAACGCATCGGCCAATCAACTCAACAGCAACGGTTTCTCGTCCAACACCTCCCTGATCGGCATCAATTTGACCGTGCCGATTTTTTCCGGATATGCGACTACTTATCGCGTGCGCGCTGCCGAGGCTCAAGCGGATGCCAAAAATAGCCAATTGGAGCAATTGCGTTTACAAATAGCCTTGGATGTCTGGACGGCTTATCAGCATCTCACCACGGCGACGCAATCCTTGCGCACCACCGCCGATTTGCTGAATAGCGCCGAACAATCGGAACGTGTCGTGCTGGGTCGCTACAAGGCGGGCGTGGGCAGCATGCTGGACGTGTTAAATGCGCAAAGCGCACTGGCCAGCGCGCGCCAGCAACGCATTCAATCCGCGCTAAACTGGAACATCAGCCGTGCCACGCTGGCCCAGGCGATGGGCAACCTAGATGAAAGCCTATTGCAAACCTTGTCGGATGCCAGCAATCAAAAGCCCGGCGAAAATTCCCGGAAGAACTAACAAAAATATCATGAAAAAATTATTTCGTTCCCCGTTTGCCCTGCTCCTTACTTCCGCTGTCATCATCGGTGTGGCTATGGTCATTTATTGGCAATTCTTCACGACCACGCCGCCGCAATATCGTTTGCAAGCCGTGGAACAAGGCAACATAAGCCAGACTGTCTCGGCCAACGGCACGATCAATCCGGTGACACTGGTCAATGTGGGCACTCAGGTTTCCGGAACGGTCAAAAAGCTCTATGTGGACTTCAACAGCAAGGTACAGAAAGGTCAAATTTTACTGGAACTCGACGATGCCCTGCTCGCTGCGCAACAAAAGCAAAGTGAGGCGAATGTGCAAAGCGCCGAAGCCTCGCTGGAATTAGCAACAGCAAACGAAGCGCGCATGCGCAGCTTATTCGCTCAGGACTACGTTTCACGCCAGGAGCTGGATAGCGCCATACAGGCCAAAAAATCTGCTGAAGCACAATTAAAGCTGTCACGGGCAACCGTAGAAAAAGATCGCGCCAATCTCGCCTACTCGGTAATCCGTTCTCCGGTATCCGGCGTGGTAGTCGATCGTTCGGTCGATGTGGGGCAAACCGTTGCCGCCAGCCTGCAGACTCCGACACTATTCAAGATCGCTCAGGACTTATCCAAGATGCAAATCGATGCCAATTTCGCCGAGGCCGACATCGGCAACATACGCGTCGATCAAACCGTGCGTTTCACCGTGGATGCCTTCCCGAACCGCAACTTTCAAGGCGTAGTTAAACTGTTACGCCTGAATCCCACCACGGTATCAAACGTAGTCACCTATGATGCCGTGATCAACGTGGACAACCCCGAGCAAGTTTTGTTGCCCGGCATGACGGCCTACGTGACCATTTCCGTGGCCGAACGCAAGAATGTGTTACTGGTTCCCAACGCGGCGCTGCGCTTCAAGCCTGTCAACGTTGAAATACCCAAACCCACCCCAGGCAACGAAACGCAGAAGAGCGGTGGCAGCCGTCCCGGCGATGGTGGCACTAAGCCCAAGCGCGACGCATTCTCCGGCAAGGTATATGTGCTGGAAAACGGCAAATTGAAACCGATCAATGTCACCCTGGGCATCACCGACAACCGCAACACCGAAGTCACCGGCGGAGAACTCAAGGCTGGCGACCAGATTGTCGTAGGCGAATTACAATCGGACAAATCGACCAGCTCCAGCAGCAGGCCACCGATGAGAATGTTCTGATGCGCCCCAATCACCCATCGACACCCAACAACGTCATTCCCGCGCAGGCGGGAATCCAGCGAAAATATAAATCCCGCGAAGCGGACAATAGTTCGATGCAGCCCCGCTTCGCGGGTGATTCTTTAATGATCTGGATTCCCGCATGCGCGGGAATGACGGACTAAACGGTTTATGTCCGCCCCCGTCATCCGTATCGAAGCCCTGCACAAGTCCTACGAGACCTCTGCCGGATTGTTCCCCGCGCTCAAGGAAGTCAACCTGGAGATTGCCGAAGGCGAATTCGTCGCGATCATGGGGCCATCCGGTTCAGGAAAGTCCACCTTCATGAATATCCTCGGCTGCCTGGACAAGCCCAGCGCTGGCCGCTATGTGCTCAATGGCCGCGATGTCGAAAATCTCGGCAAGGACGAACTGGCCTTGTTGCGCAACCGCACGCTGGGCTTCGTATTCCAGGGATTCAACCTGCTGCCGCGCATGTCGCTGCTGGACAATGTAGCATTGCCGCTGATCTATGCCGGTCTGGAACGCGAGGAACGCCAGCAGCGTGCCCTTGAACTGTTGTCCAAAGTGGGGTTGGCCGATAAGGCGGCATCGCTGCCCAACAAGATTTCCGGCGGCCAACAACAGCGTGTCGCCATCGCGCGCGCGCTGGTCAACCGCCCGCGCCTGATCCTGGCCGACGAACCGACCGGCAACCTGGACAGCCAGACCAGCGAGGAAATTATGAGATTGTTCGAGGAACTGAACCGCGACGGCATCACCATCGTGCTGGTCACGCACGAAGAAGACATCGCCGCACACGCCAAGCGCAAAGTGCGTTTCCTGGATGGACGCATCGTCAGCGACCAAGCCATGCAGACCAAGGAGCGCCTGACATGATATTTGCAATGCTGGGAGAAGCCTGGCGCGCGATGGGGGCGAACCGGTTGCGCACGATGCTGACCATGCTCGGCATGGTGATAGGCGTGGGCGCGGTGGTGCTGATGATGTCCATAGGCCAGGGCGCGCAATATGCGATCAAGCAGACCATCGCCGCGATGGGCAGCAACTTGTTCATCCTGATTTCCGGCAGCTCACAGGCTGGCGGAGTACGCTCCGGCGGCGGCGGCAATCTCACGCTGACGGTCAGCGACGCGGATGCCATCGCAGAATTGCCCGGCGTACAGGCGGCAGCCCCTATACACCCCGGCAGCGCGCAAGTCGTATATGGGCCGAACAACTGGAATACTTCGGTCATCGGCACCACGCCCGCTTATCTGGATGCGCGCTCCTGGCAGGTAGTTTCGGGGAACGCCTTCACCGATTCGGATGTGCGCTCCGCTACGCGCGTAGCGTTAATCGGCAAGACCGCTGCCGAAAACCTGTTCGGCGACGAGGACCCGGTAGGCAAGACCTTCCGCATCCGGCAAAGCCCGTTTGTTGTGCTCGGCACGTTGGCGGCCAAGGGGCAGAGCATGGACGGGCGCGACCAGGACGACACGATACTGATCCCGCTGACCACCGCGCAACGCCAGGTATATGGCTCGCAGTTTCCGGGCACGGTGCGCATGGTGATGGTGCAGACCACAACGCAGGAACTCATGCCTGCGGTGGAAAAGTCCATGACCGAGCTGCTGCGCCAACGCCATCGGATACGCGAAGGCATGGACAACGACTTTTTCCTGCGCAACCTCACCGCCGCAGCGGATTCCGCCGCAGAGAGCACGCGCATCATGTCGCTACTGCTCGGTGCCATTGCGTCCGTTTCGCTGCTGGTTGGAGGCATAGGCATCATGAACATCATGCTGGTCTCGGTCACCGAGCGCACCCGCGAGATCGGCATCCGCATGGCGATAGGCGCGCGCGAACGCGATATCCTGCTGCAATTCCTGCTGGAAGCCATCATCATCTCGGTAGTCGGCTGTTTCATCGGATTACTGCTGGGAATAGGCGGCGCATTGCTGGCCAACGCGCTGACCGGCACAATGGTCATCATCTCCGGCGGTTCGGTCATCGTGGCTTTCAGCGTGGCGGCTACAGTGGGGATTTTTTTCGGTTTTTACCCGGCACGCAAAGCCGCCAGGCTTGATCCGATAGAAGCATTGCGCTACCAATAATCTCGTGTATCAGCGCTATGTACGGCCCATTATTAATATAATATTGACGCGGCAACGCTT
>JACPYR010000024.1 GCA_016195965.1 Nitrosomonadales bacterium | reverse complement strand
GATCAAGCCGGAATTTGCCGAGGCGCACAACAACCTGGGCAGCGCGCTCAAGGATATCGGACAAATGGATGCCGCGCTGGCCAGCTACCGCAAGGCCATAGCACTCAAACCCGATTATGCCGAGGCGTTCAGCAATCTGGGCATCGCGCTGAAAGATATCGGACAGCATGACGATGCCTTGGCCAACTACCGCCGCGCCCTGGAAATAAAACCCGATCTGCTCGATGCGCAGACCAATCTGTTGTTCACGCTGACCTATACCGCGCAATCCCCTGAATATTGTCTGGAAGAAGCGCGCAAATATGGCCGCATGGTCAGCAAGATAGCCGCCTCCCCCTTTTTCACATGGTCGTGTGCAGTACCACCCGAGCGTCTGCGGATAGGCATGGTATCGGGGGATTTGCACAATCATCCGGTGGGACATTTCATCGAAGGGCTGCTGGCCAATCTCGATTACACCCGCATAGAGCTATTTGCTTACCAGACCGATACCCAAGCAGACGATCTGACCGAACGCATCAAACCGCATTTTTCTGAATGGCGGATGTTGCATGCGCTGAACGACTCAGCAGCGGCTAGTCTGATCCATGCCGACGGAATTCATGTGTTACTGGATTTATCCGGTCACACCGGCAAGAACCGTCTGCCGGTCTTCGCCTGGAAGCCTGCGCCGGTACAGGCCAGCTGGTTGGCCTATTGGGCCACAACCGGAGTGACAGAAATCGATTACCTGCTGACTTCCGCAGCGGTTGTCCCCGAAGAACAGCGCAGCCATCTCAGCGAGACGGTATGGTATTTGCCCGATACCTGGATATGCTTTACTCCACCCAAGCTTGATCTGCCTGTCGCCTCTTTGCCCGCGCTGAAAAATGGCTATATCACC
Organism: Nitrosomonadales bacterium; assembly: GCA_016195965.1. Lineage (GTDB taxonomy): Bacteria > Pseudomonadota > Gammaproteobacteria > Burkholderiales > Gallionellaceae > Gallionella. Next base: position 2,745 of record JACPYR010000024.1, on the reverse strand, counting down.
TTCGGTTGTTTCCAGCGGCTGGACAAGATCGGGGATGCGGTGCTGTCTGCCTGGGCCAAAATTCTGGAAGTATTACCACATGCGCAATTGCAACTGGATTGCAAACAACTGGGTGATCCGGCTGTTGTACAACAGCAGAGATTTCGTTTTCAACAGCACGGTATCGATCCCTCGCGCGTGGCAATGCGCGGAGCGGCAGCCACACGAGCAGCCTATCTGGCACGCTATGCCGATGTAGATATGATGCTGGATACGTTTCCATTTCCGGGAGTGACGACGACTTGTGAGGCGCTGTGGATGGGAGTTCATACCCTGACCTTAGCCGGAAATACCTTGCTGGCAAGGCAAGGGGCAAGCGTGATGATGGCCTCAGGCAACGAAAATTGGGTCGCCTATGATATCCGTGATTACATAGACAAAGCCATCTCATTCGCCGGTAACATACCTGAACTGGCTGCATCGAGAGCCGGGCTGCGCGAACAGATCAGCACATCGCCGTTGCTGGATGCCCGGCGCTTTGCGCGGAATTTCGAGTCTGCGCTGTGGGGTATGTGGCAGGCGAAAATGCCAAACAATTTGCATGCGGTGAACAAATAATTGTTCGGCAATTGGCGGCAAAAAAATCGATGCTGCTAAAATGGACAGGAATATTGGATACGGGATGGCAAGCGTGAAACCAGGAAAAAATGACCTATGCAGCTGCGGCAGCGGCAAGAAGTACAAACGCTGCTGCATGGGGAAAGTTGCGCTGCGCCCGCCAATGCCGTCAGTGGAGGAGTTAAACCAGCTGATCGCGTTATTCAATGCGGGCAGGTTGATTGAAGTGGAAAGCCGAACTCGCCTGCTGGTGGAACGATATCCGGAGTCGGGATTTACCTGGAAACTGCTGGGCGCCACACTGCACAGGCTGGGCAAGGATGCGCTGGCCGCGTTGAAAAAAGCCGCCAAGCTGCTGCCCAACGATGCCGAGGCGCATTACAACCTGGGCGTAACGCAGAAAAGTCTGGGGCAGCTCGACGCAGCGGTGGCAAGCTACCGTCGCGCGATAGAGCTCAAGCCGGACTCTGCCGATGCGTACAACAATCTGGGCCATGCGCTGCAGGACCTCGGCCAATTCGACGGCGCGCAAGTCGCCTATCGCCGCGCATTGGAACTCAACCCGAATTACGTCGGTGCGCATTACAATCTCGGCAATGTGCTCAGGGACATTGGGCGACTCGACGACGCCATCGCCAGCTGCCGGCGCGCATTGGAAATACAACCCGATTTTGTCGAAGCGCGCAGCAACCTGCTGTTCTCGCTGAACTACACGGCCAGCCATGACAGTTCATACTGTTTGGCCGAGGCTCGCGAATTCGGCTTGAGGGCAAGCAAAAAAGTCACATCGAGATTTTCCACCTGGGAATGTGCGGATCAACCCGAACGGCTGAAAGTGGGCATAGTATCGGGCGATCTGCGTAACCACCCTGTCGGCTATGCGTTAAAGAGCCTGTTGGAGCACCTGGATGCTGAGAACATCGAATTAATCGCCTATTCCACCAACCCCAAAATCGATGCGTTCACGGTGTTGCTGAAACCTTACTTTGCCGCGTGGAAGCCGCTATACAACCTGAACGACGAAGCCGCCGCGCGGTTGATACACGCCGACGGCGTGCATGTGCTGCTGGATCTTTCCGGCCACACCGAGCACAACCGCTTGCCGATGTTCGCGTGGAAACCCGCTCCGGTGCAGGCGAGCTGGCTGGGCTATTTTGCCACCACGGGTGTTGCCGAGATGGATTATCTGCTAATGTCCGAAGCGGCCGTACCTCAAGCCCACCAGAAACATTTCACCGAAACCATCTGGTATCTGCCCGATACCTGGATATGTTTCACGCCGCCTGAGATCACGCTGCCCGTTACATCACTGCCCGCACTGCAGAATGGCCATCTCACCTTCGGTTGCTTCCAGCGGCTGGATAAGCTGGGCGACGCCGTTCTTGCTGCATGGGCGAATATTCTTACCGCGTTGCCCGGGGCAAAGCTGCGCATGGCATGCCGGCAGCTGGGCGACCAAGCGGTGGTGGCAGAATTTTCTGCGCGTCTGCGCCAGCACGGTATCGACATTGCTCGTGTGACGATGCAGGGGCCTGCGCTATCGCGCGACGAATACCTTGCGCGTTATGCCGAAGTGGATGTGATGCTGGATTCGTTTCCTTATCCCGGAGTGACGACCACCTGCGAAGCGCTGTGGATGGGCGTGCCGACGCTGACTATTGCCGGAGACACGCTGTTGGCCAGACAGGGTGCCGGTGTGCTAGCCGCAGCTGGCATGAATGAATGGATCGCCAACGGTGTAGCCGATTACACTGCCAAGGCCGTCGCGCTGGCCGGCGATGTGCCCAGGCTGGCAACGTTGCGCAGCGTGCTGCGCGAGCGGGTGGGAACCTCACCTTTGTATGATGCGAAGCGATTTGCTAAAAATTTTGAGGCAGCATTATGGGGAATGTACCAGGCGAAATCCTCAAGCATTGCGCCTAACACGCTCAACGCCTCTGCATAATTCAAGTTCCCGCACCCATGCATACTCCAAGCGCAAATGAAGTTAATTCGCTGCTGACGCTGTACAACGCGCGCCGCTATGCGGAAGCGGAGAGCCAGACCCGCGCGCTGCTGTTGCGCTATCCCGAGTTCGGGTTCGGCTGGCAACTGCTGGGCGGCACGCTGCAGATGCAGGGCAAGGACGCGCTGCCCGCGTTTCAAAAG
>JACPYR010000015.1 GCA_016195965.1 Nitrosomonadales bacterium | reverse complement strand
TTCCTGGGCGGCGAAGATTTCGACATGCGCGTGATCGATCATCTGGTGGAAGAATTCCAGAAGGAAAGCGGCATCGACCTGCGCAAGGATGTATTGGCGCTGCAACGCCTGAAAGACGCTGCGGAAAAGGCCAAGATCGAACTGTCCAGCGCTCAGCAGACCGAAGTTAACCTGCCTTACATCACTGCAGATGCCAGCGGCCCGAAACATCTGGCCGTGAAAATCACCCGCGCCAAGCTGGAAAGCCTGGTCGAAGACCTGATCGCGCGCACCATCGAGCCATGCCGAATTGCGATGAAGGATGCGGGCGTTTCCAACGCCGACATCGCCGACGTGATCCTGGTCGGCGGCCAGACCCGCATGCCCAAGGTGCAGGAAAAAGTTAAAGAGTTCTTCGGCAAGGAAGCCCGCAAGGACGTGAACCCGGACGAGGCCGTGGCCGTGGGCGCGGCGATCCAGGGCGGCGTGCTGCAAGGCGAAGTAAAGGACGTGCTGTTGCTCGACGTGACCCCGTTGTCCCTGGGCATCGAGACCATGGGCGGCGTGATGACCAAACTGATCAAGAAGAACACCACGATCCCGACCAAGGCATCGCAGGTGTTTTCCACCGCAGAAGACAACCAGAATGCGGTGACCATCCACGTGCTGCAGGGCGAGCGCGAAGTGGTCTCCGGAAACAAGAGCCTGGGCCAGTTCAACCTGTCCGACATCCCTCCCGCACCGCGCGGCATGCCGCAGATCGAAGTGACTTTCGACATCGACGCGAACGGCATCCTGCATGTGTCCGCGAAGGACAAGGCCACCGGCAAGGAGAACAAGATCAAGATCCAGGCCAGCTCCGGTTTGTCCGAGGCCGAGATCCAGAAAATGGTTCAGGATGCCGAAGCTCACGCAGAAGATGACCGCAAGGCACTGGAACTGGTGACTGCGCGCAATCAACTCGATTCGCTGATCCATTCCACGCACAAGTCGCTGAAGGAATATGGCGACCATCTAACTGCAGATGAAAAAACTGCCGTCGAAACCGCATTGAAGGCCGCAGAAGAAGTGGTCAAGGGTGACGACAAGACAGCCATCGAAGCCAAGGCGGAAGCATTATCAACTGCGGCGCAAAAGCTCGGCGAAAAAATGTATGCGGCTGAACAAGCCAATGCGCAAGCGACCGACAGCGGCGCAACTCCAGGCGCAGAAGCCAAGAAAGATCAGGGCGACGTCGTGGATGCCGAGTTCACCGAAGTGAAGGACAAAAAATAAGTCGTTAGTCGCTAGGCGTTAGTTGTAAGTTAACCCCCGGTTTTCTTTTCAACTAACGACTAGCGACAACAAACCAGCAACCAGTTCGCTTTTCAACTAGCGACTAACTACTAACGACTAACGACCATGTCCAAAAAAGACTACTACGAAGTTCTCGGCGTCAACCGCGATGCTTCTGACGAAGAAATCAAGAAGGCTTATCGCAAGCTGGCGATGAAGCATCATCCCGACCGCAATCCGGACAACCCCAAGGCGGAGGAGCATTTCAAGGAAGCAAAGGAAGCCTATGAAATGCTGAGCGATGCGCAAAAACGCGCCGCTTATGATCAGCATGGTCATGCCGCATTTGAATCCGGCGGGATGGGTGGTGGTCCCTTCGGCGCAGGTGCACAGGGTTTCGATTTTTCCGATATCTTCGGCGACATCTTTGGCGGAGGACGCGGCGGACGCAGCAGCGTACAGCGCGGTGCCGATTTGCGCTACAACCTGGAAATCACGCTGGAACAAGCCGCACGCGGCACTGAAACGCAAATTCGCGTTCCCACGATGTCCGAGTGCAGCACTTGCCATGGGTCTGGAGCAAAACCCGGCACCAACCCGACCACTTGCTCCACCTGTGCCGGCCATGGCCAGGTGCGCATGCAGCAAGGTTTCTTCTCTATCCAGCAAACCTGCCCGCGCTGCCACGGCAACGGAAAAATGATCACCTCACCGTGCAAGGACTGCAACGGCAACGGACGTATCAAGCAACACAAGACGCTGTCGGTCAAGATTCCGGCCGGCGTCGACAACGATGATCGCATCCGCCTGTCTGGCGAAGGCGAACTCGGCGTAAATGGGGGACCAGCAGGCGATTTATATGTGGTGATACACACCAAGCAGCATGCCGTGTTCCAGCGCGATCACAATGACCTGCATTGCGAAATGCCGATTAGTTTCAGCACCGCCGCACTGGGCGGTTCGATTGAAATTCCAACACTGGATGGCGTGGCTACGATCAAGATACCTGCCGAAACCCAGAGCGGCAAGATATTCCGCCTGCGCGGCAAGGGCATCAAGGGTGTGCGCAGCTCCAGCCATGGTGACTTGCATTGCCATGTGGTGGTTGAGACGCCGATTAATCTGACCGAGCGTCAAAAAGAATTGTTGCGCGAGTTTGAAAGCATCAATGACAAAGACAGCGAACGCCATAACCCGCGAGCAAAGTCCTGGATGAACAAGGTCAAGAATTTCTTCGCCCAGTAACTGCCTCCATGACTGTTGCCCCGCGTTTGCACGGGGCAACAGTCATGGGATTTCTGCCAGGCTTAACGGTAAAATTTTTTGCGGAATTTCCAGCGCCGCCAACTCCAGAAGAGCAAGCCCCCGCACAAAACGGCTAACAACAGTATCTCTTCGATGTACCGCAGGTCATCCAGCCATAACTCCAGAACCTGCCCGAACAAATAACCGGCCCCGCCTATCGCTATCGCCCAGATGGTAGCCCCCAGCGCATTGAACAGCATAAAGCGCCAGGCCAGCACTGAACTCATGCCAAAGGCCATCGGGCCTACCGTACGCAAACCATAGAGGAAGCGTATTCCCACGATAAACACCTCGTGATAGCGCTCAATCAGGGTGTAGCTGCGCTCGAATACCGGAGCCAGACGCGGGACATGGGACAGCACCCACTCGCCATGCCGCCTGCCCAACCAGAAATAAATTTGATCGCCAAGAAATCCACCCAGCATTGCGATAGCGATCACCCAATGCAACTGCAGATAACCCTGATGCGCGGC
>JACPYR010000038.1 GCA_016195965.1 Nitrosomonadales bacterium | reverse complement strand
TGCAGGTGTGCCCGCAGGGTGGCTTGTTCGGCGGCCTGTTCGGGTTGGGGTTCATCCTCGTCATCGGTGCTGCGCATCGCGCCGCCGCCGGTATTCCAGTCGGATGGCTCATTGGCAAAATCGTCCGCACCGCGGTCGTCGTCTGATGACCGCTCGAATTCGTCATTGGTCGTGGTGGCGGTGTTTTGCGATGCGATAGACAAACCATCCAGCGAAAAGGTATTGGCGGCAGGCTCCTCCGCAGCTTCCAGCATCGGGTTTTCTTCCAATAAGCGCGCTACTTCCTGGTGCATGTCCTGCGTGGAGAGTTGCAGCAGACGAATAGCCTGTTGCAACTGCGGGGTGAGCGTCAGTTGCTGGGAAATACGAAGTTGGAGAGAATTTTTCATTGCTTGGCGCTGTGCATGGGAGAGTTTCGCATCAAATTAAAGTTTGAAATTTTCGCCCAGGTACACTTTCCTTACGCCCTCATTATAGATGATTTCATCCGGTTTGCCTTCAGCCATTACCGATCCGGCGTTGATGATGTAGGCGCGGTCGCAAATGCCCAGGGTTTCGCGCACATTGTGGTCGGTGATCAACACGCCGATGCCGCGTTCCTTGAGGAAACGGATAATTTTCTGGATGTCCAGCACGGCAATCGGATCGACCCCGGCAAATGGCTCGTCCAGCAGGATAAAGCGCGGGTCGGTCGCCAGGGCGCGCGCGATTTCCACGCGCCGGCGTTCTCCGCCCGACAGGCTGATCGCGGGATTGTCGCGGATGTGCGAAATGTGCAGGTCACCCAGTAATTTTTCCAGGCGATTCTGCATATCCTCCTGACGATTCTGCATGCCGTTCGCGGAATGGCTTTGCAATTCCAGCACTGCCTGGATGTTCTGCGCCACCGTCAGGCGGCGGAAAATCGATGCTTCCTGAGGCAGGTAGCCGAGTCCGAGACGCGCGCGGCGGTGTATCGGAAAATGGGTGATGTTCTTGTCGTCGATATGGATTTCTCCGCCGTCGGCAGCGATCAGTCCGACGATCATGTAGAACGAGGTGGTTTTTCCCGCGCCGTTCGGGCCGAGCAGGCCAACAACCTCACCGCTCTTCAGCGACAGCGACGCATCATGCACCACAGTGCGTGAACCATATTTCTTTTTCAGGCCAACCGCGCGCAGTTCACTCATGTTATTGGGCCGGAGTAGTGGAAGTCGCGGGCGAGGGGACTGCAGCAGGTTCCTTGCGTTTGGGCTGCAATACGGCGCGCACCCGCTGCGGCGGGGGGGTGCCGGGAGATGCATTGCCGCCGTTGACCCGGAATATTTCGGTCTTGACGTTGTAACTGATATGCTCGCCGCTGACTTCGTCCTGATCGCGCTTGAGACGGGCATTCTGGTGCAAATCCAGCGACTCGGTGCGCGTGTCATATTCGATGCTGTTGCCATAGCCTTCCACGTACCCATCCGCCCCTTCGCGTTTTTGCCGGAACTCGGCGGTATTTCCAGAGGCTGTCGCGCGCTTGAAGCCATCCTTGTCCTGCGCCACGATGATTTTGTCGCCACGTATTAACAGTGTGCCTTGGGTTAATCGTACATTGCCGGTGAAGGTGCTGAGTTGCTGGGCATCGTCCATCAGCACCTGATCGGCCTCGAGACGGATAGGTTCGTTGCGGTCGGCGCTTTCGGCAAGACAGCTTGTCGCCCATGGCAGCAGGGGCAGCAGAAACGCGGTTAAAAATAGTTTATGGCTTGATCGGTGCATGTTCACTTCTAACTTGGGAAAGCAGCTTCAGGGTACGTTTGTTGTTGTCCATTTTCATGCCTACCGCCTGCACGATGTTGCGGGCTTCGATGATCGTGACTGCATGGTCGGTGTCCGCCAGATTTTGCTCCGGGAGGATATGCAGATAATCGGTGCGCACGGTCAGCGCATCGTGCTGCGCGTTTGCCTCGCGCGATATTTCAACATTGTCGTGCAACAATACTTCATCGCCATTGCGTGAAACAACGCCACGCTGGGCGGTGGCATGCATGGCTGGTTGCCCGGCTGGTAACAGGGTGATATGCGGAGCTTCCAGCATCGTGCTGTTGTCATCCGGATAATGCAGCATTTTTTTTGCGGCCATGATGAAACTGGGCGTGCCTTGCGCATTCAGTTTGGTGGCGGAAAAATTTTCCACAATCGCGTCGGGGTCGTGGCGTTTGTTGCTGTCAGGCTGGGGCGGCTCGGGAAGCACTTGCTGATTCAGCCAGTAGCTGGCCGCCAGCAACCCAAGCAGCGGCAGCAGAGGCAGCCAGTAACGGACGCGCGCAGCAAAAGTCATTCTAAATAGGGGGCAAGTTGATCGTCCAGCGTGCCCTGTGCGGACATGATCAGTTCGCAGGCTTCACGCACCGCCCCGTGCCCGCCGCCCCGTTGCGTGACATAGTGCGAATACTTGTGCACCAATAACGGCGCTTCCGGCACGCTGATCGCCAGACCGACATGGCGCATCACGGTAAGATCAACCACATCGTCGCCCATGTAGGCGGCAGCATCGCGCGACAGCTTGAGTTTGTTGAGCAGCTCGACCATCGCTTCGAGTTTGTGTTCCACACCCTGGAAGACATGGGTGACGCCCAGGTTGCGCGCACGCGCCTCAACGCAGCGTGAAGTGCGTCCGGTGATGATGGCGACTTCCACCCCGGTGGCACGCAGCATTTTCAGTCCGTGCCCGTCCAGGGAATTGAAACGTTTGAATTCTTCGCCGGAATCTGAAAAATACAAACCGCCATCGGTCATCACCCCGTCCACATCAAATGCCATCAAACGTATCAACTTTGCGCGGCTAGTCAGCATGTATTTCTCCTAAAAATATAGACGCAAGGCATCAGTCGTCGGTCGTAAGTAAAGGCAATGCCAACTTACATTCAATGGCTGTCTAAATTACCTTGGCGTGTAGCAGGTCGTGCATATTGAGCGCTCCGACCAATATTTTCTGTTCATCCACCACCAGCATCTGGCTGATGTTGTATTGCTCCATCACTTGCACGGCTTCGGCGGCGAGGCTGTCCGGATTTATGCAGCGCGGGTTGGCGGACATCACGTCGCGAACCGGGGTGGCATTGAAATCCAGTTTTTTGGCCAGGGTACGGCGCAAATCGCCATCGGTATAGATGCCTAACACGCGCCGTTCCGTATCTACGATGGCGGTCATGCCCACGCCTTTTTTTGAGATTTCCAGAATTGCGTCGCTCAGTGTCGCCTCCAAATTTACCATAGGCAGGCGTTCGCCGACACGCATAACGTCTCGCACATGGGTGAGCAAACGCCGACCCAGGTTGCCGCCGGGGTGCGAGCGGGCAAAGTCTTCCGCGCCAAACCCTTTGCTGTCCAGCAGCGCCATCGCCAGCGCGTCACCCAACGCCAAAGCCGCCGTGGTGCTGGTGGTTGGCGCCAGGCCCATCGGGCATGCCTCTTTATCCACTGCCGCGTTGAGATGCACGTCGGCGGTTTGAGCCAGACTGGATAGCGGGTTGCCAGTCATGCTGATGAGTTTTGCACCCTGGCGTTTAATGACCGGCACTATGGTCAGCAACTCCTGGCTTTCGCCAGAGTAGGACAGCGCAATGATGACGTCCGAGCTGGTAATCATGCCGAGATCGCCGTGGCTGGCTTCGCCCGGATGCACGAAATAAGCGGGAGTGCCGGTGCTGGACATGGTTGCGGCAATCTTGCGCGCGATATGTCCCGATTTTCCCATGCCGCTTACGATGACACGGCCTTCGCAACGCAGAATGACATTCAGCGCATGCAGGAAATTTTCATCGAGCCGTGAGCTGAGCGCCAGCACGGCGGCAGCTTCGATGTTCAACACTTCGCGGGCCAGGTCGAGTGCGCGCGGGGCGGCGGAGATGGGTTTGTTCATGGGCCGGATTATAGCAGCGCGTTTGGGCCGCAGCGAAATTTTGACCCTCCGGGAAATCCCTGTTCAATATTTTGAAAGGATGCGCTAATTAGTGCATTATCCGGACATGGCGATATAGATGTCCCGGAACCGCGCATGACTAACTCACTACAACTCCTGCTGATCTTGCTGGCCGTCGCCGTAGGGGTGGTGGTGCTGTGCCGCATTCTGCGCCTGCCGGCGATGCTGGGCTATCTGCTGGTGGGTATCATGATCGGGCCGCATGCGCTGGGCTGGATACCCGATGCGCCGGAAACTCGTGATCTGGCCGAATTCGGCGTGGTGTTCCTGATGTTCAGCATCGGGCTGGAATTCAGCCTCGCGCGGCTGCGTGCGATGCAGCGGCTGGTGTTCGGCCTGGGCACCGCGCAGGTGGTGGCGACGATATTGCTGGTCATGCTGGCTTCTTTTTTCTTCGGGCTGGATTGGCGTGCCGGACTGGCATTGGGCGGTGTGCTGGCGATGTCTTCCACCGCGATAGTCAGCAAGATGCTGGTTGAACGCGCGGAACTGAATTTGCCGCATGGCCAGAAAATCATGGGTGTACTGCTGTTCCAGGATCTGGCGGTGGTTCCGCTGATCATCATTATTCCGGCACTGGCCAGCAGCGGACAAAGCCTCTATATCACCCTCGGTTTCGCCTTGCTCAAGGCCGCGCTGGTATTGGCGGCCATGTTGATCTTCGGGCAGCGTTTGTTGCGTCCCTGGTTCCACTTGGTCGCCAGGCAGAAATCTTCCGAGCTGTTCATGCTTAACGTGTTGCTGTTTACCCTGGGTTTGGCCTATATCACCGAACTGGCCGGCTTGTCTTTGGCGCTGGGCGCATTTGTCGCCGGGATGCTGATTTCCGAAACCGAATATCGTTACCAGGTGGAAGAAGACATCAAACCCTTCCGCGATGTGTTGCTCGGTTTGTTTTTCGTCACGGTCTGCATGTTGCTTGATTTGCGCAGCGTGGTCTCGGGGGTGGGATGGGTCATGTTGATCCTGCTCATCCTGCTGCCGTTCAAGGCTGCGGTGGTGGCGTTCTTGTCGCGCTGGTTCACCGGCGACTGGGGTGCCGCGATCCGCAGTGGTGTGGGATTGGCGCAGGCGGGCGAATTCGGCTTTGTGCTGCTGACGTTGGCTGGAGGGGCAAATTTGTTGCCCATGGATGTGATGCAAAATGTGTTGGCGGCTATGCTGATATCCATGTTGATTGCGCCATTTTTGATACAGCATGCCGAAATCATAGTCCGGCGGCTATCCCCATCTGCGTGGATGGATCGCGCCATGCAGATACATCAGATCGCGGTGCGCAGCATGGCGGCCAGCGCGCACATCATCATTTGCGGTTACGGGCGTAGCGGGCAGACGCTCTCGCGCTTTCTGACGCAGGAGGGCATTCGCTTCATCGCGCTCGATCTCGACCCGCACCGGATACAGGAGGCGGCAACAGCGGGCGAGAGCGTGGTGTATGGTGATGCGGCCAAGCGTGAGGTGTTGCTGGCCGCCGGACTGATGCGCGCCAAAACCCTGGTGATCACGTATGACGACAAACATTCGGCGCTCAAGATTCTGCATCATGTTCATCAGGTGCGCCCCGATCTGCCGGTAGTGGTGCGCACTGCCGACGACACGCAAATCGAAGACCTTAAAAAAGCCGGGGCAGCCGAGGTGGTGGCCGAGGTAACGGAAGGCAGCGTGATGCTGGCTTCGCAAGCGCTGCTGATGGCCGGGGTGCCGCTGAACCGGGTGATACGCCGTGTTCAGGAAAGCCGTGCCTGGCGTTATGCGGCGTTCAGCGGCTATTTGCGCACCGCACAATATGCGGTGGATGATCCCGGCGACAGCTTGCAGCCGCGCTTTCTCAGCGTGCTGCTTAAAGAAGGTTCATTTGCCGTGGGCAGGAAGCTGGGCGAGGTAGGTTTGGCAGAGCTGGAGGTCGAGGTGAATGCGGTACGCCGATACAACAGCGTGCCTGGAGCGCAAGCGAGCGAAGCAATGTTGCTGCAGGCGGGCGATATCCTGGTGCTGTTCGGGTTGCCGGAAGCCTTGCAGGCCGCCGAGTTGCAACTGCATAAGGGGCAATAAAAAAGCCCGCTGCGTGCAGCGGGCTTGTGTCACGCCGGGGAAAATATCAGAAGCCCATGCACACCAGATAAGGGGTGTCATCAATAATATTGTTAGTCGGTATCGCGGCCCCTCCGGTAGCGGTGCCTGATGCGGTTACCTGCATCGAACCGGTGGCGGTATTGCCGTCATCCATCGTGGTATCAAGCTGTTTGGCGAATTTGCCGGCAATGCCGTTGGAGCAAACGATGTACGTGCCTTTTAAGCCGGTAATCGGCAGGCCTGCGCCGGAATTGGTGATGCCGATTTGTCCGCCCACGGCGTTGGTCGGGATGTAGGTGTTGCCGGCCGCGGCATTGACTACCGTCTCGCCGGGAGCCAGGCCGGCCATGCGCACATGCTGCCAAAATAATATCGATTCATCGGTATTGGTCGTTGAGTTCCAATTTCCTTCGATGATTCCATTGCCGGGTGTTCCGCCGGTTGTGGCCAGTGTGCCGTTGACGTGGGCGACGGCGGCGGCATCGTCTCCCGGCAGTGCTTTGAATTTGTCCTGATAGCCGTAGATGAAAACGGGAATATTTTTAAAATCGGTGGCGAGGTTTTTTACCTTGGCGCTGTTGATGAGTTCCTGGCCTTTTAATACGCCGCCGAGCAATAGGCCTATGATTACCAGCACGATAGCGATTTCGATCAGGGTAAAGCCGGATTGGTTGCGTTTCATAGTGTAAATCTCCTGTCGCTATTTATACACATGCTACACCCGAGTGCCGCACGTAATGTGCCAATGATAAATTTAGACGCTTGATTCTATTGCGGTCGCGCTGTCCGGAATCCATTTAACCAAGCTATTGGGCCAAACGTCAAGGCAAATTGGATGTGCTGCTTACCAAGGGGGCCAACAAAAGGGATGATCTTGAGAAAATGCGGGCGGATCTGATGAGGAAATTCTGACGCCGGGCAGAGGACATTGGTATGGCGGAGCGGGTGATTGCTGCTTTGATCGGTAATCGACCGGATAAGCGGCGTTTTGAAATGAATGGCCAGTGCGGGAGGCGAAATCTGGATTTGTAGAGATGGTTATATGTGGTAAGCTTTGCTCGGTTTTTATTACGCATTATTTCGTTTCATGCCTTCCATTTCGGCATCTTCTCTCGCGGGCGCACTACTGCGCCAGGAAATTCTTGATCTGCATGCTTACCATGTGCCGGACAGTTCCGGCTACATCAAGCTGGATGCGATGGAGAATCCCTATCCTGTGCCGCCCGAATTGCGTGCTGAAATCGCAGAGGCGGTTGCCGCCTCTGCGATTAACCGTTATCCCGATCCGGGTGCGGCATCCCTCAAGGAAAAAATTCGCGCCGTGACTGGTTTGCCCCAGGGGCAGGATGTGTTGCTGGGTAACGGTTCGGACGAGTTGATCCAGCTGCTGGCCATGGCTGTCGCGAAGCCCGGTGCGGCGATGCTCAGTGTGGAGCCGTCGTTCGTGATGTACAAGATGATCGCGACATTTACCGGTATGCGTTATATAGGCGTGCCGCTGGTAAGCAATGCGGGGGCGGATTTTTCTTTGGACTTGCCGGGGATGCTCGCGGCGATCGAACGCGAGCGGCCTGCCTTGACCTTTCTGGCTTATCCGAATAATCCTACCGGGAACCTGTTTCCGGAGGATGCGGTGGCGCAAATCATCCAGGCATCGCCGGGTCTGGTAGTGGTGGATGAGGCATATTATGCCTTTGCCAGCGGCAGTTTTATTCCTCACCTGGCGCGTTATCCCAACCTGTTGGTGATGCGTACTTTTTCCAAGTTGGGTATGGCCGGTTTGCGCCTCGGTTTCATGGCGGGCAGTCCCGCCTGGTTGGGGCAGTTGGAAAAGCTGCGCTTGCCGTATAATGTCGGGGTGTTGCCGCAACTGGTCGCCGAAAAATTGCTGGCGCATCACGATGTGTTGTTGCGGCAGGCGGAACAAATCAAGCGTGATCGCACCCAGCTGTACCGGCAGTTGAATGAAATCGCTACAGTAAAGGTTTATCCCAGCGAGGCGAATTTCTTGTTGTTCCGCGTGGCGGAAGCCACGACGATATTCAACGGCTTGAAACAACGCGGCGTATTGATCAAGAATTTGAATGGCGGACATCCGATGTTGAAAGACTGCTTGCGCGTGACGGTCGGTACGCCCGACGAAAACGAGCGGTTTATGGCGGCGCTGAAAGATAGTTTGCGCCATGGCTAGCGAGTTTCTAAGGTTATGCCGTAACCAAAATAAGAAATTTATTGCTGCATTACAAGAAACCATTAATCAATCCGCACAAGGCTAAATCATGCGTAGCGCGAAAGTTTCACGCAACACACTGGAAACACAGATCACCATTGAGTTGGCGCTGGACGGCAGCGGCAAGGCCCAATTCGATACCGGCCTGCCGTTTCTCGACCACATGCTGGATCAGATAGCCCGGCATGGTTTGCTGGATTTGAACATCCTGGCCAAGGGCGATTTGCACATCGATGCGCACCACACCGTGGAAGATATCGGCATCACGCTGGGGCAGGCGTTTAATCAGGCGGTCGGCGACAAGAAGGGATTGCGCCGCTATGGGCATGCGTACATTCCGCTGGATGAGGCATTGTCGCGAGTGGTATTGGATATTTCCGGGCGTCCCGGCCTGGTTTTTAACTGCGAATTTGTGCGCGGCAATATCGGCGATTTCGATGTGGACCTGATCAAGGAATTCTTCCAGGGTTTTGTCAATCATGCCCTGGTGACGTTGCATATCGACAATCTGGCCGGAGACAATGCGCATCATCAGGCCGAGACCATCTTCAAGGCGTTTGGCCGCGCGTTGCGCATGGCGCTGGAGCTCGATCCGCGCATGGCCGGCGTGATGCCTTCCACCAAGGGAACGTTATAATTCGTCCGGTTATAGATGCCTTATTCTTTGCCTACACAGTCTGGAAAAATTAAATGGTAGATGTCGCTGTAATCGATTACGGCATGGGTAATTTGCGTTCGGTCGAGCAGGCATTGCGCAAGGTGGCGCCTGATGCAGAGATCAAGGTCACCGATGATGCGGACACGATCGCCCATGCCGGGCGGGTCGTCTTTCCCGGACAGGGGGCGATGCCTGATTGCATGCGCGAACTGGATGCGCGCGGTTTGCGCGATGTGGTATTGTCGGCTGCCGGCAACAAACCTTTTTTGGGCATATGCATCGGCCTGCAAATGTTGTTTGAGCGCAGTGCCGAGGGTGGTGTGGCCGGGCTGGGAATTTTGCATGGCAAAGTAGAGCGCTTTGCCAGTAACATGCATGATGCCCAGGGCAACAAGCTCAAAGTGCCGCACATGGGCTGGAATCAGGTGCACCACGTACAGCATCCGTTATGGGAAGGTATAGAGCAGGACGCGCGCTTTTATTTCGTCCACAGCTATTATGTGCAGCCGCAGGATGCATCGCTGGTGCAGGCGACCAGTAAATACCCGCAGTCTTTCGTATGCGCGGTGGCGAAAAATAATTTGTTTGCGGTGCAATTTCATCCGGAGAAAAGCCATACAGCAGGGCTGAAACTGCTGCAAAATTTTGTGCAATGGAACCCTTAATTTTTAATGTACTGCCATGTTGATTATTCCTGCGATTGATTTGAAAGATGGTCATTGTGTGCGCCTCAAGCAAGGGGTGATGGAAGATGCCACAGTGTTTTCCGAAGACCCTGCCGCGATGGCGCAGCACTGGCTTGCACAGGGCGCGCGGCGCCTGCACCTGGTGGACTTGAACGGCGCGTTTGCCGGCAAGCCGAAGAATGAAGCGGCGGTGCGCAGCATCATCGAGACGATGGGCGATAGCGATGTGCCGGTGCAACTGGGTGGCGGCATCCGCGACCTGGAAACCATAGAGCGCTATCTCGATATCGGAGTGACCTACATCATCATCGGCACGGCAGCGGTAAAGGTGCCTGGCTTCCTGCACGAGGCTTGCGATGCGTTCCCCGGCCACATCATGGTGGGGCTGGATGCCAAGGGCGGCAAGGTGGCCGTGGATGGCTGGTCCAAACTGACCGGACACGATGTGGCCGATCTGGCGAAACGCTTCGAAGGATATGGGGTGGAAGCCGTGATATATACCGACATCGGTCGCGACGGCATGCTGTCTGGCGTGAACATTCCCGCCACGGTTGAATTGGCCAGCCCGCTGCATGTGCCGGTGATCGCCAGCGGTGGTATCACCAATCTGGACGACGTGCGCGCACTGTGTGCGGTACAGGCGGAAGGTATTACCGGTGCGATTACGGGGCGTGCAATCTACGAAGGCACCTTGAACTTCAGCGCGGCACAGGCCTTGGCGGACGAGTTGACGCAGGCCTCGGCGGCACTGAATGGAGCGGCGCTCTAACTTATGCTGGCTAAGCGCATCATTCCTTGCCTGGACGTCACGGCTGGCCGGGTCGTCAAAGGGGTGAGCTTTGTCGAGCTGCGCGATGCCGGGGATCCGGTCGAGATTGCGCGGCGTTACAACGAGCAGGGTGCGGATGAACTGACCTTTCTCGACATCACGGCCAGCTCCGATGACAGGGGAATTATTTTTCGCATCATCGAGCAAGTTGCCTCGCAGGTATTCATCCCGTTGACCGTAGGCGGCGGAGTGCGCGAAGTCGGCGATGTGCGCAATCTGCTGAATGCCGGGGCCGACAAGGTCAGCATCAATACTTCTGCTGTGCTCAATCCGCAACTGGTGGCGGATGCGACGGCGCGCTACGGCTCGCAGTGCATCGTGGTGGCGATCGACGCCAAGCAGACCGTGCCGGGACGCTGGGAGGTGTTCACTCACGGCGGGCGCAATGCCACAGGCCTGGACGCGGTGGCATGGGCGAAGAAAATGCAGGACCTGGGAGCCGGAGAAATCCTGCTGACCAGCATGGACAGGGACGGGCAAAAAATCGGTTTCGATCTGGCGTTGACCCGTGCGATTACCGACGCGCTGGATATCCCGGTGATTGCCAGCGGCGGCGTGGGGAATTTGCAGCATCTGGTCGATGGCGTGAAAAAAGGCGGGGCCGATGCGGTGCTGGCGGCGAGTATTTTTCACTTTGGCGAGTATACCGTGCTGCAGGCCAAGCAATTCATGGCGGCACAGGGTATCGAGGTGCGGTTATGACACGGTGCGCGAAAGCGACGGGTGCGGGAATAACCGCATCGCACCTCCTCCCGCAAACGGCTGGCTGTGCCAGTAACGTGTCGGAGGTGCGGCTATGAAGTCAGGTACAAGGGGCAAGGTACAAGGGGCATGTTACAAGAGGCAGCGTACAAGGCGTAACGCTGATGGTTTAGGTTTTTCCTTGCCCCTTGTATCTTGTGTCTTGTACCTGTATCTATCATGAGTGAGGCTTGGTTGAACAAGGTGAATTGGTCCGAAGACGGGCTGGTGACGGCCATCGCGCAGGATGCTGCGACAGGCCGGGTGTTGATGGTGGCGTGGATGGACCGCGAAGCGTTGAAGCTGACCTGGCAAAAGAACGAGGCGGTGTACTGGTCGCGTTCGCGCAAGAAGCTCTGGCACAAGGGCGAAGAATCAGGACATATCCAGAAGGTCAGGGAGATACGCCTGGATTGCGATGGCGATGTGATTCTGCTGCAAGTCGAACAGCGGGGCGGTATCGCCTGCCATACCGGACGCGAAAGCTGTTTCTTCAACCGTTTGGATCATGGGCAGTGGGTTGCAGTGGATGCGGTGCTGAAATCGCCCGATGAAATATACAAGAAGTGAATTGACTGAAATGACACAGGACATATTGCAACGTTTGACCGAGATGCTGGAGTCGCGCAAACAGGCGTCGCCGGAGAGTTCCTACGTCGCCAAGTTGTTCGGCAAGGGTGAGGACGCGATCCTGAAAAAAGTCGGCGAGGAAGCTACCGAGGTGGTGCTTGCCAGCAAGGGCGGCGATAAATCCCATCTGGTTTATGAAACTGCGGATTTGTGGTTTCATTGCATGGTGTTGCTGGCGCATCACGGTTTGAGCGCCGAAGATGTGCTGAGCGAACTGGCGCGCCGTGAGGGTTTGTCGGGTATAGCCGAGAAAGAAAGCAGGGCGAAGGACTAAGCATGAGCGACTGTTTGTTTTGCAAAATCGTGCGCGGCGAAATTCCCTGCCGCAAGGTATATGAGGACGGCGAAGTGCTGGCCTTTCACGACATCAATCCGGTCGCGCCGGTGCATTTCATGCTGGTGCCCAAGCTGCATCTGGCCTCGTTGGCCGAAGCCGGAGAGGCGCATGCGGCCTTGCTGGGCAGGATGATGTTGCTGGCGCCCGGGCTGGCAAAAGAACAGGGTCTGGATAACGGCTTTCGCACCGTGATCAATACCGGCAAGGGCGGCGGGCAGGAGATATTTCATTTGCATATCCATGTCATCGGCGGCGGCAATATCCCGCCCATGGTGAAGCGCAGCTAAAATTTAAGGAGAAAATCATGGGTTCATTTAGCATCTGGCATTGGCTGATCGTATTGTTGGTGATCGTGCTGATCTTCGGCACCAAAAAATTGCGCAATATCGGCAGCGATCTGGGCGGGGCGGTAAAGGGCTTCAAGGAAGGCATGCGCTCCGAGGATGAAACTGCCAAGCAGATCAAAGAGTCTGGGCAGACCATCGACGGTGAAGTCAAAGACAAGAAAACGACCAACGTTTAATTCCAATCCCTGACAGAAACGATCACTATGTTGGCTTCGTTTTCGGCTCCTGGCCGTACTCAATTGTACTGTCTGCGTCGCCTCAGCCTCGCCGCCTGGTGCTCCTTCCCGTCAGAAATTGGAATAAGCCCCGTTGTATCGGCTGGCAAAGATGTTTGACTTCAGTTTTTCGGAATTGATGGTGGTCATGGTGGTGGCGCTGATCGTCATCGGGCCGGAACGCCTGCCGAAAGTGGCTCGCACCATGGGGCATCTGTGGGGGCGCGCGCAGCGCTATGTGAACGGGGTGAAGGCCGATATCGAGCGCGACATGGCGATAGAAGAGTACCGCCAGTTGCAGCAAAAAGTGCAAGCCGAAGCTAGCGTGCTGGAGCAGTCGGTCAAGCAGGTGACGCAAACAGCGGATCAGCAGATGCGGCAAATCAATTCTGAGGTTGAGCGGCTTGCTGCCTCCGGCCAGGTCGCGGCGCCCAACCAGGCAATCCAAACGACGCAGCAATCCCCAGCGCAGCCAGAAACCGGGCCATCTCCCGTGCCGTCTTCAGACCAGCCTAAATGAGCGCCAGCGCAAGTTTTATCGCCCATCTGGTCGAGTTGCGCAAGCGCCTGCTGAATGCCGTCGTGGCGGTATTGCTGGTGTTCATCGGACTGTTCCCGTGGGCGTCTGACCTGTATACCCTGTTGGCGCAGCCGTTGTTGGCCAAGTTGCCCAAGGGCGGACAGATGATCGCCACCGATGTCACCACGCCTTTCTTTGTGCCGCTCAAGGTCGCGATGATGGCTGCGTTCCTGATTGCGTTGCCGTACATCCTGTACCAGATATGGCGCTTCGTAGCCCCCGGCCTGTATGCTCACGAGAAACGCTTGGTATTGCCGCTGATCTTCGCCAGCACCTTGCTGTTTTTTTGCGGCATGTCATTCGCTTATTTCGTGGTATTCCCGGTAGTGTTCGGTTTCATCACATCCAGCGCGCCACAGGGCGTGGCGGTGATGACCGACATCGACAAATACCTGAGCTTCGTGCTGTCCATGTTCATGGCGTTCGGCGTCACCTTTCAGGTGCCGGTGGCCGTGGTATTGCTGGTGCGCATGGGTATCGTCAGTGTCGAAAAATTGCGCGAATCCCGTCCCTATGCGGTAGTCGGCGCATTCGTGCTCGGTGCGATTTTTACCCCGCCCGACGTGGTGTCGCAATTCATGCTGGCGATGCCGCTGTGGCTGCTGTACGAGGCTGGCATCGTCGTTGCGGTGTGGGTGGGCAAGGGCAAAGAAAAAGGGGTATAAAAACTGCAATACCATCCGCAGATTTCGCTGATTCACGCAGATTGATATGGACTGATCAGCGATAACATCATCACCCCAAAGGTGAGCAGGCTTAACCGGATAGTCGTTTGTTTAATCGGCGCAAATCTGTGTAATCTGCGGACAACCAAGTTTTTCGGGTTTATTGCAACAGCGGATGATCCTTGGGCAATTGTTTCGAGTACCAGATCGCCAGTTTGTGGCGCAAGGATTTTTCGGCAACCTGGTCTTCGGGCAACGGCTGGATAACTTTGTCGTGTACCAGCAGCCGGTAGATATAGAGCAGTTTTTCGCTCGCCGAGTCGGTAGGCTCAAACTCCACCACGCCCCGCCCTTCGGCATATTTAACTCCTGCGAGCAATGCCTCTTTGAACAAGGCCGCTTCATTTTTCAGCTTCTTCATGTTGGCTCCCGTTGTTGGCTACAGCGCTGCCGGGTGATGCAAATTAACGCCGCTCATTTTGCGTGTTGTCGCCGGATGGCGAGGTTCGTCCCATCAGCCAATAAACGATACCCAGAGATAACAGCGCAAAGGCAAGCGCCGCCAAGGTTAACGGGGAGATGGTATTTATTTCGAACACGATAAACTGCCGGGAAACCGCCAGGATGGAAACCAGCACCACTGTTTTGACAATGACCTCGCGGCCTTCCTCAAGATATGCATGCATGATCGTGCGGTTGAACTCGATCGCGATCAGCAATGTCATCACCATGCCGAATGCCGATTGAAATGCCTTGTGCTCAAGGGTGTCAAATGCGCCGTGCAGCACAAGATTGTAGGTTGCAATGATCAGTCCCCAGAACGCCGCGAGTATCATGACTGAAATCATCGCGACGATACCAATCGTGACTATCGTTTCAAAACGATGAAAAATTCTGGAGATGAAAGACTTCGTGTTTTCTTTGTTATCGCTCATGCAGCTTTGTCCTCCATGTATCTGATAGCATGGCCAGTGTAGTTCAATTTGGCGTTACGCCATCATTTCAATTTCACCGGCGCGCTAATCGAAAAACCAAATCTCGCCGGTTAATCCGAGACCGGCTTGGGGCGCTTGCCGATCTTCACGGGCAAGCTAATGCTGTTCCCGTTGCGCATGAGTTTGATTTGAACAGCTTTGCCGGGCTGCAGGTTGGCGACGGTGTCCAGCATCGCGCTCGAATCGTTGATGGCTTTATCGTCTATCGCAATCAGGATATCTCCCGCCTTGATGCCGGCTTGCTCTGCCGGACTGTTGCGCATCACTTCGGTAATCAGCACACCCTTGGTGTCACCGAGCTTGAATGACTCGGCCAATTCCGGAGTCAGTTCCTGTACCCCGGCACCTACCCAGCCGCGTGTAACGGAGCCGTGCTGGATGATTTGCTCCATGGTTTTTTTTGCGGTGCTGGCGGAAATCGCGAAGCCGATGCCGAGCGAGCCGCCGTTGGGCGAGTAGATCGCGCTGTTGATGCCGATCAGGTTGCCATTGCTGTCCACCAGCGCGCCGCCGGAATTGCCGGGATTGATCGCGGCGTCGGTCTGGATGAAATTTTCGAAGGTGTTGATGCCCAGATGGTCGCGCTTGAGCGCGCTGACGATGCCCATCGTGACGGTTTCGCCCACGCCAAACGGATTGCCGATCGCCAGCACCATGTCGCCCACGCGCGATTTTTCAGGATGGCCGAAGGTGATTGCGGGAAGGTTGCCGGGCAGATCGATTTTGATTACCGCCAGATCGGTTTCCGGGTCGGAACCGATCACATGCGCCTTGGCTTTGCGGCCATCGGACAGCGCGATCTCAATCTGGTCGGCGGCCTCTACCACGTGATGGTTGGTGAGGATGTAACCATCGGCGCTGACGATCACGCCGGAACCCAGGCTGGAGCTGCTTTGCGGTTCGGTATCGAACTGGTCGCCGAAGAAAAATTTGAAGCGCGGATCATCCAGGAAAGGGTTGACCGGGGTTTTGATGGTAGTGCTGGTGAAAATATTGACCACGGCGGGCATGGCTTTTTGCGCGGCGGCGCTCAAACCCATCGCAGGCGATTTATCGTCGTTGCTGAGCGGGGTGTTTTCATACAGCGTGACCACCCCGCCGCGTGCGGCGTTCGGCAGCAACTCGGGCTTGAGCGTGTGGACAATAAACAGCAACGCCAGCGCGATCGTGACGGTTTGGGTGAATAAAAGCCAGTGTTTACGCATGGTATGATGAAACCAATAGTCTCAATTAACGAAGGGATTGCCGATGCTGCTTAACGAATTGCGCGATTATAACGCAAGCCTATTGCAAACCACCCTGTTTAAGGATTACTGCCCGAACGGGATGCAGGTGGAGGGGCGCGCGGAAGTGCGGCGCATCGCCACCGGCGTGACGGCCTCGCAGCAGGTGATCAATGAGGCGATCGCATGGGGAGCGGATGCACTGCTGGTGCATCACGGTTACTTCTGGCGCAACGAAGAGGCGACGATAGTCGGCGTCAAGAAAAAACGCATCGCGCAGTTGTTGCGCAATGACGTGAGTCTGCTGGCCTATCACCTGCCGCTCGATGCGCATGCCGAGCTGGGCAACAACGCTCAGCTCGGCAAATTGCTCGGCTTGCTGGCGCAGGGCCGATTCGGCGAACAGAACATTGCCTGGTTGGGTGCGCTGGAAAGGCCGCAACCGCTCGCGCAGTTTGCCCAGCAGATCGCGCATGATTTGCAACGCACCCCGCAGGTCATCGGTGACGGCGCCAGGGCCATACGCAAAGTGGCGTGGTGCAGCGGAGGTGCGCAAAATTATTTCGAGGCGGCGATCGCGCAGGGCGTGGATGCCTATATCACCGGAGAAATTTCCGAACAGAATTTCCACCTGGCCAACGAAACCGGTGTGGCCTTCATCGCCGCCGGGCATCATGCGACCGAGCGTTTGGGTATCCGGGCGCTGGGCGAACATCTGGCAAAACAGTTCGGCTTGGAACAGCGCTTTTTCGATCAGGATAATCCAATTTAATCGCACGGGTACGAGGGTGAGGTCATGGATAGGCTGCAACGCATCTACAAGCTGCATCGGGTCATTGCATCGCATCGCCTGCCGGTGCCGCACAGCGTGTTGCAGGAGAAGCTGGAATGTTCGCGCGCAACGGTCACTCGCGTCATTGAAGAGATGCGCTTGCATTTCAATGCACCGATCAAATACGACCGCGCGCGCAACGGCTATTTCTATGACACCCAGGACGGCGGCGTCTTTGAATTGCCGGGGGTCTGGTTCAACGCCGGCGAACTGTACGCCTTACTCACCACCCAACAACTGCTCGAACAGCTACAACCCGGCCTACTGGACAATCACCTCAAGCCCTTAAAAACCCGCATCGAAAAAATCCTCAGTATGGCGGCAATGGACAAGGGCGAAATCGCCAACCGTGTGCGCATCCTACGCCAGGCCGGACGCACTACAGAAAGCGGGCATTTCCAGACCGTGGCCGGTGCGCTGCTCGCCAGAAGGCGTCTGGCTATTCGCTACCACGCCCGCAGCGACGACGCGGAAACCCGGCGCGAAATCTCTCCGCAACGCTTAACCCATTACCGCGACAACTGGTATCTGGACGCTTACTGCCACGAGCGCAATGGTTTGCGCAGCTTTGCCGTGGACAGGCTACGCGAAGTGAAACCGCTGGAACAGACTGCACAAGACATCGCCGCAGAAAAACTGGATGCGCACTTCGCCACCAGCTACGGCATCTTCGCGGGTGTGCCTAAGCACACCGCCGTATTGCGCTTCACCCCCGAACGCGCGCGCTGGGTGGCGGATGAACACTGGCATCCGCAACAGCAAAGCAGCACACTTGAAGACGGCAGCTATGAGTTGCGCATTCCTTATTCTGACCCGCGCGAACTGGTGATGGACATACTCAAGCATGGCGCTGATGTTGAAGTCATCTCACCAGAAAGCCTGCGAAATGCCGTAGCGGAGCATCTGCAAAATGCGCTGGGGCGCTACAGATAAATAGCAATGGCAGGCTCACGTTTTGAGTCAGTGAGGGTGTTAGCATGGTCGGCATGAATGAAAAATCCGAAAACCAACCACTAGCCCATGTCCGTCAAGACAAGCGTGGTGAGTGGCATGAACATCTGCTGGATGAGCATCTGCGCAGCGTTGCAGTGATAGCTGCCGATTTCGCCAATCACTTTGGCTCTAGTGATTGGGCAGACGTCGCAGGCTTGTGGCACGATCTTGGCAAGTACAGTAACGAGTTTCAGCAATACATCAAGAATGTCAGTGGTTACGCAAACAGATATGAACCGGAAGCGCATATTGAAGGCAAGCAAGGTCGGGTTGACCATTCCACTGCGGGTGCGATCCACGCGGTGCGCCAGTTCGGCACGCATGGCAGGATTTTTGCCTATCTGATTGCCGGGCACCATGCCGGGTTGCCTGATTGGTCTGCGGCGGATACAGGCCCCAAAGCACTTTCCAAACGATTGGGGGAAGAGCAAAACCACTTGCTCGACCGCATACCCGCGCAAACCATTTCACAAGAAATCTTCACGCAGCCCAGGCCAACTACCAAGCTGTGCGGCGGTGCTGCGGGTTTGCACTTGTGGCTGCGGATGCTGTTCTCCTGTTTGGTGGATGCGGACTTCCTCGACACCGAAGCCTTCATGGATGGCGACAAAGCGGCTGCCCGTAGCGGCTATCGTGACTTGAGCAACTTGCTGACTGACTTCGATCTGTACATGGCAAACAAATCCGCGTCCGCAGAAGCCACACCAGTCAACATCATCCGCGCCGACATCCTGCGCCAGTGCCGCAAAAAAGCCTCGTTGATTCCAGGACTGTATTCGCTCACCGTACCCACCGGGGGCGGCAAGACCTTATCCGGCATGGCCTTCGCCTTGCGCCATGCCGTGCAGCATAAAAAACAGCGCATCATTTACGTCATCCCCTACACCAGCATCATCGAACAAACAGCGGGCATCTTCCGCGAAATATTCGGCGACAATGTGGTTGAGCACCATGCCAACCTAGACCCGGAGAGGGAAGATGCCCGCTCGCGTCTGGCGACCGAGAATTGGGATGCGCCCATCATCGTCACCACCAACGTGCAGTTTTTTGAATCGCTGTTTGCCGCGCGCACCAGCCGTTGCCGCAAGCTGCACAACATCGTGAACAGCGTGGTGGTACTGGACGAGGCGCAGTTGCTGCCGCCGGAATTTCTGCAACCCATCGCTGATGTGATGAACCAGTTGGCCAGCCATTACGGCGTGACGTTTGTGCTCTCCACCGCCACCCAGCCAGCGCTCGGCTCGTTCCAGCTTTTTGGCGGCAAGCCATTTCGCGGACTGGACAACGTGCGCGAAATCATGGATGACCCGGATGCCTTGTATCAGAAATTGAAGCGGGTTGAAGTCAGCGTCCCCGAGGACTTGCTAACGCCGCGCGATTGGGAAAGTATCGCGGCACAACTGCTCCAGCACCCATCTGTGTTGTGCATCGTCAGCCGCCGCGACGACGCGCGAGAGCTGCATCGCCTGATGACAGCTAATGAGCATGGCAAAGACACATTGCATCTGTCCGCGCTGATGTGCGGCGAACACCGCTCCAGAATCATTCGATACATCAAGTGGCGGCTCAAGAAAAATAAGCCGCTGCGCGTTATCAGCACACAACTGGTGGAAGCCGGTGTGGACGTGGACTTCCCCGTGGTTTATCGCGCATTGGCTGGACTTGATTCGATTGCGCAGGCAGCGGGACGCTGCAACCGCGAAGGTAAACTAAAAGATGCAGAAGGAATTCTCATCAAGGGACGCGTTGTCGTTTTTGTTCCGCCGAAACCCGCGCCATCTGGGCCATTGCTTCAAGCAGCTCAAGCAACGAAGAGCTTGCTGTCTGGATATAAGGGAGACGTGCTGGAACGCAACCTTTCCAAAAGATTTTTTGAAAAATTCTTTTCTGATGCACCGTCGCTCGACAAACACGGCATCCACGAATTGCTCACGCAAGATGCGCGCGATTGCCAGATTCAATTTCGCACCGTAGCGGAGAAATTCAGGCTGATAGATGACAGCGCCTACCAGACTATTCTGGTGCGCTATGGCAATAACGATACGTTTCTCGGCAAGCTGGAAAAAGATGGCCCAGAACGCTGGCTGATGCGTAAACTGCAACGCTATTCGGTGAATTTGCCAAAGTACCTGTTCGCGCAACTAGAAAAAAATGGCGATGTGCGCGAGATATGGCAGGGAATTTATGCGCAAGTAGGTGACACGCTTTATGACAAGACGTTTGGCGTGGTGATTGATGGCAACATAGCCCCCGATGACCTAACTGTGTAAAGGAAAGTGTAAGAGTCCGTCATTCCCGCCTTCGCGGGAACGACAAAACAGAAATGCCTGGAATCAGGGAAGGAAAACATGAAGACATTTTGCTTGGAAGTGACCGGCGATTTCGCCTGCTTCACTCGGCCCGAAATGAAGGTCGAGCGTGTCAGCTATGACGTGATGACACCCTCTGCCGCCCGCGCTGTGTTCGAGGCCATCTTGTGGAAGCCTGCTATCCGTTGGCATATAACCAAAATCGAAGTGCTGAAGCCGATCAAATGGATCACCTTGCGGCGCAACGAAGTCGGCGCGGTTGTGTCATCACGCAACGTGCAATCGGCCATGAACAGCGGCAGCGGCGACCTCGGGCTTTACATCGAGGACGAACGCCAGCAACGTGCCGGATTATTCCTGCGCGATGTTGCCTACCGCATCCATGCAAGGTTTGAAATGTGCGATGCCACAAAGCACAAACCCAATTTCCTGCATCTTTCCAAACATCGTATCAACGATACCGACGAACAGCGTGCCGCCGACGAAGCGAACTCACCCGCAAAATTTTTGAACATGTTCGAGCGCCGAGCCAGCAAAGGCCAGTGCGTGAACCAGCCCTATCTGGGTTGCCGCGAATTTGCTGCCAGCTTTCGCTTGGTCAAAGATGCTGCTGCCGAACCCGCACCGATAGCCAAAACTCTCGACCTTGGCTGGATGCTGCACGACATGGATTACAGCAACCTCGAGAGCCCCAGCCCGCGCTTCTTCCGCGCCGAATTGAAAAACGGCGTGCTGGATTTAGCTAATGTGGAGGTGCGGGGATGATTCTTCAGGCGCTATGCGATTACTACGAACGCAAGCCGGACTTGCCTCGTCTGGGTTTTGAAACCAAAGCCATTCCGTTTGTGATTGAAATCAATTTAGCCGGGCAGTTGGTGCAAATTGAAGACACGCGAACTCTCGAGGGAAAAAAGAAAATTGCCCGCAATTTTCTGATGCCGCAAGGCGTGAAAAAAACTTCCGGGATTGCCACCAATCTGTTGTGGGATAACGCTGAGTATGTGCTGGGTATCACCAGCACAGGCAAACCGGATCGGGTGCAGGAACAACATGCGGCATTTCGGGCAAAGCTGGATGCGTTGGCTGAAAAGACAGGCGATGCAGGATTGGAGGCGGTGCGCACATTTTTACAAACACACGACAGGGCGCGACTGGAAGCCGATCCGCTTTGGCCGGAAATTCTTGAAACCAATCCGGTAATGACCTTTCGTCTCAATGGCGATCTCGGTCTGGTTTGCCAACGACAGGCTATCAGGTCAGTGTTGGAAAAGGTTGAAACTGATGCAGAAGAAATCACTTGCTCGATAAGCGGAGAGCAGGATGGGTTTGAGCGCCTGCACACATCAATCAAAGGCGTATGGGGCGCACAATCCAGCGGCGCAAATATCGTTTCGTTCAACAAGGATGCGTTTAATTCCTTTGGCAAGGAACAAGGTGCCAACGCCCCCGTAGGCAAGCGCGCCGCCTTTGCTTATACCACGGCGCTCAATTACCTATTGAGCAAGGAAAGTACGCAGCGCATTCAAGTCGGCGATGCTTCTACCGTGTTCTGGTCAGAAAAGCACACCGACCTGGAAGACACGTTTGCCGACCTGTTCGACGAGCCGCCCAAAGACAATCCCGCAAAGCAGACAGATGCTATCAAAGCATTATTCAAAGCGCCGCAGACGGGCGCACTCGGCGATGAAGGCGGTAAAACCCGTTTCTACGTGCTTGGCCTCGCACCCAATGCAGCGCGTATCAGCGTGCGTTTCTGGCAGGTCGGCACAGTCGCTGAAATGTCGGCGCGGATACGCCAGCATTTTGAAGACCTGGAAATTATTCACGCCAGTTTTGAGAAACCGTATCTCTCGCTTTTCCGCCTGTTGGTTGCCACTGCATCACAAGGCAAATCGGAAAACATTCCGCCCAATCTGGCGGGCGAATTCATGCGCGCGATTCTTGCCGGGTTGCCTTATCCGCAGACGCTATTGCAGGCCGCCGTTCGCCGTATTCGCGCTGAGCGTGAAGTGACTTATCCCCGCGCAGCCCTCGTCAAAGCCTGCCTCAACCGGCAAGCACGATATTCACCATCCCAAGAAAAGGAGATTGCTGTGTCACTCGATGATTCCAACACCAACCCCGGTTACCGCATCGGTCGCCTTTTTGCAGCACTTGAAAAAATTCAGGAAGAGGCAGTCAATCCCAGCGCCACGATACGCGACCGTTTCTACGGCGCGGCCTCTAGCACGCCTGTTACCGTATTCTCCAATCTGATGAAGCTTAAAAACCATCACCTCGCAAAAATGGAAGAGGGGCGCAAACGCTACTTCGAGAAACTCATCGGCCAGATCATGTCCGACATCAATGACTTTCCTGCGCATCTGAGCCTTGCCGACCAGGGACGTTTCGCCATCGGCTACTACCACCAACGGCAAGCCTTTTTCACCAAATCCGAATCCACATCCACCACTAAGGGAGAATAAATATCATGGCACTGACTAATCGTTACGACTTCGTTCTGCTGTTTGACGTAAAAGACGGCAACCCCAATGGCGACCCCGATGCTGGCAATCTGCCGCGCGTAGATGCGGAAAGCGGGCGCGGCTTGGTGACCGACGTATGCTTAAAACGCAAGGTGCGTAACTTCGTCGGGCTGGTGAAGGGGGAGCAGCCACCGTTTGAAATTTACGTCAAAGAAAAAGCCGTGCTCAATAACCAGCACAAGCGCGCCTATGTGGGTATCGGCAAACCCGAATTACTCGAAGGCGATGACAAGAAACGCAAAGGCGGCGATGCCGTCGATGAGGCCAGACAGTGGATGTGCCGCAACTTCTATGATGTGCGGGCTTTCGGTGCGGTCATGTCCACCGGCATAAATTGCGGCCAGGTGCGCGGGCCGATCCAGCTTACCTTCGCCCGCTCGGTTGATCCTATCGTGGCGCTGGAACATTCCATCACCCGCATGGCCGTTGCCACCGAAGCGGAAGCCGAAAAACAATCCGGCGACAACCGCACCATGGGGCGAAAATTTACCGTACCTTATGGCCTGTATGCCGCCCACGGTTTCGTATCTTCCTTCCTCGCCAAGCAAACCGGTTTCGATGAAAACGATCTGGAATTGCTTTGGCAATCACTGTCGCAAATGTTCGAGCATGACCGCTCCGCCGCCAGAGGCGAAATGACGACACGCGGGCTGTATGTGTTCAAGCACGACAGCGAATTGGGGAACGCACTGGCGCACAACCTGTTCAGCCGCATCCAGCCGAAACTCAAGGATGGCGTTTCAGTCCCGCGCGATTTCAGCGACTACACCGTCACGGTAGGAGAGGCTGGCTTGCCGCAAGGCGTGACATTACAGAGGATCGTTGGCTAACTCAGCGCCGCCCAACCCAGTATCCGGGGCGGCGGCTGTGATGTGCTATGGCAATGATGCGTATCGCATCGGCTTGCAGCCGGTAAATCAGGGAATAGGGAAAACCATGGAGCGGCAACATCCGCATATTGTGCAAACCGGCCTCCCCCACTTCCGGGAATCGGGCCAGCATGCCCATCGTCTGCTCGATCTCGCCGAGAAAATCATCTGCGGCGATGAATGCGCCTTCGCCAATGTACCATTCGACCGCAGCGTCGGCATCCGCCTCTGCCTCGCGGCTAAGGCTGACGAGGTGCTGTTTTGGCGGCATTAATCTTTGCGCGGAGCCGGGACATGACTTCATCGGCAGGAATCCATTTCGTTCGGCCTGCTTCCATGTCCGCCACGCGCCGGGCAATTTCTTCGTCCCAGGCTTGGGCTATAACTTGCGGCGATTCTTCAGGTTCGCCTTCAAGGCTGACGATGAGGCGGTGGATCAATTCGCCGCGCTCCATGGGTGTCAGCCTTAATGCCTGGTCTTCAATTTCTTTCAATAGCGCTGCCATGACAACCTCCGTAAACGCAAAAGTTTCGGGCGTTATGATAGCACTACTCACATGAGCGAAGCCGCCGACCCCATCATGCTTTCCGCGCTCCAGCACTGGAGCTATTGTCCGCGCCAGTGCGCGTTGATCCATCTGGAACAGGCCTTCGACGAGAATGTCCACACCATGCGCGGCAATGCGGCTCACGAGCGGGTGGACGATCCGGGGTATGAGACTTTCGAAGGCGTGAAGAGCGAACGTGCGCTGCCGATATGGTCGGAGCGGCTGGGGCTAGTCGGCAAATGCGATGTGGTGGAATTTCATCCAGACGGACGCCTTTTTCCTGTGGAATACAAACACGGCAAGAAGCGCGAGAAAATTCACGACGACATCCAGCTCGCGGCACAGGCGTTGTGCCTGGAAGAGATGTTCGGCAAGCCGGTTTTGAATGGCGAGATCTACCACCACGGTTCGCGCCGCCGCCGCGAGGTCGCCATCACTCAAGAATTGCGGCAGCAGGTTAGAGAAACAGTCGCCGCCATCCGCGCCATGCTCGACTCCGGCAGGCTACCGCCTCCGGCCAACGATGCTCGCTGCAAGGAGTGCTCGTTGAATGACCTGTGCCAGCCCCGAGCGATAGCGCTCTGTTCCGAACACATCCAACTTGTGCAAACGCTATACGATCCGGAGGACTGATGGCTCGCCAGATACTCAACACCCTCTATGTGATGACACCCCACTCTTATCTGCATCTGGAGAACGACACGTTGCGTGTGGATGTGGAACATGTGAAGAAATTGCAGGTGCCGTTGCACCATTTGGGCTCTGTTGTGTGCCTGGGCAATATCATGGTTTCGCCAGCGCTTATGCACCGCTGCGCGGACGAGTGCATCGGCCTCGTGCTGCTCGACGGCAACGGGCGTTTCAAGGCGCGGCTGGAGGGCGCGGTTTCCGGCAATATTCTGCTGCGTCAGGCGCAGCATAGGCAGGCAATGGATGCCGCTTTCGCGCTGAATGTGTCGCGCGCCATGATCGCCGGGAAATTGCGCAATGCCAGACAGGTCATGCTGCGCGGTGCGCGCGAAGCGGCTGACCAAGCCGATGCGAAATTGCTCACCGCAGCCGCCATGGCACTGCGTGCATCTGTGCGCAATCTGCCGCAGGCCGACAATCTCGACAGCGTGCGCGGCATCGAAGGCGATGCGGCAAAAATTTACTTCTCCGCCATGAACGGTATCGTAAAGCCCGATGCGCGCCAGCATTTCGGCATGGATGGGCGCACGCGCCGCCCTCCGCGCGACCGCATCAACGCGCTGCTCTCTTTTCTATATTCCATGCTGATGAACGACTGCCGCTCCTCTTTGGAATCTGTCGGACTCGATCCGCAGCTGGGCTTTCTGCATGCCGTGCGCCCCGGCCGCGCTGCCCTGGCGCTGGATCTGATGGAAGAATTTCGCGCCATCATGGCCGACCGCTTGGTGCTCACCCTCATCAATCGCGGGCAGATCGGCCCGAACGATTTTGTCGAGCGCGAAGGCGGCGCGGTTTTATTGGAAGGCGATGCAAGACGTGCGGTCGTCGTCGCCTATCAGGAGCGCAAACAGGAAGAGATCACCCACCCGCTGCTGGACACTAAAATGCCCATCGGCCTGCTGCCGCAAATTCAGGCACGCCTGCTCGCCCGCCACATACGCGGCGAAACCGAAACCTACCTTCCCTTCTTGGCGCGCTGACATGCTCATCATCGTAGCCTACGACGTCTCCACCGAAACCAAGGAAGGCCGCCGCCGCTTGCGCCGTGTGGCCAAGGTTTGCGAGGCAATCGGCCAGCGTGTGCAGAATTCCGTATTCGAATGCCGCGTCAACCAGATGCAATACGAAGAGCTGGAGCGCAAGCTGCTCGCCGAAATCAACGACAAAGAAGATTGCCTGCGTTTATATCGCCTGACCGAACCTGTAGAATTGCACATCAAGGAACACGGCCACTTCCGCGCCGTGGATTTCGAAGGGCCACTGGTCATATGATTCCGCGCGAACCGCAAGCAACGACACAACCCCGGCGGGTTCGCGCATCGTGTAACATACTGCACGGGATAAGTATTCTGTCTCGCAGCAAGAATGACGCGGACAACTCAAATGCAAATTTGAGAGGTTCGCGCAAAGTCCGCTTATTGGCGTTGCAAGTCAGGACGTTGAAAGCGGGCAGTAGCGCCCGCGCCTCGGCGCGGGCGAGGATTGAAACAAGTTGAGGGGGCGCGCACTATGACCGACGAGCAAGTAGCGCCCGCGCCTCGGCGCGGGCGAGGATTGAAACTGTCTGCATGGTGGTAGTCACCCATGTATTGTATGGTAGCGCCCGCGCCTCGGCGCGGGCGAGGATTGAAACACGCTGCTACCGCAGCATATCCGCGAGGCCGAGAGTAGCGCCCGCGCCTCGGCGCGGGCGAGGATTGAAACCTCTCCCATCGGAGGGCTGAAGGTGGGGGGTAACGTAGCGCCCGCGCCTCGGCGCGGGCGAGGATTGAAACGGAAACAGTCTGGCGGGTCTTAGCTCGGTGGCGTGTAGCGCCCGCGCCTCGGCGCGGGCGAGGATTGAAACGCAAACCGCCCGAGATCACGGCAGACGATCTGCAGTAGCGCCCGCGCCTCGGCGCGGGCGAGGATTGAAACTTTGCGGCATTCACGTCGAGATCATGAGTGGCACGTAGCGCCCGCGCCTCGGCGTGAGCGTGTGCCGTTGATAATTTTATAAGGGTAATATCGTTTAATCGATCAGCTCGTCGCGCAACTGATTCAGCGAGCCGGTCAGGCCGCGCGGGGCGGATTGCAATGCGGTGTTGGCTTGCTCGATGAGTGCGCGGTGTTCTATCAGCAGCGCACTGAAAATTGCCGCGACTTCATCCAGCAATTTTTCCGGTTGCTGGGCATGGCGCAGCAGAAAATCTTTGCGGCGCGGATGGAATGCCGTCCATTGCCAGGCGAGGAAGTTTTCGTTGCTCTTGAACCCGGCATTTTGCAGCGCTGCTTTCAGCCTGGTTACGTCGGGCAGCGTGAGTTGTGCGGGGGAGGGCGGGGCGCTCCATATCAGGCCGAAATAAATCCGCCATGCGCCGCCCAGATGTTGTTGTTCCAGCATCGGGCGCAGGTAAAGCGCCTGCTCGGGAACGATGCTGCAATGCAGCCCGAGCAGGCTGTCCGGTGCGTTTTTGTCGCCGGTCATCTCGATGTGCCACGGCAACTGTTGCGCTGCGATCAGTGCCTGGAGACGCACATGCAGTTCCTGCCAGAAGCGGGTGTTCATGCGTACACGCAGCTCGTCCATTTGCTCTGCAACCGCTAAACCCAGCGGCAAATTTTCTGTGCGGGCAAAAAAATCCAATACGGCCTGTTCTTCTTTCATGGCATCACATCCGCGCGGGTTGCTCGGGGAGATAATGTATATAAGTGATTTCTGTAATTCCGTGCGGCATATAACTTTTTTCAGTGTAATGGAAATGAATGTTGACGGTTAGTGTTGACTTTATTTTTCAGACTAGACATTATTCGCCTGTGTGGTCGCTCCGCGCTCGTTCAGGCGAAAAAATAATAATACTAGAATAGCAAGTTCTACCGCGACATAACGCATCAAAATAATCCGATTTATCTGTTCAGTCATGCTGGCGAACAGCCAGTGTGGGATCATTGTTTGCTGGGGGAGCCCTTACGATGCACCGTTTTTTACGTTTGTCTGTTTTACTGATGGGGTTGTTTGCTGCCGCGAGCACTTTTGCGGTTGATGCCCAGACACCTGCTCTTACGACCGAGGATGATTTGGGTCCGGCCATTGAGCAGCCGATTGAATTTCCGCATGTCCGCCATGCCAAGGACATGCAGATCAATTGCATGTACTGCCATACCTATGCGCGACGCAGTGCGGTAGCTGGCATACCGCCACTGCAAAAATGTATCGGTTGCCACCAATACATCGAGTCGGTGAAGGATAAGCCGCGCATCAAGACATTGTTCGAATACTGGGATGCCAAGAAGGCCATACCCTGGAAGAAGGTGCATGATCTTCCGGACTTTGTGCGCTTCAATCATGAGCGTCACATCAAACGGTTTTACTTCCAGCAGAATCGTCCGGTTCAGGAGGTCTGCGGCTATTGCCACGGCGACGTGAAAGAGATGACGGTGGCGCGCCGCAGCAAGCTGCTCTCGATGGGCTGGTGCGTCAGCTGCCACCAGAAAGAACATCCGGTTTCTGCCGAAGGTGGTACGCCAGTCGGCAATCAGGTGCCATGGTATAGCATGAAAAAACCGCCTGCTGATGCATCGGGTAAAGTTATTAAGGCTAAGGGTCCGAACGACTGTTCGGTATGCCATAAATAGTTTTGGAGAGGTTGTGATGATGAACAGTGGTTTTGATCGGCGTGATTTTCTGAAGGTGCTGGGTTGGGGTGGAGCCGCGGTGGCGTTGAGCGGCTGCGGCAACGGCTCGGTTGAGGATGGCAAGGAGACGGTCGTTTCGTATGTTGAGACGAACGATTACATGATCCCCAGTATCAGCGTGTATTTCAATTCGACCTGCGCGCAGTGCGATGCGGGTTGCAGCATAACCGGGCGTCTGCGCGAGGGGCGCGTGCTGAAGCTGGAGGGTAATCCCGATTCCACGATCAATCGCGGCAAGACTTGCGGCTTGGGTCAGGCTGGCGTGCAGCACCACTATAACCCCGATCGCGTACGCGAGCCGTTGCTGCGTACCGGCAGCTCGGGTGAGGCGATCACCTGGGAAAAAGCCTATGCCTTGATTGCCGAGAAAACCAAGGGCGTGAGCGGCGAAGAGATTGCGTTCCTGAGCGGCGGGGTGAGCGGGCACCTCAAGGTGTTGCTGGGTAATTATCTGGATAGCTTCGGTTGCAAGAATCATTTTGCCTACGAGGCGATTGCGCCTGCCGTGCTGCGTGCCGCAAACAAGAAATCCTATGGCGTGGAAATGCCGCGCTTCAATATCGGCAAGGCTAAAGTGGTGCTGTCGTTTGGCGCTGACTTTCTGGGTAGCTGGGTTTCGCCGGTGCATTTTTCACAACAGTATGCGCAGTTCCGCAAGGGTGTGGACGGTCAGCGCGGCGTGCTGATCCAGGTCGAGTCCAAGATGACTTTGACCGGTGCAAATGCGGATCGCTGGCTGGTGGTGCGCCCCGGAACCGAAGGCATATTGGCGCTGGGCCTGATCAATGCGTTGGGCGCCCACGGGGTGGCATTGTCCGGCGACGTGGCTGCTGCGGTGAAGGGTTATGACAAGGCGCGCGTCAGCAAGGACACCGGCGTGTCGGCCGAGCAAATCGACAAGATCGTTGCGCTGCTGAAGGCGCGCACGCCGAGCCTGGTGCTGGCGGGCAGTGCTGCGGAAGGTTATGCGCATGGTTCGCAGAATGCTGCCGCGATCAACCTGCTCAACCAGGTGTTGGGCAATGTAGGCAAGACGGTAGAGGTGGCGGAAGTCGTGCCGTTCCCGCAAATGGCGCCGACCACGGGTAACACTGCCGCATTGAGGAAGTTGAATGATGGTTTGGCGGCAGGCAAATACAAGGTGCTGTTCAGCTATGCGGCGAATCCGGTGTTCACTGCTCCGGGCGCGATGAAGTTCAAAGATAACATGGCCAAGGCGGGTTTCAAGGTGGTGTTCGCGCATTACCTGGATGAAACCGCGTTGCAGGCCGACCTGGTGTTGCCGCTGGATTCCGCACTGGAGGATTGGAATACCCAGGTTCCGGAATATCTGGCTACATGCGCGCAAATCAATATCCAGCAGCCGCTGATGGAGAAGCTGCACGCCAATACGCGCGGCATGGGCGACATTCTGCTGGCGTTGCTCAAGCAGCGCCGTGCCGAAGAATACAAGGGTTTTGAAGATTACTACGCCTACCTGCGTGGCGCGATGTTGAAGAACAAAGCTGCATTGGGCGGCGGCAAGCTCGATGATGATACTTTCTGGAACGAGACGCTGAGCAAGGGTATCGTCAAGCTGGAAGGGCGTGTTGGCGGGCTGTCGGGCAGGGCAAGTGCGGCGGGTTTGACGCTGCCAGCTCCTGCTGCGGTCGATGCGCAATACCCCTTGCAGCTGATTCCTTCGGTGAATGCCAGCCTGCGTGATGGCCGCCATACCAATCAGCCGTGGTTGCAGGAATCTCCTGATCCATTGACGACGATAGTGTGGGACTCGTGGGTGGAGATTCATCCAAGGAAGGCCGCTGAGTTGGGTATCGTCGAGGGCGATATCGTAGAGGTGAGCGGCAAGAATGGCTCGATCAAGGCGCAGGCCTATCTGTTCCCCGGCATCCACCCCGACGCGGTTTCTATACCGCTGGGTCGCGGTCACGAAGCGATGGGGCGTTATGCCAAAGGCTACGGCGTGAACCCGTTCCAGATTTTGGATCCCGTGTTCGACAAGGAAACCGGCGAGCTGGCGCTGCATGAGACGCGCGTAAAAATCAGCAAGGCAGGATCCCGCGTGATCGTGGTCAAGGATGAGGGTGTTGTGGGCGGCATGCAAATGGGCAAGAAAATCGCCGTGCGTGTGTCCAGCGATAAAGTTAAGCTTTCAGAGGAGGTCTGAGCATGTCGGTTAGTAATCTTTTAGAAAATTGGTCGGAGTTTCGCCATCTTCATCCAGTGGACGATGTGCCGCACGACCCCTACAAGTGGGCGATGAGTATCGATCTGGATGCGTGCAGCGGTTGCAATGCCTGCAGCGTTGCTTGTTATGCGGAAAATAATTTGCCGGTTGTCGGCAAGGAAAAATATGCGCATGGACAGGCGATGCACTGGATGCGCATCGAGCGTTACTGGGATGAGGATGGTCGTGAGTTTCCGGATCAGGGCGCGCAATTCCTGCCCATGATGTGCCAGCAGTGCGAGGCTGCTCCTTGCGAAACGGTTTGCCCGGTGGGTGCGACCAACCATACGCCGGACGGCATCAATTCGCAGATTTACAACCGTTGCATCGGTTCGCGCTACTGCTCGGCTAACTGCCCGTTCAAAGTGCGTTATTTCAACTGGTATGACTATCCTACTACCGACAATGTCTGGCCTGCCGAGATGAACCAGCAGTTGAATCCGGATGTGACCGTGCGCGGCAAGGGGGTGATGGAGAAGTGCACGTTCTGTATCCAGCGCGTGACGGTGGCCAAGAACAACGCGAAAAACGAAGGCCGCATCGTGCATGACGGCGATGTGCAGACAGCCTGCCAACAGGCTTGCCCGACCAGCGCGATCTCCTTCGGCAACCTGGTCGACAAGGAGTCCAAGGTGTACAAGCAATGGAAGGCTCAGCAGGTAGAGCTGGATAAGGATGCGCAAGCCAAAGACAAGAATGAGGAAGGCCGTAGCGAGTTGCGCGGCTATCGCATCTTTGAAGAGTTGCGCCCTTATCCTTCGGTTATGTATTTGGAACGCGTACGCGAAAGCGCCGTTTAAACTGGAAAATCACTGCAATTTCTTTAGGAAATAAATGATGAAAGATATCAGCGAAGACATCGCTTGGGCAAAGATCAATAAAGACGTGCTCAAGAGTTTGGAAAACCCAAGAAAGCTGTATTGGGTAATATTGTTTATCGCGATTGCCATGGTGGGTGTTGCCGTGGGTTGCGAGGTGTATCAATACAATATCGGTATGGGTGTGGCAAACATGGACAACCCGCATATGTGGGGATTGTACATTGCCACCTTCATCTTCTGGATCGGCATGAGCCACTCCGGTACGTTGCTGTCGGCGATCTTGCACTTGATGCATGCCGACTGGCGTAAGCCGATTTATCGTTTCGCCGAAGCGATGACGACTTTCTCGCTGATGACGGCCGGTTTGTTTGTGGCGGTGCATCTGGGTCGTGTGTGGCAAATTTACTACGCGATCCCATATCCGAACGGCCGTATGGTGTGGCCGAATTTCCAGTCGCCGCTGCTGTGGGACGCGATGGCGATCTTTACTTACCTGAGTTCGTCCATCCTGTTCCTGTATGTGGGGATGATTCCGGATCTGGCCATTGTGCGCGATAACATGCATTCCGGCTGGCGCAAGAAGCTGTACTCCGCGCTGGCGCTGGGCTGGGAAGGTACGGATCGCCAATGGCGCAATTTCCGCGTTACCTATCTGACGATTGCCTGTTTCCTGATTCCGCTGGCTGTATCGGTGCACTCCATCGTGGCTTCCGACTTTGCGATGTCGCAACAGCCTGGATGGCACATCACCTCGTTCCCGCCATACTTCGTGGCTGGTGCGTTGTATTCCGGTTGTGCCGCGATCATCACGCTGTTCATCATCTTGCGCTATGTGTTCAAGTTTGAAGAGTACATGACGCTGTCTATCCTGAAGAAAATTGTGCGTCTGACCTTCGCGATTGCGATGGTGTGGACCTACCTGAACCTGATCGAGTACGCGTCGGTATGGTATGGCCATGACCAGGCGTCCAAGGATGTGCTGATACAGAAAGCCACCGGACCCTATGCGCCGTTCTGGTGGATGATGAATTTCTGCGGCTCCATTGTTCCGTTGCTGATGTTCTTCAAGCGTTTCCAGACCAATATTCCGGTGATGTTCGCCGTGTCGTTGCTGTTGAATCTGGGTATGTGGCTGGAACGCTGGATGATTGTTGCGCCCACATTCTCGCATGGCTACTACCCGTGGACATGGGATCACGATCAATGGCCTAGCCTGATTCAGTGGGGTATCGTGTTTGGTAGTTTTGGCTGGTTTACTTTGCTGTTTATGGTGTTCTGCAAGGTATTCCCATCGGTTTCTATGTATGAGGTGAAGGAAATGGTTTATCACCGTAAGCAGGCAACTAAAAAGCTGGCAACGGCCGGGAAGGGAGCACACTAAATGAGCAAACGTCATTTACTCGCGCTGTTCAGCAATTTTGACGAAGCCGAGGCTGTCGTCAAGGAATTGCGCAGTGTTAACCTTAAAGGCTTTGATGCAGACAAGGACATGATCGTGAAATCGCCGATCGAGCATCCTGAGGTTGAGGAGTTCCTGGGCGACAAACCCGTGCGCGTTCAGTGGTTCACCTTGGGTGGAGCTCTGACCGGCGGCTTGCTGGCATTCTTTTTAATCTCGGGCTCGCAAGCCAACTTTTTTTCGCAACTCAAGGGTGGCAAGCCTATCGTGCCATTCCCGCCCAATTTCGTGCTGACTTATGAGATGTTTATTCTGGGCGGGGTGTATATTTCGGTGCTGGGTTTCTTGATTTGCGCCGGTTTGCCGGCGCGTCGTTCACCGTTGTACAGCGCCAAGGTTTCGGAAGACCAGATTGGTATTCTGGTACAGGTTGATGAAGCCGGCAGCGGAACTTTGAAGTCAATTTTTACTAAACACCAGGCATTGGAAATTCAGGAAGAGGCGGGGAAATGAAAAAGTTATCCTTAGCAATTGTATTGTTGCTTACCCCTATGTTTGCGCATGCATGGCCATGGTCTATGGATATGGCTAACCAGATCAGTATCAAACCTCAAGAGAGTGTTGACGCAGCCAAGCCCGGCATGAATTCGTTTCCGAAACGGTCGGTGCCGGTCGCAGGGACAGCCACTTCCTCGATAGAGGTCAAGGATAAAGACGTTGCGTTCAAGCTGGCAAATCCGGTACCGGCAGATAGCAAGTCGGTTGATACGGGGCGGCGTTTATTTGAGATTTACTGCGTGCCATGTCATGGTAAGTCGGGAACCGGTGATGGATTGGTGGGCGAGAAGTTGATGATGAAGCCATTCAATTTGACTTCATCCAACGATATGCACTCATGGACTAGCAAAGATTACCCCGATGGGTATATCTTCGGCATGATGACTTTCGGGGGCGTGGTGATGCCGGTTTACGCCATTGATATGAGTCCAACAGAGCGCTGGCATGTAGTCAATTACATCCGTAAAGTGCTTCAGGCACCTGCTGCAGTGGCAACAGCGCAGACTAAATAGGAGACGGTCGAAATGTTTTCATATAGTAACTGGTCGGTTCTGACCGTAAATTTCTTGGTGGTGCTGTATCTGGCCTTAGGAGGCGTGACGCTGTCTGCCGTATTGCATCTGGTCGGTGCGCGCTGGAGGTATGAGGTTCGTTTTCTGGCAAGCTCCTTGTTTGCATTGTTCCCGCTGGCTTTTGTCCTGCTGGTGATTTTGTTGGTGAACGGTGAGACCACATTCCCGTGGTTGAAGGCGACCGGCGAGCATGCACACCATCATATTCCGGCATGGCATAACTACACCTTTCTGGTGACGCGCGAAATACTGGGTATGCTGGCTGTGATGGCGATACACTGGGTATTCATCAAGCGCCAGGCAGTGAGCGAGCGCAGCGAGGAAGATGCCGCACGTTTTCACAATATTGCCTGCTGGGTGCCCTATGCATATGTGTTGTACGGCACGATGGTCGCGTGGGATTTTGAGATGACCATGCTGCCTTCCTGGCACAGTGCAATTTATGGCATGCAACACTTCGTCAGCAATTTCGGCATGTTCCTGGCTTTCCTGGTGATCTGGATCTACGCCCTGAACAGCCGTAACAAGTTGGTGCGACCAGTGGAAACATATGTATATAACTACTTCGCGCAAATGATGTTTGC
Source organism: Nitrosomonadales bacterium (assembly GCA_016195965.1). Taxonomy (GTDB): domain Bacteria; phylum Pseudomonadota; class Gammaproteobacteria; order Burkholderiales; family Gallionellaceae; genus Gallionella. The sequence goes on along the minus strand of JACPYR010000038.1, from coordinate 12,741 downwards.
CTTTACGCTGCTGTGGATATACACCTTCTTTGCGCAATATCTGACCATCTGGTACGGTAACCTGCCTGCAGAAACGGTGCGCGTGATGGCTATGCAAAACGGCGATTACACCTTTATCTGGTGGTCGATGATCGTGCTGAAATTTGTTATTCCATTTACCATGCTGGCCTTTCCAGTTACGCGACACAGTGTTCAAGCGACAACAGCAGTTGCTACCTCCATCATCATCGGTACATTGTTTGAACGTTACGTCTGGATAGGCGGTGTCAAGGATGGAGTTGGAACATACCCGATTCTGGCCGCGATAGTGGTCGGCGGCGTGGTTGCAACTATCGGTTTTTTTCTGGTGCGCATGCGTTTGCAGAGCACCCAATTGGTTAAAGGGTAATCAGTACCATGATGAGATTGTATTCCGGGACAGCATGTCCTTTCAGTCACCGTTGCAGGATCGTGCTGTATGAAAAAGGCATGGACTTCGAGGTGATTGATGTGGATTTGATGAATAAGTCCGAAGATGTCGCGGCAATCAATCCATACGGCAAGGTGCCGGTTCTGGTGGAGCGTGATCTGGTATTGTATGAGGCGAATATCATCAACGAGTACATCGATGAACGTTTTCCTCATCCGCAACTGATGCCGCCCGATCCGGTGATGCGCGGACGTGCACGGTTGTTCTTGCACCGTTTTGAACAAGAGATATACAGCCAGGTTGAAGTCATAGAACACGGTGTGCCGAAATTGGCCGACAAGGCTCGCGCAGTTATTCGCGACAATCTGACCCAGCTTGCGCAGATACTGGCCAGTCAAAAGTTTTTGTTGGGCGATGAGTATTCCATGCTGGACGTGGCGATAGCGCCGCTGCTATGGCGTCTCGATCACTATGGCATACAGATGGGCAAGGAAGCCGCGCCGTTGATGAAATATGCCGAACGGCTATTCTCGCGGCAAGGTTTTATCGATGCGCTGACGGCTTCCGAAAGAGCAATGCGCAAGTGAGCGATTTATCCACGCGTCCGTACCTTGTTCGCGCAATATATGAATGGTGCGTGGATAGTGGACTAACACCCTATTTGGCGGTGCGAGTCGATGATCATACTCAGGTGCCGCGCTCTCACGTGAAGGACGGTGAGATTGTTTTGAACTTGAGTGCGGATGCGGTTCGCAACCTGCAGATGGGCAATGAAATGATTACTTGCGCCGGACGGTTCAGCGGTGTCTCGTTTGATATGATGATACCCGTCTCGGCGGTGATAGGCATATTTGCCAGGGAAACCGGACAGGGCCTGGTATTCCAAGGGGAGGATACTCAGCCCCCGCCACCATCAGGCAGCGATGGAGTGATATCCAAGCCCATACCGCATAAACCCAACTTGAAAATTGTGAAATAAAAAGCCGCACATTGCGGCTTTTTATTTACACGTTCAATGCATTCAGGCGCTGGCTTGGCTCAGTGTCATATGCATCTTGCTCATGGATTTTTGTTCAATTTGGCGAATTCGCTCGGCTGATATATTGAACTCGGCGGCCAGGTCATGCAGCGTCGCCGCAGTCCCATCATCGCACAGCCAGCGTGCCTCTACGATGCGTCTGCTGCGTTCATCCAGACTCGCCAATGCATGTGATAAACCGGCTGTTTGTAACTGCTCACATTCGGCAGTTTCCAGAATATGTGACGGTTCATGCTCTTCGTTATCAGCCAGATAGTTAATCGGCGCATAGCTTTCATCGTCGTCACTCTTGCTTGGTTCGAGGGCGATTTCGTGCCCGGAAAAACGGGCTTCCATTTCGACCACATCATGTTCGCTGACATTGAGCTGTTGCGCAATTTCGCTGATTTGTTGCGGTTTGAGCGGTTCCAAGCCTTTCTTCAAGCTGCGCAGATTGAAGAACAGCTTGCGCTGTGATTTTGTGGTGGCGATTTTGACCAGCCGCCAGTTACGAACCACGAACTCGTGAATTTCAGCGCGTATCCAATGCAGCGCGAACGACACCAAGCGTACGCCGCGCTCGGGATCGTATCGTTTAACCGCTTTTATCAAGCCAATGTTTCCCTCCTGGATCAGGTCGGCTTGCGGCAGCCCGTAACCGGAATAGCCGCGAGCAACACTGACAACAACGCGCAAGTGAGAAAGTACCAATTCACGGGCAGCCTCAAGGTCATTTTCATTTTTGAAGCGTGTCGCCAAGGCGGACTCGCGCTCCTCGGATAGAACGGGGAATCGGTTGACCGTTTGGATATAGCTCTCAAGGCTGCTGACAGCCGACGGTATGGGTAAATTCATTGTGGCATTCATGATACGCCTCCTTGATATAGGTTTAAGCAATTCTAGCACTCCGGGGATTTGAGTGCCAATAGTGGAAATGGTTCTTATCTTGTATCTTTCAGGCAATTCAAGTCGTCAGTAGCCAAATTACAAAACCATTATTAAACAATTGGTTGAAATTGCTCGGTGGAGGGGGCGTAGAGGTGTTAGAACTTGCCGGAATCAAGAGCTGCTAATCCAGAAACAAATGCCAGGCATGAGTGAATGAAAAGTAGCGGAACAGGGGTAGCAAGCGAAGCGATTAACAATCAAACTGAACCTTGCACCACCGCAATTGGTCATATCCCGCGCACATCAATGCAGATTTCAAAAGCGTAAAGTATCGCATAATTGACCATAGCTCAAAGTGCTGGAATACTGGATGTCTATTGAATCTAGATGTTAATCGGGCATGCAGGCGGAAGCGCGACTTAAATTTAAGTGCGTATCTCAAATTTTGATTTAGTCATTTTGACATAGGTCGAAATCCAGCCATTGCAATAGACTTTAAATCCAAGCTTGGCCAGTTTGAAGAATTTCTGGAGTGTCCTTGAATATTGGGTTTGGATAATAACTATGAAACCAGGAAGAGAAGCTCCCTGTGATTGCGGGAGCGGCAAAGAATATGGGCTCTGTTGTGCAGAGGAGGTTGAGCCGCGCCCACCCTCTTCGGGTGTTCCTACGCCAGCCGAACTAAAGCATCTGGGCAATTTATTTAACGCGAGGCGGTTTGCGGAATTGGAAAGTCAGGCGCAAACACTGCTTGAACTGTATCCGGACTCGGGTGTTATTTGGGAATTATTAGGCATGTCACTGCAGATGCAAGGTAAAGATTCCTTGCATGCCTTTCAAAAAACAGCCGAACTGATGCATGCTGATGCGGGTGCACAATATAATCTGGGTGCCGTTTATAAAATTCGCGGGAGACTAGATGAAGCTGTGGAGAGTTACCGGCGCGCCTTAAAACTTAAACCCGATTATGCCGAAGCGCACAGCAATCTGGGAAATGTTTTGAGAGACCTTGGGCAACTCGAAGATGCCATGGCTAGTTACAGCCGCGCAATAAAGATCAGGCCAGATAGCGCCGAAATATATCTTAATCTTGGCGTTGTTTTGTCGGATAAGGGGCAGCTCGATGACGCAGTGACATGCTACCGCAGGGCGCTTGAACTCAAGCCAGATTATACTGATGCGCAAAGTAATTTGTTGTTTGCCTTAAATTACACAGCCAAGCACACAATTGAAGATCGCCTTGCAGAAGCCTCTCGATACGGTCGGATGGTTGCGCAGAAAGTTGGAGCGCGATTTACTGCATGGCAGTGTGCAGACATGCCTGATTGTTTGCGTGTGGGAGTGGTATCTGGTGATCTATGGAGTCATCCGGTCGGATATTTTCTGGAGGTATGCTGGGGCAAATTGATCGCAGGCGAATCGAGCTGGTGGCATATACAACCAACCAAAAAGCAGATGATCTGACCGCCCGCATCAAACCGTATTTTTCTGCATGGAAGTCGTTGCACAACCTGAGTGATGAGGCGGCTGCGCGTATGATACACGCCGACGGGGTACATGTGTTGCTGGATATTGCCGGTCATACCGGCAAGAACCGCCTGCCGATATTCGCTTGGAAACCAGCCCCTATTCAGGCAATGTGGCTGGGATATTTTGCGACCACGGGTGTAGCAGAGATTGATTACATTTGGGGGGATAAGTGGCTGCTTCCAGATGGGGAGGAGCACCATTTTGTGGAAAAGGGTTGGCGGTTATCGGGTCCCCTACACTGCCTGACTGCTCCAGGTGAAGATGTAAAAGTTGGAGAGCTGCCGACCTTGCGAAATCAATCATTCACGTTCGGCACGCTTAATAACCCCACCAAAATGAATGATCGGGTGGTGGCATGCTGGGCGCGCATTTTAAACTCGATTCCCAATAGTCAGTTGTATTTGAACTCAAAAAGCTTACGGGATGATACCCTTAGAAAAGAAATCATCGAAAGGTATGCGGTATATGGCATTGCTGAAAATCGGTTGATTCTGGATTCGACGGCCGGACGTGCTGCTGCGCTGAATAGTTACAATCAGATAGACATCGCCCTGGATCCCTTCCCATATCCAGGCGGCACGACCAGTTACGAGGCATTATGGATGGGCGTGCCGGTATTGACTATGCGGGGCAATAATTATATTTCGCACTTGGGCGAAAGCACCATGCACAGCGCGGGGTTATCCGACTGGATCGCAGTAAACGAAGAAGATTACATAGCCAAGGCTATCGCCATGGCTAGCGACAAGCTGCAGCTGGCTGCTCTGCGCGCTGGTCTGAGACAGCGTGTGCTGGCATCCCCATTGTTTGATGCAGCACTTTTTGCACGCAGTTTCGAGGCCGCATTGTGGGGGATGTGGCAGGCTTGGCGTGATCGTACTTGAATAAGGCTATTATTTTGTTATACTGAAATTTTATTTTATGTGTAATTCCATTTGTTATTTAGGATGGGAGCTTGCGGATTTAAGGCAGTAGCCGCTTCCTTTGCTATATTTTATGGAGAGGTTGTTCCATATCGATGATAAATTTTAAGTGTGCGGGCTTAAAGATAAAAAACGGAGATAAAAGAATGAGTTTGAAATATAGTCAATTGTTAGCCGGGATGAGTATTTTGGCACTGGTCTTCTTGTCTCCTCCAGTTGCCTTTGCAGATATAGCTGGGGATATGGCACGCGCGCAAGCGGCTCTCGACGAACAGGATTTAACGGCGGCTGCCAAACTGCTCAGGCCGATTGCCGAGCAGAATTTCTTGCCCGCTCAGGTCGCTCTTGGTGAGCTCATGCACTCTTCGCAAGAGAATGAAGAAGCGTTCGGCTGGTTCATGATGGCCGCCTATCAGGGCGATGCTGCAGCTGCATACAATTTGGGGCTGATGTATGCTTCCGGTGAGGGGGTCGAACAGAGTTTGCCGAAAGCGTTCTACTGGATAAAAAATTCAGCAGATAAAAATTATCTGACCGCTGTGCAAGCTATGGTTGTGGCGTATCGTGAGGGTGGTTTTGGCTTGACTGCAGATGTCGAGCAGGCTAAAAAATGGGAGGCCAAAGTTGGGCCACTGATGGCGGCAGCTAAAAAGGCAGCTGAAAAATCGCTTGCGGAAGTTAGAGCCGAACAAATGAAAGCGTATGAAGCCGCTATGAAGGCAGAGGCTGCAAGAAAAGAGGCTGCCAAGAAAGCTGCTGATGATGTGGCCGCAAAAAAGGTGGATGAAGCAGATCCAGTACGAGCAAAATAAATTTTAAAGATTGAAATGTTAAACATTGGGTATTTGAAACGCACTCTGCTGGTCGCACTTTGGTGGATGTCAGGATCGGGTTTGTGTTACGCGGCTGACCCCAACAAGGGAGCACAGGTTTATGCCACACATTGCGCATCATGCCACGGCTTATCGGGCATTAGTGTGATGATGGGAGCGCCCAGTTTTGCAAAGAACGAAGGGCTGATGAGTCCTGATAGCGCTCTGTTGATCTCCATTCGAGGTGGTAAGGCTGCCATGCCGGCCTACAGGGGAGTGTTGAACGACCAGGATATCTTAGATGTAATTGCCTATCTTCGCACCATGAATTGATAGTGTCACGACTGCGAAAAGCGGCCTCTTCCCGCTAACCAATATTTGATCCCATGCGCATTTTGTTTCTTACGTTATTAATGGTTCTTTCTCTGGTCAGTTCCGGTGTTGCATATGCCGGCAACAAGCCAGGCAAGGAAAGTTTTCCGCGAGTCGTCGAGTCATTCGAGGTCGGAGAGAATGTTGTAGTGCGGGCGATCACAGCAGAGCCAAAAAATAATGCCATGTGGGTGGGAACTTCGCTGGGTGTTCATGAAATAGATGCAACTACTCGCCAGCTGCGCAATTCTTTTAACCGTGATAGCGGGTTGGCCAATGAATACGTGTTTGCAATCGGCGTAGACAAAGAGGGATATAAGTGGTTTGGCACCAATGCTGGCGGAGCCTCGCGTTACCGGGATGGGGTCTGGAAAACTTATTTTCCCATGCACGGCTTGGCGGATTACTGGGTCTATTCCTTTGCCAATCAGCGCAACGGTGATATGTGGATAGGTACATGGGCAGGGGTCAATCGGGTCGAGCTGCACAACATGAAATTCACTACCTATGTGAAGGAATTGATCAACGAGTGGGCTTATGGGATGGCCGTTGACGATCAGGATCGCGTATGGATAGGCACCGAAGGTGGTATATCCATGTTCGATGGCAAAACCTGGCGTTCCTGGAGCCATAAAGATGGGCTGGGTGCGATCAATAAAAATAAACGTGCCCCAAGTGACAATACGGGTCTGGGGACTCGATCGCGGCATGATTTGAGCATGTTATCCGGGGATGGAAGACTTACATATAACCCCAGCTATGTGTTCGCAATTCAAGTCGCGCCCGATCAGTCAATCTGGGCCGCTACTTGGGGCGGTGGGGTGAGTCACTACGATGGAAAACATTGGCGAAACTACACGACCCGTGATGGTTTGGCTGGCGATATTGTATATAGTATTGCCCAGGAACCGAGCGGGGTGCTTTGGTTCGGCACCAACAACGGCCTGAGCCGTTATGATGGCAAGGTTTGGCACAACTATGACAAAACGACTGGCCTGTTGGAAAATAACGTCTATGCCGTGGCGGTAGCGCCTAACGGTGAAGTGTGGGCTGGGTCGCGGCGTGGCGTGACACTCATAGGGCGGCAGTAAATTGTTGATGCGTCAGCTTGGTAAGCAGCAACCTTAAGGAGATTATTGGATGCAACTGAATAATAAATCGGTAGCTGCAATCGCAGTCATCGTGGTCGGTGTAGTTGTCGGAATATACACCATGAGCAAGAAACCGGAGCCGGCAACTCCAGAGCAAAAGGTTGCACCCGTTCCGTCCGGAGCGGTAATGCCGCCCGGACATCCGCCTGTCAGCCGGGGTGACCAACCAGCTGGTCAGCCAGTTGGTCAGCAGGTGGCGCAGCAGGGGGATGGTCGATCTGGGAAAACAGTTGAAGACCCCAAGAGTAAGTTCACCCATTTCCGTGTTGGTAACAGCAACGTCAAGTCCATTTTTATGGATGGTAAAGAGGTCTGGGTTGGAACATCGGGCGGGGTGATTCGTTACGACACTGCGACTGACGACTTTCGTTTTTTCGACCAAAAGGATGGCTTACTCTCCAAGGGAATATTCAATATTGCCAAGCTGGATGGACGCATAGCGGTAGGGACATACGGCGGCGGGATGTCCTTGTTTGACAAGGCTAGCGGCAAGTGGGAAAACTACAACGTTCCTAACGGGCTGGGAGATGCCTTTGTTTACAAAATACTGAAGGCCTCCAATGGCGATACATGGATCGCTACTTGGTCGGGGGCCAACAGGATACGTGGTGGCGATCTGAAAGACCGTTCCAAGTGGGAAGTATTTACCGTGGAAAACACCAAGGGTGGTCTACCCAACGATTGGGTATATAGCCTGGAGGAAGGGCAAAACGGAGAAATCTGGTTTGCGACCGAAGGTGGACCCGCACGCTTTAAGGATGGAAAATGGCAAAATTGGAATCATGATAAAGGCGGGGTGGGAGCCTCCTTCGCTAAAATCAAGAATGATCCTAAGTTCGGCGTAGATCCCGCCAAATTTTCCGAGCACCATGCTCGGCAGGCAAAAGAAATGGGTTTGGAGGGGATGAGTGGAGCCGGGGCCTATAACCCTAACTATATAGTCTCATTGGTTGTTGATCGCGATGGTACGGTGTGGTGCGGAACCTGGGGTGGCGGGTTAGCGCGCTACGATGGAAAAGTTTGGCGCAATTACACCATGGCTGACGGTTTGCCCGGCAACCTTATTTTCAGTTTGCACCGCGACCCAGCTGGGAAGTTGTGGATAGGCACCAATAATGGGGTGGCTGTTCTGGATGGCGATAAGATAGCATCCAAAAATATCAAGGTTTTGACCACCAAGGATGGACTGTTTTCCAATACTATATTTTCCATGGCTACTGCGGAAGATGGCAGCAAATGGCTGGGCAGTTTTGGCGGAGTCACGCATCTGAAATAAGAACCAGCTGTGCGTCCCGTTCGGATGAAGAAAGCGCATGGTTTTTTACATGTGCTTTTTTCTTGTGCGGCTCAGTAAGTTCTATACGTTACTTTGATTCATCAAATAGCATTTCCAAACGAAGGCTGAGCGCCGGACTGAATTGGTATTTTTGAGCTCTGGGAAAGTGCATCTGCGGGCTTACTTCAAAGAATATCCACTTTCGATGTAATCGGTAGCGATAAAGCATGAATGCAACATAGTCTGTAGCTTGTAATTGCGGATTGCTGACACCCATGGCGCTTACCTGATAAAGCAGGGCGGTGCGATCATTCAGGGTGTGATAAATCGATAGATCCTGACGCAGGTCGAAGTTTTGTTTGTCATGGAGCCATGTGGCGTTGCTGCTAGCCCGAAACAGAATAGGATCGCTTATAAAATGCTCCAGATCAAACTGAGTCGTTTCTCCTGCACCTATCGTGCGGAACCAATATACGGATTCGGCTACTTTCAGGCGCCATAGCCCCAGCGGAACCGAATAGCTGCCTCGCGCGCGTGCAAATGGATCAGTGTCTATCCCTTGAAATTGGACGCCTGCATCAGCGCTGAAATGCCAGGGCCGCTCCACTTCCTTCTCTTTCTCATAGCGCACGGCAGCAGCATAACTCCCGGGTGCTGAAACCTGGGTAATTGGCGTGGTTTGGCCTTGTGCTGGCTCGCCCGTAATATTTTTATCGGGATTGGTTTCCAGCATCAGGTGCAAACGCTTTTCCGTAGAGGGTAAATGAATCTTGGCTCGGCCCGATAATGCAATTTTGGGATCCCCGCCATATCCTGCTACCTTGGTGAGATCAATCTGGAATACACTTTGATTGCTTTCCTGATAATTGCGGTCATCGCCAAAGAAGCGATCGATATCGTTCGCGAAATTAATTAACTTTCCGGATAAATAATCACGAGGGGTATCGATGGGGTCGAAACGATCGGGCGGTGCGGCTGGGGGCGAGGATTGTGCTTCACCAAGCGAATTCAATGGTAGCAGGAGCATACTCGTCAGCAGGCTGAACAAAAGCCTGTAAAACCAACTCAAGTTTCGCGTAAAGAGGATCATTTCGTGCGGATATTACACAATCGCGGCGTAAACGGAATTAATAATTGACAGTGTCTGGTCAGGGCTATCGTAATTGAAAATCACGTCTGGTGATGCGAGGCAATTTATAGGAAAATTGAACAAGCGGTATGTATGCCGCATTCATTTTATAAATCGGGGAGAAGAGCATGGATGTTCTGCAAAAAATAATTATTTTTGTCGTGGTTGTTTTTGTTGTGGGTGGTGTGGGTTGGTTCATATTTTCAGCTCATTGAAGAAAGGCTAGATGCGCGGTTTGATTATTTTCTGGCGAAGGATGTGATGAAAAAAGATTTTTGGCTGGAACGTTGGGAGAAAGAGGAAATCGGTTTCCACCAAGATGAGATCAATCCTTGCTTGCGTGAATTTTGGCAAAAATTGCGCATTGGCTATGGGAGTTTGGTGTTTGTTCCACTTTGCGGCAAGAGTCTGGACATGCAATGGCTGCGCGAGCAAGGACATCAGGTTGTGGGGGTGGAGCTGAGTGCTATTGCGGCGCAAGCATTTTTTCAAGAGAACGAATATATTCCACAGCACACAGTCCGAGAGCCATTTGATTGCTATGAAGTAAATGGCATCCGTATCCTGTGTGGCGATTTTTTCGATTTGGGCCGTGAAGAATTGACCGGCGTGAGGGCAGTGTTTGACCGCGCGTCGCTGATTGCGTTGCCACCTGAAATGCGGGTGCGTTATGCGCGGCATATGACCAGTATTTTGCCGCGCGCCGCACAAATATTGCTGGTTACGATCGATTATCCGCAGCAGGAAATGTCTGGCCCGCCATTTTCAGTTACTGTGAGCGAAATCGAAACTCTTTATGGGGAGCATGCTGATGTGCGCTTGCTGGCGCAACGGGACGTGCTGGCGCAAAATTTACGCTTTCAACAACGCGGGTTAAGCCGTTTGCAGGAAAATACCGTGCTATTGACATTGCGCTAGTAAATAGCACCCTTCCCGATATAAATCGTTCCGATGCCAGCGGAAAGTGTTTCACTTTTTTCGGTAGCGGATTATGATCTGGGCGCGTCAGGTTTTCTCACATCTCGGGTTGACCGAACGACGTAGGCGAGCCCGCAACGCATACATCGGTTGCGACATATTTCAACATGTAGTCACCGTTCAGTGCCGGTAGCTTCCGGGTGTCGCCGCCTTATTGAAACTGTATCGACTCATCATGACCAAACGTCCCGATCATAATCGCCTGGATCGCGTTGTCGCCGAAGCGCGCCTACATAGTAACGAGCGCGAGGCAACTTATCGCGAGCGAGCACTCAAATTATTTCCGTGGATCTGCGGGCGTTGCGGACGCGAATTTTCCGGTGCGCGCTTGCGCGAATTGACCGTGCATCATAAAGACCACAATCACGATAACAACCCGCCGGATGGCAGCAATTGGGAATTGCTCTGCCTGTATTGCCATGACAATGAGCACTCGCGCCTTATCGAAGAGCAAGCCCGCCCGGGAAATCGCGATAATCATTCATCCGTGGCGACGCATAATCCCTTTGCCGACCTGCAATCATTGTTGAAAAAGAAATAACAGGCGAAAAAAACCGCCATCTTTTCAGATGGCGGGTTCGTGGCTTGCCGGTTGACCTGGCTAAGACTTTTCTCGGATCAGAATCCGAATGCCAAATCGAAAGTGACCAATCTGTCGCCGGCAACTTTGTTGTTGCCCGGCTCATTTTGGCTTCCGACCGCACCGTTGTACAGGTCGCCACTGGCCTTGGTATAGGTGAGCTCGGTCCTGACATTCAGCGCCAGATTGTAGGTCGCGCCCAGCATGATCGCATTGTCGGTTGCGTTGCTACCCGCGATACCATTACCCGTCGCATCGGGCACGAGCAGCCCGCTGTTTGCGCGACGGATGCCTAGTTGCAGCGTGGCCTTGCCGGGAATCACCCCAAGCTCTGCCCCCAGATTAAGCGATTTGCGTGTTGCCGCACCCTGATTGAACAGGTTGGGGTTCAGTGTTCCGGCAGCAACACTCGCCGCATCATTCGCGGGAGCCGTCGCATAGGAGGCGACGAAGGTCAAGGGCATACCGCCCACTTCCCCCAACAACTGCGCATCGATCGAAGTAGCCTGGGTGTCGACGACCCCCGTTCCTGTTGGTGCAACTGCGGGAGTAATACATCCACCGCCTGTAATAAAAATGGATGGGGCCGTGCAAGTCAGTGCAGTCGTACCTGTTGTAACCGTTACCGGTGTGCCCGCCGGTGCCGCGACCGCACTGTATCCGCGCCAGAGCTGCACACCAATAGCGGCATCGAATCCCGGGATCAAATCTCCGGGAGTCCAAGCCGCACGCAAGTAACTGGAGGTCGGTCCACCTGATTTTCCATCACCGTAGTTGGCCCCCCATTTTGCCAGGTTCAAGAAAAATTTCTCGTTCGAGACCACGAACGCCGAACCACTTGCTGCCGTTGCCGTTCCGAGATACTGCTGGGCGGAAATCACCTGCATACCACCCATCGTTCCGACGCCGCTTGTCTGATTGAATGTATGAACCGCAACGGCGCCTGTATTCAGTACTTCGAAGCTATCGGCGACGCCGAGACCATTGGTGCTGAAGGGAATGACTCCGGCTTTTACGTTTCCGACGTCAAACACGAATGGAATTTTTACCCTGATCAGACCGACACCGGTTGAACCGGCTGTTTCGACACCCGCACCGGCGATGTTGATTTCCCCCTCGAAACCGATGTGCTCTCCGACTCGTCCGCCGACGAAGAGGCTGACCTGCTGAGGAATCTGGGTCTGACCGTTGTTGGTGTTTTTAGTGACCGGCGTCAGTCCGTCAGCAAAGCCATTGGATTGCTGATACTGCATATAGCCAACAAAGGCTGCATTCAGCACAACAGGAAGGGAGAGCTGCTCGCCTTCCACCAGAGCTTGTGCGCCGACCATCGTGTAGCCGCTTTGTTTGAAGGCGCGTCCAAAGCTATTCAGCGCCGGAAAATGTTGCTGGTGGCAGGCGCTGCAAGCCATACCGGTTTGACGGGCAAAAGCGGGGATCGCCTGCGCCTGATTTGTCCAAAATATCGCGGACAACAGCACAAAGATTGCCCTGAGTGCTTTATGAAATTGCATGGTTTACTCCCCTAAGATAGAAATTATTATTAATATATTTTTGATCAGTAGTGTCCGGTTAAAAACCAAACAAATCTAATTGGTTATGAAAATCTGTCTGATCTTGAAGTTGCCCGCCGCCTGCGAGGGCTTGTGATAGCGGGGTTTTCTCGAAAACAGAC
>JACPYR010000023.1 GCA_016195965.1 Nitrosomonadales bacterium | reverse complement strand
CGCGATCATGCTCAATCGCGCAGTGGCATGGTACGGCGGTGCGGCGACCACGACAGCAGGCTGGTACAGCTCGCCGGTCGTGGATTACATCGCGTACATCGCTGCCGGAACCATTGTCGATCTGGCCGTGATCCCGTGGGGTGCAACTGCCACCCTGCAAGCATGGGGAGCAACCTACGGCCCCGGTGCCTCACAACTCAAAGTCGTTCGCATCGCCTAAAGGATTCCCCATGAAAAATCTCGATCACAGTGCCGTGCTGCGCATCCATCCGACTGCCGTACCCAACAAGGATTTCTATGTGCGCATCGTCGCCGAAGGTGGGCTGCCAGAACTGGTTTGGCTCTCACCAGATTTACCCGAACCGTCTTTGACAGAACTGAAAACAGCCATCGCAGCCGAACAGGCCGTTATCAAAGCTGCGGCCTATCTTGGTCAGCGTGCTGCCGAATATCCGGCGCTCACCGATTACATCGATGCGCAGGTCAAGAAAGCATCCCGCGATCCGGCCACGCAGCAAGCCGGGCTAGAGCAGGAGGCTGCGTACCTCAATGCCTGCCTGTCCATCAAACAAAAATACCCCAAAGGAGATAAGTCATGAGTCACGAAATCGATGACGGATATATCAAGCCGCACCATCGGCAGGAAGTGGGACGCGAGCACTGGCATGTCGGCAAAGAAATCCCGCTGGCACTGATCGTGGTGATTATGACCCAGACCGCTGCCGGTATCTGGTGGCTGTCCGGTGTATCTACCAAGCTGGACAGCCTGTCCAGTCAGGTCAAGGAAATGAAAGACGAACGCTACACCCGAAACGATGCGATGCGCGATACGGCGCTGGTCAACCAGATGCTGCACGACATGGATCGGCGCGTCACCACACTGGAGGCGAGACACAAATGATCGATAGTCGTGATTTGAACGATCTTTCTCCCGCTGCACGCAAACGTGCGCAAGCCTTCTTTGCTTCGTGTGCCGCCGATTCGTATTTACTGAGCAACGGCATCACTGTGATTGCCACAAGCACATACCGTGATTTCGAGGCGCAGGATGCAATCTACGCGCGGGGGCGCACCGCACCCGGCAAGGTCGTGACCAAGGCCAAGGCGGGTGACAGCTGGCACAACTGGCGCTGTGCCTTCGATGTGTTGCCACTGCGCTGCGGCAAACCGGTGTGGGGTACGACGGGGGCGGATGGCGAGGTATGGCGCAAGCTGGGTGAAATTGGTGAAGCCTGCGGGCTGGAATGGGCTGGACGCTGGACTACGTTCCGGGAGTTGGCGCATTTCCAATACACCGGTGGGCTGACGCTGGCGGATTTTAAAGCTGGCAAAACGATGATGGCGTGAGGAGATGAGTATGGGAGATTTTGATTGGAAAAAAGCAGTGACCACGATCGCGCCAAGTTTGGCGACGGCACTGGCACCGGAACTCGGATTGGCCGGTGTTGCGATACGGGCAATCGGTCAGGCGTTAGGTTTGCCGGATGCGACCGAGCAGCAGGTGTCCGAGGCAATAGCCAAAGCGACACCTGCTGATCTGCTGGCAATCAAACAGGCGGGGCAGCAATTTCAGAAAGACATGGCGAGCATTGGTGTTGATCTGGAAAAAATCGCCGCCGAGGATCGAGCCAATGCGCGGGATCGTGAAATCAGGACCGGAGATAGCTGGACTCCACGCATCCTTGGTGCCGTCGTCGTAATCGGCTATCTGGCAGTGCAGTGGTACATCATGTCACACATCGTACCAACCGAAATGCGCGAGATCGTACTGCGCTCCATGGGAACGCTGGATATGGCGCTAGGTTTGGTGCTTGGCTACTACTTCGGTTCCAGTGCGGGGAGCGCGCGTAAGGATGCAGTTATCAACCACTTATCAAGAGATTAGCAAGTATAAGGAAATAGCTGCTTATAGCAATAACAATGTAAGGTTTCATATTTTCCAACGACCAATGCAGGCATCGGCCATTCCGGCAATGCCAAGTATGTTTATACAATCATCCAAGGAGAACTCCCATGAAACTCAATCAAATCGCAAAAACCCTGATTTCCTCCAGCGCGCTGGCTGCCGCCATGAGCGGTGCCGCAATGGCCGCCCCTTGTGGCGCAGCCAACCCCTGTGCGGCACGCTCCAAGATGGAAGCCTCCGCCAATCCTTGTGCAGGGAAAAACCCATGTGCCGGCAAGCATCCATGTATGGCTAAACACAAGCACCACAAGGCCAATCCATGCGCAGCCAAGAATCCCTGTGCAGCTAAAAATCCGTGTGCTGCCAAAAATCCTTGCAGTGCAAAAAATCCATGCGCAGCCAAAATGCATTAATTCAGCATCAGGCATCCCCCGTATCCAGCCCCATTACGGGGTTGGGGACGCCTGATCTGACCGCTCTCCCACTTGTTCAGTTGCAGGCCATGCAGCAGGCAGGGTTGGAAATCCTTACCTGTTATCGGGTGTTGCAAAAATCCGGGATGAACATCGTCGGCGAAGTGCTGCGCGATAGCCTGAATAAGGGTGAGACCTTTTACGAATTCAATCACTATCCCAATGATGATGTGTATGACCGCGAGAGTCATGCACAGTATTACTACCACGCCCACCGTGGCGAAGTCGGTGAGCATGGACATTTTCATTGCTTCCTGCGCCCCAAGGGAATGCCCTCTGGTGTATCGCCCATCAGCTATCCTGCGACCGATCCGTGGCCGCAGGGCGATGAAGCTCTGTCACACCTGGTCGCCATCGCCATGGACAGCTACGGTTATCCGACCGGACTATTCACTACCAATCGTTGGGTAACAGCAGAGGCTTGGTATCCCACCGAACAAGTGATCCAGATGTTGGATCGCTTTGTCATTGACCACGCTTTCCCTTCGTGGCCAGTGAACCGCTGGATCAGTGCAATGTTCGTGCTATTTCGTCCGCACATCGAAGCACTTCTTAATCAACGTGACAAAACAGTTTGGGCTTGGGTGGCAGCCCATCCCGGCGAGGATGTGTTTGAAGATCGCAAATTGGACATAACCAGCCAGATGATGATTTCGGTGGAAGACACCCTGCTCACAGTCGAGCAGGCAATAACAACTAATCGAGTTTAACCATGTCAGCATTCAAACCTATTCTTGAGTCACTGCTCACTTGTCCGCACTGTGGACATCAAAAACTTGAAACTATGCCCGAAGATTCATGCCAGTGGTTTTACGAATGCAGCTATTGCCACGCACTATTAAAACCTAAATCTGGCGATTGTTGCGTGTACTGCTCATATGGCAGCGTGCCATGTCCACCCATACAGCAAAAGGGTCGGGGTTGCTTAATTTAACCCTCATGCATTTATGCAACGTGTCTATCTCGTCATTGCCGCCCCACTCACTTTTTTCCTCGCCTACTTAGGGATTAACAATGGTTTAGGCATGCCCTTGGTGCTGTTGGGTGTACTGCTGGGGCTGGCATTTCATCATGCCGAGTTTGGTTTCACGCGTGCGTATCGGCGCATGATGGAAGCACGAGAAGTCCGATTAGTGCAGGCGCAATTGCTGTTACTCGCAGTGACCACCTTGCTGTTTTCGCCACTAATGGCGATGGGTTCATTCCACGGCGAAAGTATTGTTGGTGCGATCGCCCCCGTGAGCGTCGGTGTCGCCGTTGGCGCATTTTTGTTTGGCATCGGAATGCAACTCTCAGGCGGGTGTGGTTCCGGCACCCTATGCGGTTTCGGCAGCGGTAATTCACGGCTATTTTTTACTGTTATCACTTTTTGCTTTGGCGGCTGGTTCGCCACTTTGCACGCCACGCAGTGGGAAGCCCTGCCCGCTTGGAATGCGCCAGCATTAGGTGAGACGCTAGGTTGGCCACAAGCCGTCACGCTACAACTGATGATATTCGCCAGCTTGTGGTGGACAACTAAACGCTGGGGAACGGACAATGCGCTGCCAGTATCGCAAACCTTTACGTTGCTACGTGGCCCTTGGCCATTGTTCGTCACCATGCTGCTGGTGGCACTGCTCAATCTGGGCGTGTTAATTGAAACCGGGCATCCTTGGTCGGTGACTTGGGCATTCACCTTGTGGGGCGCAAAAATGGCAATGTGGCTGGGCTGGGATGCCACGAGCAGCGTATTTTGGAACAACGACTATCGACTAGCCATGCTGGACTCCAGCGTGTTTGCTGATGAAACCAGCGTGATGGACATGGCGATTATTTTAGGTTCAGTGATTGCCGCATCATTGGCAGGTAAACTGCACCCGAATTTGCGCGTCGCATGGCTACCGTTGTTAGGTGCTTTACTCGGCGGACTATTGATGGGCTATGGCTCGCGCATAGCTTACGGCTGCAACATCGGCGCATTTCTTTCTGGCGTGGCCTCCACCAGCTTACACGGCTGGCTGTGGATCATTGCGGCATTGCCAGGTAATTGGCTGGGAATACATTTGCGCAAAGTGTTTCGCATCGAGTAGTAAGTTTTCAACGTAGGGAATTTGCACATTTCCGCTCAAAACTGCACCTCCACCGCCTGACATAAAAAGCGCATCAAGGGCGTGGCGTTCTGGAAATGCTCGGCGACTTGCATAGGTAAATTCTTTGCCTTGATGGCAGCGGGCGTAAGGGGCGCAATGCCAATGAAATCCTTACGCTTTAAGTCGTCCAACAAAGGATGATCTTTGGCAAAACCACGCGGTGCATTGATCAACGCGTCACCTGCCAGCATGAAACTTGTGCGAAATTTTTCAGCATCTCGTGCGGCTAACCATGCCGCACTTTTTTCCGCGATGGCACATCGTATCTTGAATAAGACATTGGCATCGGGATGCCACACGCCTGCGCCGACAAAACATCCGTCCGTTGCGATGTGCAGGTAATAGCCCGGCGCATGTACATCCTTAGCGGTCTCGTGACGAAACTGAATGCCGATGTTGGTTTTGTAGGGAGTTTTGTCTTTGCTAAAGCGCGTGTCGCGGTAGATACGCATCAACGAGCCGCCGATTTTTTTGGGCTGCGCCAAGTAATGCCGCGAGATGGCGTGCATCTCATCGCTCATGTCGCTGATGAAATCCAATGCAGGCGTGCGCACAAAATTTTCGTAATCCTGTTGGTGCGCCTCAAACCATGTGCGTTCGTTATTTTGCGCGAGGTCGGCTAAAAAAGTAAAAGTCTGTTGGGTGAAATAAGACATGCTGCCTCCTCGAATTACGGTATTATTTTGCTATTAGTCATGAATTGTGTCCTCTTGAGCATGCGCGATGACGAGACATCATGGTCGATGTGTGACAAGCTTGGGGCGACGCGATGTTGCCTTCACTGATGGTTCTTTCGGAGGTAAGGCTGTCACATGGCGCAACGCCATCTCCACTCCGGCAGCGAGATCGCGGTCTTTTCTCAACCCTTCGTGGTCTATCATGATGAAGCCCGGCATTTTGTGGCCAGCGCCATCGCAAGGACGCGCATGAGGGAGTCGCAATGCTTCCGATTCCGCCTCTTTACCCACGCGTATCATCAGCCCTTTCTTTGAAGCACAGCAAAGCATGTTGCCGTTGAGCATCAAGGTGACGCCACCGAACATGCGCTTTTCCTCCGTTTTCACGCCGGGAAGCATGGTGCATACCCGTTCAAGCAGGTTGCGGGTTTCGTCGGGATCGGATATTTGTTTCGCCATGTTACACCTCTGTGTTGATCCAATCCGACACCAGTTCTGCCACCCTCTCCGGACGCTCTTCAGCCAGAAAATGGTGCCCAGGGCCGAACTGCTTAATGACCATATGGGGGATCAACGCCTGCACTTCACCAAGTCGTTTTCTTTGCGGCGGATAGTCATCCGATGGAACCACGCCCGGCGTTGCCTTGATCCACATCGCCGGTGTCTTGAAGGATTTCAATCCGCGCTGGAGTTCCGTGAAGAAATCATGGCTGGCCTTGGGCTTTCCTTCTACCGGGAGCAGTTTGGGAAAGGTAGCCAATGCCCTCCGCGACGCGACAGTGGGACAGCTATTGATGTAATGATTCAGTGAATCAGGCGAAATCGGACAGTGTTCCGGAATCAACTTCTTTGTCATGATGTTGAACACTTGGGTAAACAAGTAGCCGAGAGGCGACCTCATCAACTTGAACGGCATCCTGAATTCAGGGGAAAAATCATCTTCCCAGGTCATCGGCCACAGGAAGGATTCCATCAATGCAAGCCCCCGGACGTTATCCTGATGGTGAACCGCATAATTTGCCGCAAGCGAGCCACCCCAGTCATCGCCGAATTCATTTGAATCCGGTGCCCCATGACCTCGGCGTAATGGCTTTCAAACGGAAATGCAGAGGATGGCGATGGAATCTGGAATTTCGGTTTTGCGCCCATGATTATTGTCCTGATGGAAACAGCTTTGTATCAAAGAAGAGTTCGCTGCGCTGTATCTTCCCCTTCGCCACGGTAAGGATTTCGCACATCGGGATTTCCGCTTTTGCCGGAGCGGACACATCCCAGCGAAAGATATGTGCGACATTATTGCCATCCACAATAAAGCGCGAACCGGAAGCCGTCGCCTCGAACGGGAACGAAATCATCATCTTCGTAAAAGCATCCGGTTCGTCGAATTGCATCATCGGCCCCCGGAAAGAAAAATCATCGGAAAGAACGGCGCGCAGTGCTTTTGCATCGCGCTGCGCCAATGCACTGTAAAATGCACCAACGGTATTCATAACTGGTTTCATGGTTATCTCCTTGTGAAATGAAATGTATTCGCAGCAACAAAAACAAATAATTCACTTGCCGCTTGCAAGTATTATAGCAATTAACTTGCATTGTGCAAGCGATATGCCTATCCTTTACGCATGAAAGAAAAAACCTCCTCTTCGCTCCGTTCCGGATGCCCTATCAATGTGTTGCTGGAAACCCTGGGTGACACCTGGTCATTACTGATCGTGCGCGACCTCATGTTTTTCGGGCGTTCCACGTACAACGAATTTCTCAATGCAGGTGAAGGCATCGCCACCAATATATTGTCAGATAGATTGCAAAAACTGGAAGCAGCTAACCTCATCGAAAAACGCCGCGACCCAGCCGATGCCAGAAAATTTATCTACCGCCTCACCGCACGCGGCATCGATCTCGCCCCCATGCTGGTCGAAATGATCCTCTGGTCGGCAAGAAATGAACAAACCGACGCGCCAAAGGAAACGATTAAAGCCATGGCGGCAGACCGCGACGGCTTTGTCGCCAAAGTACGGGAAAACTGGCAGGCAGCAAGAGATTCGTAGCTGCGTTCTTCCACCAGATTTTGGCACTTCGCCTGCCATACCTTCATTCCCCCAATAACAAGGAAACGCTACTCGCTGGCAGCAATCAACATCACCGCCGGGGCAATACTGCGGAAAACCTGCGGATCATTTGCCACCTTCCCCATTAGGAACGCGCCCTCAAGCAGCGCAAATATTTTTTTCGCGCGCTCTCGGTTATTGCCCGCTTGAATTTCACCCGCTTGCTCGGCACGGGTGAGGGCAGCTTCAAGATAGCCGCAATGCGCATCGAAAATTTTTTGCAGTGTGACCCGTATCCGATCATCCTGCCGCGCCATTTCCTGTCCCAGATTGCCAAATGGGCATCCCAGATACGCACCTTTCTCGGTGGCGAGATAGGATTGATACTCGTCTATCATGTCTATCAGGCGTTGCAGTTGAGCCAGTCCGCTACTGCCGTCGCCAAATATCGGCTCAAAGACACCCCGTCGGGTTTGTTCCCAAGAATTTTCGATAGCAGCTATCGCCAGATCGATCTTCGAGGGAAAAAAATGATAGAAGCTGCCCTTCTTGGCTTCGGCACGTGCGCATAAATCATCCACGCTGACTGCTTGAAAACTCCGCTCCCACATCAGCCTTGTTGTTGCCTGAAGCAGCCGTCCATGCGTATCGGATGGGATTGCTGTTGTCATGACACCACCTCTTTGCTTGAAATTTATGGACTATTATAGCAACAAGTTGACCGGTCGGTCAATTGCGCATTATACTAGACCAACCAGTCAACTTGTGCTGGTTAGCTAGTCAATAATCCTTATTCAACTTTCAGGAGTCAACATGAGTCTATTTACCCAACATACCGATCAAACCGCGCCTCCGGGTGCCGCCGAAGTGCTGGCAAAAGTGAAAGCTAAGTACGGCTTTATTCCAAACCTCGCCTCATATGTGGCTGAAACGCCATTGGCACTGGATGCCGTGCTGAATCTTTCGGGCGCATTCGATAAGACCACGCTCACCCCACAGGAACAACAAATTGTCCTGTTGACGGTCAGCGCGCTCAACGGCTGCAGCTATTGCAAGACCGTCCACACCGCGATGGGACGCATGGCAAAAATGGATGCCGAGATTTTGCAAGCCACGATTTCTCTGACACCTTTGCCGGATAGAAAACTAAATGCCCTGCGCGACTTTACCCGCAAGCTCGTGGAGGAAAAAGGCTGGCTTCAAGAAAGCGATGTGCAGGCCTTTCTCGCAGCCGGTTACACCAAGGCACAGGTATTTGAAGTGGTGATGGGGGTGGCATTGAAAACCATGACCAATTACTGCAATCACTTGGCTGGAGCGGTTCCCAACCCGGAATTCGTTGAGATGGCAGAAGGCAAGATAGCTGCTTAATAAACGAGGTGGCTCAATAGTTGTGATTGAGCCACCACCGGACGAAATCAATTTTACGAGGATAAATCATGACTACATTCGTTATCGAGAAAGTATTGGACGCCCCTAAAGCGGTCGTGTGGGAAAAACTCTCCGACTTCGGCAACGTCCACATATTCCACCCCATGGTGGAGAAATCGTCGCTGATCGGCAGCAGACAATGCGGCCTCGGCGCAAAAAGAACCTGTGTTTTCTATGAAGGGAAAGGCCAGGTAGAGGAAGAGATCACCGGATGGCAGGAAGGAAAATCCATGACCGTCGCGCTACGCGATGGCACCATGCCGGTCAAGAAAGCCGTGATCCGGTTTGACCTCGAAGAAGCCGGTTCAAATACCACCCGCCTGACCCTGCATGGGGAGTTCGAAATGAAATGGGGTTTGCCGGGAAAAATCATGGGGCCGATTATGATGAAACCCATGATGAAAAAAATGCTCGGCGACGTTTTAGACGGACTCAATACCCACTGCCGCACAGGGAAACGCATCGGTAAGAACGGCACTGTTTTGGCAGGGTAGTAAGCTCAAGACAAGAAAAAGGAACAGCGCAAACTCTTGGTTCCGATGTTGGTGGAAATAATTCTATGATCAGCGTGCAACGAATAAACCAATGATTTGCAGCTCACAGCACGATAGGCGCAATTTCCTCCACCATCGAACCGATCAAATCTGAGTCGCTGTCAGGGGTTAGCACGCTGGCATCGCCCATCTGCCCAGTCATTTCCAGCTTGAAAGAGTCGCCAATCTTGTGCAGACGCGACTCTCCTCCACAGGCACGGCAATAAATGTAATCACCGTCATGCTGTTTACGTCGTAACGCGATGGGGCTACTGCATGAAGGACAGCTTTGCAGCGGTAGGCCGGACTCGCTGTGGCCGACGATATGGGCGAGTTGTTCAGAGGGACGCAACGCTAAAAAGTGCTTGCCGAGCAGAATATCAAATTGCGTACTGACTTCATTGCCGATAATGCTCAATGCCTTTTCCATTGGCAGACCCTTGCGGTAAGGGCGGGTGCTGGTCATAGCATCGAAGGCATCGGCGATACTGACGATGCGTGCGACTTCGGGAATGACTTCTCCGGCAAGGCCATGCGGATAGCCCTTACCGTCCGGACGCTCGTGATGCCCGACCACTGCTTCCATCGCTAGGTCGGCAAGCGGATGACTGGCCAGCAGACGACCGCCCACACTGGGGTGAGTTTTGATCACATCATATTCGGCATCGGTCAATCGATCAGGTTTGTTGAGGATAGCATCAGGTACGCCGATCTTGCCGAGATCATGCAGAAAACCGCCGATCTCGCACAACGCAACATCACGGCGCGAAAGCCCGGCCTGCTGCGCCAGCAGTTTCGAGAACTGGGAGACACGCCACAAGTGGCCGCCAGTATACGGGTCTCGTGCTTCAACGATCATCGACAGGCCGAGCAATGTGTTCAACAACGATTCTTTTTCTGCCATAACACCTCCTAGATTCTCTAGTCAGAAGCGACTGGTTAATGTCACCAGCCAATCGGGCATCGCATTCACCGCCCACTTTTCGAAAGACTTGTCTGCACCCAACAAGATCAGCATACCAATCAATAGCAGCGCAGCGCCAAAAATTTTCTTGGCAACTTGCCCAGCCTCCAGCATGCGGCTACGCCACTTTCCCATCACCTCACGCGACAGTATACCGATGACCAGCAACGGCAAGGCTGCGCCCAAGCTAAACATTAGCATTACCGCACCTACCTGTATCAATGCCTGTCCTTGGCTGGCAAGTGTAATTGCCACACCCAGCGTTGGGCCGACGCACGGGCTCCATACAATACCGAGGAGCATGCCCAACAGAAATTGCCCGTGCAGTCCGTTAAGATTGAAACGGGAAAGCAAACCCTGACCCATGCCCATCCGACTGATTGCGCCGCTGAAGTATTCTTGCAATGTGCTGGAGAGCAGAACAGTGCCGAACAGTACCAGTAACACACCACCAACCATACGCAGCGTATCTTGTTCCAATCCGGTGGAGGCACCCAGCGAGCCCAGCCCCACGCCGATTGCGGAAAACGCTAGCATCAAGCCACCTACCAACGCGAGGGGGCCAAAGCGATGCGTGCTAGCCGCCGAACCCATCAAAATCGGCACCAGCGGCAACACGCAAGGTGACAGCGTAGAAAGTATGCCTGCCAGAAACGACAGCCCATAACTGGTTAAGCTCAGTTCCATGGAGCCGCCTACAGCGCTTTGCGCAACAGTTCGGCAATACGCTCGCGATCCGTCTCGGCGGTCACCCGGCTGGCTTCCTTGCCGTTCTTAAAGATGATAAGTGTGCTCTGATATTTGACACCGAACGCGCGTATCACTGGTTTTTGCGCATCGAAATTCACGCGCAGCGTGGTGATGCCTTTGAATTCATCTGTAGGTAGCAGCTCGCCCAATATTTTGTCCTGCGCCTTACAGGTAGGGCACCAATCAGCATAGATGAACACCAACGCCGGTTTGCCCGCCTTGTTCAAGGCATCGAGCTTTTCCTGCGTATACGGTTCGCCGACAGCATGAGCGAACAACGGGAACAACACGGCCAGCAATATCAGCAAATTTCTAATCGCTTTCATTTTGAATCTCCTTAGTGGAAATAACAGTCGAGTTTGACTTTCACATTGGTCGCACTCCCCGATCATTCCTTACACAATAGTTTTCTGTGTAAGGTTTGGCCACCCTGCACGACCAACACATGTCACTGCGGCAATGAGTGACTTTCCCAATTACTGATAGGAGGTTGAAATGTCCATGATGTGCAAAATGAATAGTGCTTGCGAGGCCAAACATGGCATGTGCGCACACGAAAAAATGATGATGGTAGTTGTGCTGGTCGCGGCTGGCATTGCTGCCTATTGGTTCTTCGCTTAATACACAATAAGGGAGCCAACATGAAACAAACGATGCTTGCCAAGGCACTGATTTCATCCGGTGCGCTGACTTTATCATTGAGCGGCATGGCTCTCGCTGCACCATGCCGTGCTTCCAACCCTTGTGCGCCCCGTTCAGGCGCGACGCGCATGAACCCCTGCGCAGCGAAGAATCCATGTGCAGCGAAGAATCCATGTGCAGCTGCAATAGCGGATCGAGTGGACACCGGGCTGGTGCTGCGTCCGAAACATTACCGTCCCTACCGTGGCGACCAAACAAAGTTGGTCTCCTATGGAGAGAAATTGTTCAAAGATACGACGCTGAGCAGCAACGGCATGTCCTGTAACACTTGTCATCAGGATTACGGTGCATTCCAGAATACCTTTGCCCAGCCATATCCGCATTTCGTACAAATGACGCATGACCGAGCCAACGTCAAGGCGGTACATCTCAATGAGATGGTGCAATTCTGCATGGTAGTACCGATGGCGGCTAAACCTTTACCTTGGAACAGTAAGGAACTCGCAGCGTTGACAGCTTACACGGCTTCGTTGCAAAAAGGATTCAAACCGAACAGAAACCCATGCGCAGCAAAAAATCCATGTGCAGCCCAAAATCCCTGCCCACCGAAAAACCCTTGTGCCGCAGAAATTCATTAAACAGATAACTTAACTATCGCCAACCCGCTCATCTCCCACCCACCGCAACCAGGTGGGTGTTTTCGTTTAAGCTGTTCTATCGTGATATCGCACGCAAATGCTACTATCCACCGCCAACTCACACAGCGCCCAACTTAAACGACACAAAACCAGCATGAATACAGCCCGCGCAATCGACCCTGACACATTGCAAACACACCGCAGCCATCTAGTACGCTACGCCATTCTGCAACTGCGCGACCCGCACCTTGCGGAGGATGTGGTGCAGGAAACGTTAGTTGCGGCAATCGAGAGTCGAGACAAATTTTCTGCGCAATCGTCCGTGCGCACCTGGCTGGTCGGCATTCTCAAGCACAAGATCATGGATGTGCTACGCAAACGGGCGCGTGAACCGCAACTAGATGTTGCCGAAGGCGAGGACGAAGGTGAGTTGATTGATGCATTGTTCAATGAACATGGTCGCTGGTCTTCGCCACCGCAAACATGGGCTAATCCTGAACAGACCATGGAAAATGCGCACTTCTGGGAAGTCTTTGAACAATGCAATCAACGCATGCCTCTTAACACCGCACGCGCCTTCATGATGCGTGAGTTCATGGATATGACAACAAAAGAAATCTGTCAGGAACTGTCGATTTCCACGACTAACTGCTGGGTTCTATTGCATCGAGCACGATTGACGTTGCGTGAATGTCTTGATCTGAATTGGTTTGGAAATGTGAGGTAACCATGCTGAACTGCAAACAAAATACTGAGCTGCTATCTCAGGCACTCGACCGTCCGGTCACTTTCCGGGAAAAGGTGGCCATGCGCTTCCATTTGATGATGTGCCGGGGCTGTCGTAATTTTGAGAAACAGGTCGCCTTCATCCACAAAGCTGCCCGTGAATTGCCGCGCAAGTTGTGACACATACGATGAATGATCGCGTGCGCGCCATCGACGATTTTCTGCGCCAGCTACATCTGGGTGCAGAGGTTTATTACGTCGGCCAACTGTGCGATGCATGGCATATGTCCACGCCCGGCGGCAGCGACGCCACGACTTTCCATCTGGTGTGCCACGGGGAGGCATGGATCGTCATGCCAAATGGCAGCAAACCCGTGCGCATGAACGCTGGCGACATCGCCTTCTTTGCTCACGATGCAGCACACTCCTTCAGCGCGGTACCCGGCATCCCGGAAAAGACTTGCGACTTCCGCCATCCGGCACCGCTGGACAAGGATGGCCCCGGTACCGGTCTGCTGTGTGGTCACCTGTACTTGCCCGCGCATATACGCCGCCTACTGCTCGCGTCGTTTCCTGACTTCATACTGATCCGCCCAGACAAGAGTCCAGTAGGTGCACAGATACGGCTCTTGATCGAGATGATGACGGATGAGGCAAGTCAGAACGACCTAGGCGTAACCGCGATCCTAGATTGTTTCGCAGATGCCCTGTTCCTTTATGTCATCCGCCACACATTGCATCAGGAACCGAAGCTATCACCGTTGCTGACGGCTCTATCAGACGAGCATCTGCAGCTCGCTGTGTCGGCCTTCATTGAGGCCCCAGCCGAGCCGTGGTCGGTGGAACGCCTAGCCGGACTGGCATGTCAGTCGCGCTCCTCTTTCTCCGAACGTTTCAGCCAGTTAATCGGGATGCCGCCGATGGAATTCGTGACAATATGGCGCATGCAGATGGCGATCATCATGCTCACGGACGAACGGGCAAATATGCTGGATATCGCATTGCGCTGTGGCTATGAGTCGGAAGCCGCATTTCGTAAAGCGTTCAAGCGTGTCATCGGGGTGACACCGGGCAAAATACGCAGATGACCCACTCCTCATAGGTTCGGACGAATAGACATAAATCGCGCATTCGCGGTCATGGAGGGCTACCCTCCAAATCCTGATAATGGTGTTCCAGCAACACATGTTGCCTAACTCAACAGGAGATCATCGTGAGTACATTCAAACTACACAACCTAGACTCTGCACCTGCCGGTGCATTGCCCATCCTTGAAACCGCCAAAAAAGGTCTGGGGTTCATTCCAAATCTTTACGCACATCTGGCTGAAGCGCCGAATGCACTGAGTGCCTACAAGCAGCTCGGCGCATTGTTGGAGCAAAGTGCTCTCACACCTGAAGAGCAGCAGATCGTGCTGATATCAACCAGTATCGAGAACCGTTGTGAGTATTGTGTGGCCGCACACTCTTTCCTTGCGCGTAACCTAGTCAAAGTCGACAGTGCGCGTGTTGATGCACTGCGTGCGCAAAGCTGTCTGCAAGACAATAAATTGAATGCGCTGGTCGCTTTTACACGGGCTGTGGTTCGTGAACGAGGATGGGTCGCGGGCAGTCAAGAGTTGAATAATTTCTTTGCTGCCGGTTACACGCAACAGAATGCACTGGAAGTCTTGCTCGGCGTCACCATGAAGACCTTGAGCAACTACACTAACCATTTGACTGATACCCCGCTTGATGTGGCATTCGCAAATGAAGCATGGCCGGCACCGGACGAGTACGCATGCTGTAAGAAGGCGGATTAGCAACGGCTTGCAAACCCGTGCGCTTCACTCTTCTGTGGAGAGAAGCGCCCCCCCAAACAAAACACTTACGACAATGAACCTACTCAAATCGATATTTGTCAGCACCTACATGATGGTAATCATGAGCGTCACCGTATATGCGGGTTGGATGCTCTACCGAGGGGAAGATGCCTTGGCTTGGACAGGTGTGATACTAACGGTCACCCCCATTCTTTCAGTCGTCATGCGCGCAATGATGCTGAAAAATCTGGCGCGTACCAGTGCGCACTTTCCCATGATCAATTTTTTGGGTATGACAGGAGTTGCTCTTGCCGGATACGTCTGGATTACCGCAGGCATGGAAGGTCAGGCTGCACTGTTGGGTGCCATCGGCTGGACTTCGTTCCTGCTGTATTCATATTGGTTCTCGACATATCGCAACCGTCAGCCCAGCATGAAGTTAGTAATCGGCACCAAACTACCCCATTTCACTGTGCGTGATGTAAACGACAAGATGATCAACTCGTCGCAACTAACCGACAGACCTGCGATCCTGATCTTCTATCGCGGTAACTGGTGCCCTTTCTGTTCTGCACAGATTAAGGAGCTGATCGCGCGTTATAAGGAGATCAATGCGCTCGGCGTTCGTGTCGCCTTAATCGCGCCCCAACCTCACGAGAACACAATAGGTGTTTCGAAAACCTATGACGCAAAGTTCGACTTCCTTACCGATATAGACAATGCTGCAGCACGCACGCTCGGCATCGAGCATCCGAACGGCCTACCCATGGGAATGCAAGCACTGGGTTACGACAGCGACACAGTAATGCCGACAGTTATTATCACCGGCAAGGATGGCAAGATCGTGTGGACGCACGAAACGGACAACTATCGCGTGCGCCCCGAACCCGATACCTATCTGGATGTATTACGCCGCCATGGCGTAGTGGCAACCTGAGATATGAGCGCCTTGGGGGAAAAATTACCGAACGTCTTAAGCTACATCGGTCGATTCTTGTGGATCGTGCAGCGCAGGAGAATCGTGGTCTCCGCGCTGAAGGTGGCGCTGGTGGTCGGCAGTTTGCTCAATCTGGTTAATCAGGGCGGAAACCTGCTGGACGGTCTGCCCCTGAATACGGTGCAGATGCTGATGAATTTCGTCGTCCCGTACTGCGTTTCAAGCTACAGCGCAGCACGTAACGAGATGCAGCGCCACGAAGAATAGATTAGGCAGATACCTCCGACTGTAAGGTTACACATGTATCAAGCGACCAATGGTCACCGCAAGGAAAGATTTTCGTCTCGAAATCATTCAAGGAGATCAAAATGCCGAGAGCCATCTGGAACGATCAAATTATCGCCGAAGCACCGAGCAGCAACATCCATCGCGTGGAGGGCAATATCTACTTTCCGCTGTCAGCGGTGAAGCGTGAGTTCTTGCAGGCCAGCGACACGCACACACATTGCGTGTGGAAAGGTGAGGCTAGTTACTACAACGTAGTAGTTGATGGAAAAGTGAATAAGGATGCCGCATGGTACTACCCCGAGCCATCTGCGATGGCGGCTCGCATTAAAGACCACGTCGCGTTCTGGCGTGGCGTCAAAACAGAGGACTGACGAGACGATGAATGATGCTGCATTGATCGAGCGTTACCAGGCAGTACGTGCGCGTTCGGAAGCACTGTGTGCGCCACTGGAGATCGAGGACTACTGCATCCAGGCGATGGAGAACGTGAGCCCGCCGAAATGGCATCTGGCTCATGTCACTTGGTTCTTCGAGATGTTCATCCTCGTGCCGTATGCGAAGCAGTACCGCGCGCTGCACGAGGAGTATGCACACCTGTTCAACTCCTACTACGAAACGGCGGGTACCTTTTTTCCACGCCCACAACGCGGCATGCTGTCGCGCCCGACGGTGGAGGAAGTGTATCTCTATCGTCGCCATGTCGATGTGGCGATTCTGGAATTACTGGTGCATCCACCTGAGCAACATGCAGCGGATATTCGCCTGCGTCTGACATTGGGACTGGAGCACGAGATCCAGCATCAGGAGTTGTTGTTGATGGATACGCGCTATAACTTCTTCATCAATCCGTTGCACCCGGTTTACCACAGCATCGACATACAAACCGCCGCGCCTATCCCTGCAATGGGCTGGCAAGAGTTCACGGCTGGCATCATCGAGATCGGCCATGGCAGCAATGCTTTTTCCTATGACAATGAACGCCCCCGGCACAAGACCTATATTCAGGATTTCCGTCTCGGCACACGACTCATTACCAATGCGGAATATCTAACTTTCATCAACGACGGCGGTTATGACCGCGTCGACCTGTGGTTGTCCGATGCGTGGCACACCATTAAGGAGCAAAACTGGCAAGCGCCGTTGTACTGGTTCAAGGAAGGTTGCGACTGGCGTCACTTCGACTTGACTGGCGCGCATGACTTGCGCATGGACGAGCCGGTGTCGCACTTGAGTTATTACGAAGCGGATGCCTATGCACGCTGGGCGGGCAAACGCCTGCCGACCGAAGCGGAGTGGGAACATGCCGCGAGCACGCAAACTATCAGCGGTAACTTCCTCGACAACGGACTGTATGTACCACGCCCCGTACAACAGGCAGGACTGACGCAACTCTACGGCGACTTGTGGGAGTGGACGCAAAGCGCTTATCTGCCTTATCCCGGTTTCCACCCTTTGCCCGGCACGTTAGGCGAATACAACGGCAAGTTCATGAGCGACCAGATGGTACTGCGCGGCGGTTGCTGCACCACTGCACAGGATCACATCCGAGCCAGCTACCGAAATTTTTTCCGGGCGGCAGATCGCTGGATGTTCTCCGGCCTACGTCTGGCGGAGGATATTTGATGCGCAACGAATCGCCCACCCCTCAATCCATTCAGGACGAGGAGGATTTTCTGACCTGCGTGCATGCAGGGTTGCGCAAACATCCTAAAGCCATCCCGCCCAAATTCTTTTACGATGCCCACGGCTCGCATCTATTCGATCTGATCTGCACCACGCCGGAGTATTATCCGACACGCACCGAGACCGCCATTTTCGAACGCTACGGCGCAGAGATGGCAAAGCTGATCGGCACTTCCTGCGTACTGATCGAGCTGGGCAGCGGCAGTGCCATCAAGACGCCGTTGCTGCTGCAACATCTGGCTAACGATGCCGTGTATATGCCAATTGATATCTGCGAACCGCATTTGCTGCACAGCACGCATCGTCTGCAGGCAATGTTCCCGGCGATGCACATGCAGCCGTTGTGCATGGACTACACGCGGATTCCCGCTCATGCGCTCAAGAACTATGCCGCTCGGCGACAGGTCATCTTTTTCCCCGGTTCCACCATCGGCAATTACACACCGGAAGAAGCTGTTCTATTGCTCAAGCATGCCGCACAGCTAGTCGGCAATAACGGTGCTTTGCTGATCGGTGTGGACTGCAAGAAATCGCCGGAACGGCTTAATGCAGCTTACAACGATGCCGATGGCTACACCGCCGCGTTCAATCTCAATCTGCTGACACGCATGCAGTGCGAACTGGGGGCTAAACTTGATGTGGACCAATTTGCCCACTATGCGTGTTACAACGCAGCATTGGGCCGCATCGAAATGCATCTGGTCAGCCGCTGCGAACAGTTCATCCGACTGGGCAAGGAGACCTTCCAGTTTGAAGAAGGCGAAACCATCCACACCGAAAATTCATACAAATATACCGCGCATGAATTTCAGCAACTAGCACACATGGCAGGTTGGCATCTCAAAACGACCTGGAACGACCGGGACGGTCTATTCAATGTGCACTACCTGAATCTATCCGATACCGAGCCGCGACATTTGTCCCGTCAAGCGCGCTGAACTGAATATCCCCATGAACAGCGTCCGACTTGCGGCCTACACGACACTGACTATGATCGCCTTTGCCAGCAACTCGCTGTTGTGCCGTATGGCTCTCAAGGAAACAAGTATCGATGCCGCAAGCTTCACCTCCGTGCGCCTGCTTTCCGGCGCAGCCATACTCTGGCTGCTGATGCGCTGGCAGAATCAGGCTCCGCTCAAGTACGGTACATGGCGCAGTGCGCTGGCCTTGTTCATTTACGCGGTCGCGTTTTCCTTCGCCTACCGTTCCATCAATACCGGCGCGGGCGCATTGATATTGTTCGGCACGGTGCAGGCGACCATGATCCTCGCAGGATTCATCTCGGGCGAACGCATGAGCGTATTTCAAAGCATAGGTTTAGCGGCAGCGATAGTCGGTTTGGTGATACTGGTATCGCCCGGCGTGGAAGCACCATCCGTGCTGGATTCGATATTGATGCTGGCAAGCGGGATCGCTTGGGGAATGTATTCCCTGTTTGGACGCAGCCTGTCTAATCCTGCCGCCGCAACTGCCGGAAATTTCCTACGTACCGCACCGTTCACCCTCATACTGTCCGTTTTTGCCTTGCCTTGGCTGCATCTGGACAGACAGGGCGTGTTGTATGCCGCGCTCTCCGGCGCACTGGCTTCCGCACTTGGCTACGTGTTGTGGTACCGGGTGCTGCAACATCTGCGCGCCATAACGGCATCGACGGTACAACTCTCCGCGCCGATATTCGCCGCACTGGGCGGAATCGTCTTGCTGGGCGAAGCGCTCACGCGCGATTTATTGATTGCCTCTTTGCTGATCCTCGGGGGTATCTGGCTGGTGTTGCGCTACGGCAAGGAGTGATGCTCACTTGCGCGCTCGTTCAGCGCTGGCGATATTTTCCAATGCCTGAGCGATGATGCTGCGCGGTGCACCGATGTTCATGCGCATGAAACCACTACCCTGTTCGCCGAACAATATTCCCGAACTTAATCCCACGCCCGCCTCCTGCACGAAGAACTGTGTGAGCTGCCTGTCGCTCAGCCCCATCGCACGGCAATCCAGCCACAATAGATATGTGCCTTCCGGCTCGATGAGTTTGATTAGCGGCAGGTGCTGGCGAATGAATTCGCGTACAAAATCGCGCGTGCCCGTCAGATAATCCAGCAACTCGTCCAGCCAATCCGCACCTTCGCGATAAGCCGCTTCGAACGCTACGATACTGAATGGATTAGCCGCACTGACATGCAACGAATCAAATGCTTTAAAAATAGCAGCTCGGTCAGCTTGATCCGGCACAATGAGTGCCGAAAGCCCGAGACCGGGAATATTGAAAGTCTTGCTGGGCGCAACGGCAGTGATGACTTTAACCCTACCTTGCGCCAGCTTGGCTAGTGGCACATGCCGTGTGCCGGGATAGATTAGGTCGGCATGGATCTCGTCTGACATCACCGTGATGTCGTAGCGTTGGCATATCTCCAACAGCGTCTGCAATTCCTGTTGCTGCCAAACCCGGCCAACCGGGTTGTGCGGCGAGCACAGCAGTAACAAACGCGCACCTTCCGCCGCGCAACGCTCAAAATCTGCGAAGTCAAATTGATAACGGCCCTCCACTAATTTGAGTGGATTGAGCAGTAATTTTCTTCCTGTGGTTTCGGGCGCTGATAGAAACGGGGCATACACGGGTGGTTGCACGATTACGCCGTCGCTAGGCTGGGTGAGTGCATATATCGACGCGTTCAGTGAAGGCACCACACCGGGACATAACATGGCCGATTCACGCTGAATGATCCAAGCATGGCGGCTGGACAGCCATTGCATCAGCGATTGATATAACGACTCCGGGTAACTGGTGTAACCGTAGATCGGATGAGAGGCACGCACGGTCAGTGCACGCCGCACCGCTTCAGGTACAGCAAAATCCATGTCGGCCACCCACAGCGGCAGCACATCTGATTTACCGAACGTACTTTGCCGAGTGTCGTATTTCAGACTGGTTGTGCCATTACGCGAAATGATTTCGTCAAATTTATTTGTCATGTGTATCGAAATATAGCACTAGCAATTGAAGACCGGTTTCGGACTCACTCATTAAAACGTAATGGAAGTTTGCCAAATGATGTTGGCCTCTGTTTTTTTGGGTGTTAATGGGTGTGTTTTTGGATGGCGCACTTGAAATGGGTGTAATTGGGTGTATCATTGGTTTCATGATTAAAACCGACACAATCCATATCACCCCGGACATTCTGTCACTGATCTCCAAGATTGATGAATTCAAGGGGGCGTGGCGCGCCTTGGGGACGCTTGCCCCCGACAGGCTGTCTGCCCTGCGCCGCGTTGCCACGATCGAAAGCATCGGCTCGTCAACCCGGATTGAGGGCAGCAAATTGTCCGACCGCGAGGTCGAGCGATTGCTGTCCAACCTGCAGATCAAAAACTTCACCAGTCGTGACGAACAGGAGGTGGCAGGCTATGCAGAGGTCATGGAGCTGGTTTTTTCGTCGTGGAAAGACATCACATTCACCGAAAACCATATCAAGCAATTGCATCAGAATCTGCTCGTCTATAGCGAAAAAGATGCATGGCATCGCGGCAACTACAAGACCACATCCAATAGCGTCGCAGCCTTTGATGAAAACGGCACACAGCTCGGCATCGTGTTTCAGACAGCTTCACCTTTTGACACGCCACGCTTGATGACCGAACTGGTGACATGGGTGCAGGAAGAACGCGATTCAAAACACCTGCATCCGTTACTAATCATTGCAGTTTGGGTAGTCGTGTTTCTGGAAATTCACCCATTTCAGGACGGCAACGGTCGCCTTTCGCGCGTGCTCACAACCCTGCTGCTATTGCAGGTAGGCTACGCCTATGTGCCCTATAGTTCACTGGAAAGCGTCATCGAGCAAAGCAAGGAGGCCTACTATCTAGCCCTGCGCCAAACCCAAGGGGCGATTCGTACCGATGCCCCGAACTGGCAACCATGGCTGGTGTTCTTCCTACGTTCGCTGACCGAGCAGGTCAAGCGACTGGAAAAGAAGGTGGAACGCGAAAAACTGGTGCTGGCTACCTTGCCGGAACTTTCGCTGCAAATCGTCGAGTTTGCCCGCGAGCATGGTCGTGTCACGATCGGCGAGGCAATCAAACTGACCGGTGCGAGCCGCAATACGCTCAAGCAACATTTCCGTACACTGATCGAACGCGGACACTTGAACCAGCACGGTAGCGGACGGGGTGTCTGGTACGAGCTTCGCTGAAACCACTCATCTAGGACGCGGGTTCAATTCCCGATTGCGCAATTGAACCCGTGTCCGCAGCTACTCTACCGCCGACAAAACAACCTGTGATTTTCCTGATAAGATGCTTGCCGAATAAGGGATTTTGGTAGGTTTTCGCAGCTGCCCGCAATGGCTCGCAGGCGTTGGGATAACTTAAATTGACTCGGGGTGCGACCCCACCACCAATATATAAAGGTCAACGGTTATCCGTTGGCCTTTTTTATTGAGTATTGCCGCGAACTGGCGCGGGTTCGTGCGAACACTTGCGGACTTCCAGAACCGCACCACAACCACGCTCTCGCCGACTTTTTCTCTCTCCGTGGCCAAATTCTCCGGTGACCCTCCAACCTCACCAAAGCCGAAGTCAACGAAGGGTGAAAAATAGTTTGTTTATTTTCATATTGTTATTCGTGGACTCGGATGAATGGTTTGACGAAAGAATTGCCCCAGATAAGCAGTAACCACATTTTCAGACTAGACACTACGCGCAATCTGCACCCCCACCCGCGCTAGATCGCCCAGCGCACCCGGCTTCTCAATACCGATCACAACACGGCTGCAAGGCCATTCCCGCAGCATACACTGGGCAAGATGTTCGGCCAGCGCTTCCAGTAAACGGTAGCGGCAAGGTTTGAGCCATGCTGTCAACTGTGCCGCAATCTCGCTACGGGAAAGTTTGAACGAAACGGGCGCAGTCAGATGTATGTCGAAAACGAGAGGCCGTAGCGCCTCCCGTTCCCACTCATACACTCCGATCAGGGCGTGCAATTCGATGCCCGTGTAGCTTTCGGTATGCACTTTCAGTGCGCTCCACGATTGATGCGCCACGGTGATCATTTTGAACCATCTCCTCAAATCAACGATAAACCGGGAACATCTCTGTCAGTCGTGCCACGTGCTCGCGCACCTGTGCGATGCGGCTGGCATCCTGCGGAGCGTCGAGCACATCGGCGACCAGGTTGCCGACGCGACGAGCTTCCTTTTCCCCGAAGCCACGTGTGGTCATTGCTGGTGTACCAAGGCGGACACCAGAAGTAACGAATGGCTTTTCGGGATCGTTGGGAATGGCGTTCTTGTTGACCGTGATATGCGCCTCGCCCAGCACGCGCTCGGCCTCCTTGCCGGTGATCCGCTTGGCGCGCAGATCGACGAGCATGACATGACTCTCGGTGCGTCCCGAGACAATACGCAGGCCACGCTCGATCAATGTTTCTGCCAGCACGGTAGCGTTCGTGACCACCTGTTGCTGGTAAACCTTGAACTCCGGCGACATGGCTTCCTTGAAGGCCACGGCCTTGCCCGCGATCACATGCATCAGCGGGCCACCTTGCAGTCCAGGGAAGATGGCCGAATTGATCCTCTTGGCGATCTCTTCGTTGTTGGTCAGCACAATTCCGCCACGCGGGCCGCGCAGGCTCTTGTGGGTGGTCGAGGTGACCACGTCGGCATGCAGCACCGGGTTGGGATAGACGCCAGCCGCGATCAGGCCAGCGTAGTGGGCCATATCGACCATGAACCAAGCACCGACCTCCCTAGCAATGCGGGCAAAGCGCTCGAAGTCGATGCGCAGGGCAAAAGCCGAAGCGCCCGCAATGATCAGTTTGGGTTTGTGTTCGCGAGCCAAGGATTCCATCTTCTCGTAGTCGATGTCTTCCTTGGCATCGAGGCCATAGCTTGCAGCCTTGAACCACTTGCCCGACATGTTGAGATGCATACCATGAGTCAGGTGACCGCCTTCGGCCAAGTTCATGCCCATGATGGTGTCGCCCGGTTGAAGCAGAGCAAAGAACACCGACTGATTGGCCTGCGAACCGGAGTTGGCCTGCACATTGGCGAACGCAGCCCCATAGAGCTGCTTCACGCGGTCGATGGCGAGTTGCTCGACGATATCGACGTATTCGCAACCGCCGTAGTAACGCTTGCCGGGGTAGCCTTCGGCATACTTGTTGGTAAGCTGCGAGCCCTGCACGGCCATCACGGCTGGCGAGGTGTAGTTTTCGGAGGCGATCAGCTCGATGTGGTATTCCTGCCGCCGGTTTTCCTGCTGGATGGCGGCGTAGATTTCGGGGTCAATCTGGTCGACGACGTAACGGGCACGTTCAAACATGGGTAGTCTCTCAAGTATAAAGTCCCGGCAAGCTGCCGGGACTGTTGTTGCAGAAAGTGAAGCGGATCAGGCCAGCGTAGCGCGCAGGGTCTTGGCCGCAGCGACCATGTTGGTCAGTGCGGGGATCACCTCGTTCCACTGGCGCGTCTTCAGCCCGCAGTCCGGGTTAACCCACAGACGTTCGGTTGGCACGCGTTCGGCTGCCTTCTTCATTAATTCGACCATATGCTGCTCTGTCGGGATATTCGGCGAGTGGATGTCAGAGCGCGAGGTCTCGATGGTGATGACGTCGGCATCCATGTCGGCGATGGCTGCGATGATGTCATTGAACTCCGAGTAGCACATGTGGGTGTGAATCTGTGTTTCATCTTCCACACCGTTCGCGGTGATGCGGAAGGATTCCACCGCCCAATTCAGATAGCTGCTCCATTGCGCCTTGCGCAACGGCAGGCCTTCGCGCAGCGCGGCTTCGTCGATCTGGATCACGCGCACACCAGCCTTTTCCAGATCCAGCACTTCTTCCCGGATGGCGAGAGCCAACTGTTTGCATGACACCGCGCGAGGCTGGTCATCGCGCACGAAAGACCAGTTAAGGATGGTCACAGGGCCGG
The DNA here is from genome assembly GCA_016195965.1 of Nitrosomonadales bacterium. GTDB lineage: Bacteria > Pseudomonadota > Gammaproteobacteria > Burkholderiales > Gallionellaceae > Gallionella. The sequence continues at coordinate 12,142 of JACPYR010000023.1, read as the reverse complement.
TCAGCATACCCTTCATGGGTTTCGTAGTGAGCGACTGCGCATACTCGATCCATTCGACGGTCATTGCCTTGGGACGGCTAATGTCGCCGAAAAGGATGGGCGGCTTCACGCAGCGAGAGCCGTAGGACTGCACCCAACCGAACTCGCTGAAGGCGTAGCCGTCGAGCTGTTCGCCAAAGTACTCTACCATGTCGTTGCGCTCGGCTTCGCCATGCACGAACACATCCAAGTCCAGCGCTACCTGCTCGCGCACGCTGCGCGCAATCTCGGCCTGCATCGCGGACTTGTAGGCGGCCTCATTTATCTCGCCCGCCTTGAACTGGCGGCGCGCCAAGCGGATTTCGGCGGTCTGCGGGAAAGAACCAATGGTAGTGGTGGGGAACTTTGGCAGCTTCAGCAGCGCAGCCTGCTTAGCTGCGCGTTGAACGTAGGGACTTTGGCGCTGGCCGAATTTCGCGTCGATCTTGGCCAAGGCAGCCTTGACCGTCGGGTTGTTGACGCGCGGCGAGTTGCGGCGTGACTCGATGGCGGCGCGGTTAGCGGCGAGTTCGGCCTTCACAGCGTCGCGGCTTTGGTTCAGCGCGGTGGCGAGCACGGAGAGTTCGCCCAGCTTCTGCTTGGCGAAAGCCAGCCATGACTTGATCTCCCCGTCGAGCTTCTGCTCGCTGTCCATATCCACGGGCACATGCAAGAGCGAACACGATGGCGCGATCCACAGGCGATTTCCCATCCGTTCCGCCAGCGGCTCCAGCCAATCAAGCACCGCGTTCAGGTCGGTTTTCCAGATGTTGCGACCGTTGATGACGCCCAGCGACAGAACCTTATGCGCAGGCAGCAGGTTCAGCAGTGGCTGAATGTCGTCACGACCATTGATAGCGTCCACATGCAGCCCAGCCACCGGTAGATTTATGGTCAGGTATGTATTTTCGAGCAACTGGCCGAAGTAGGTGGCCAGCAGCAGCTTGACACGGCAGCTTTTCAACTGGTGGTAGGCGATGTTGAAGGCATGCTGCCAATCCGCATCGAGTTCGGTGACAAGGATGGGCTCGTCGATTTGCACCCATTCCACGCCTTGTGCAGCCAGCGTCTCCAACAGTTCAGCATAGACTGTCAGCAGGCGTGGCAGCAGCACCAGACGGTCGGTATCGTCCTTGGATTTGCCGATGGCGAGGTAGGTCACCGGGCCGACGATGACCGGCTTGGCCTTAACGCCTTGGGTGCGAGCCTCTGTCAGTTGCTCCAGCAGGCGGGAGGCATCGAGCTTGAACTGGGTGGCGGTGGTGAATTCGGGGACGATGTAGTGGTAGTTGGTATCGAACCATTTAGTCATCTCGCCAGCGGCGACCCCGCCGCAACATTGCGTATGACCTTCCGCCGACTGAGCCGAACGACCACGCGCCACGCGGAAGTAGTTATCCAGCGCATCGCCTTGAAAACTTTGCACGCGTTTGGGCAGGTTGCCTAGAGTGAAGCTCATGTCCAGCACTTGGTCGTAGAAGCTGAAATCGCCGACCGGCACGAGGTCGAGGCCGGACTGATCTTGCCAATGGCGCTGACGCAATTCCGCGCCTTTAGCCTTCAGTTCGTCGCGGGAAGATAGTCCTTTCCAGTAAGATTCGAGGGCGAACTTCAGTTCGCGCTTGGCCCCGATGCGCGGAAAGCCGAGGTTATGGGTGATTGCCATGGTAGATCCCTTAATAAAATGAATAGGTGCGCCATGGTATGCAACTCAACCAATGAATGAAAATGGTATTATTTCACGTATCAATTACTATTATTCATATAATTATTTGCCAATGAGTATTTTGGAACGCACACATCTCGAAATCGTCCGTGCCGTCGAACAGCACGGCTCGCTGACCGCCGCCGCAGAAAAACTGCACCTCACCCAGTCCGCGCTCAGCCACACCGTACGCAAGCTGGAGGATCAGCTCGGTCTCGCCATCTGGCATCGCGAGGGACGCCGACTGCGTCCGACCCAGGCGGGCGAGTACCTGTTGGCTGTCGCCAACCGGCTGTTGCCACAGCTTGTCCATGCCGAGGAGTGCCTCAAGCAATTCGCGCAAGGCGAACGCGGCAGCTTGCGCATCGGCATGGAATGCCACCCCTGCTACCAGTGGTTGCTGAAGATCGTCTCGCCCTACTTGGCCGCTTGGCCTGAAGTGGATGTGGATGTAAAACAGAAATTTCAATTCGGCGGCATCGGCGCACTGTTCGGATATGAGATCGACATGCTGGTGACGCCCGACCCGCTCTACAAACTCGGCCTTACCTTCGAGCCGGTATTCGATTACGAGCAGGTGCTAGTCGTCGGCCCGCAACACCCCCTGTGCGATGCCGCCTACGTGCAGCCCAGGCAGATCTCCGACGAAACACTGATCACCTACCCGGTCGCCATCGAGCGGCTCGACATCTACAACCTTTTCCTGACCCCTGCCGGTATCGCGCCCAAGCGTCACAAGATCATCGAGACCACCGACATCATGCTGCAGATGGTCGCCAGCGGACGCGGTGTCGCCGCGCTGCCGCGCTGGCTTGTGGAAGAACAGTCCGCCAAATTCGATGTCGCGCCGGTGAAGCTTGGCCCGGAGGGCGTGGCCAAGCAGATATTCCTGGGATTCCGAGAAGCGGATGCGGAGATCGACTACCTGCGCGCTTTCGTCGCACTGGCACGCACCCACCGCGACAAGCGACGGTGAACGGTATGAATCCGTTCAATTTCAAATGCACCCCACTCACCACGCCAACGGCGGATCAACCACCATGTCGAACAGGATCGCATCATCTGGTAACGAGTCATCCAGAATCGCCGCGATCGTCCATGGCGGCAACAGCGTCATGTTGATCATCCGGCTGACGTAGCTGTTGTCCACGCCTTCGCGGGCGGCCAATTCCCGCATGGTTTTTGCCTCCCCGGATTCGAGCATGGCCAGCCACCGATGGCCGCGTGCTAGCGCCAGTTGCATGGCCGTGGGGGCAAGCGGTTTGTGCGGCGTCCCCGTTTCACCGTTCGGCAGCGTGATCCGCTTACACCCACCACGCCGACGAATCTGGATCGGGATGTTCAGTGTCAGCTTGCCGTCGCTGGACGGGATGACGTCGGCAGCGCCGTTGACGTTGATCGCGGTCATGCCATCACCTTTTCATCCACATCCACCTTGGCAGGTTGCAACTCCATCACCATCTGCTCGATGCCGTTGGCTCGCAGCCGCAGCTCGATATTGGTCGGAGACACGATGACCTTTTCTACCAGCAATTTGACGATGCGCGTCTGCTCTGCCGGAAACAGTTGCTCCCAGATGATGTCCAGCCGTGTCATCGCTACCGTAATCTGCGCCTCGTCGAGTTTGTCGTTGAGTGCGATGGCCTGCGGCACGATCTCACCGATCATCGTGGGCTGGCGCATGATGGCGCGCAACTGGTCAAGTACCGCTGTTTCCAGTTGATCGGCAGGCAAACGCGGCAGGCCAGATGCACCGGCGAACTCCTTGGCATCACGTTGCGGTATGTAATATCGGTAGCGCCGCCCATTTTTCTTGGTGGTGTGCCATGGCGACAGTGCGCGTCCGTCATTGCCGAACACAATGCCTTTGAGCAAATATGGCACCTTGGCGCGGGTGGCATTGCCGCGCACGCGACCATTACTGGCCAGTATTGCCTGCACATCTCCCCACAGTTTGGCATCAATGATGGCGATGTGTTCGGCCTGATACCACTCCTCCTTGTGCCGCAGCTCGCCAAGGTAGGTACGGTTATTGAGCAGCTTGTAGATCAGGCTTTTGTCGATCGGCTTGCCCTCGCGCACCTTGCCGTCCTTCGTTACCCACGCCTTGGAGGTCACACCATCCAGCCGCAGCTCCTTGACTAGCAGCGTGGTCGAACCGATTTCCACGAAGCGCTGGAAGATATGCCGGATCAACTTCGCTTCCTTGGCATTTTGGACGAGGCGACGATTTTCGACATCGTAGCCCAGTGGCGGGATACCGCCCATCCACATACCCTTCTTCTTGCTGGCGGTAATCTTGTCGCGGATGCGCTCGCCGGTGACCTCACGCTCGAACTGGGCGAAGGACAGCAGCACATTGAGCATCAGCCGCCCCATGCTGGTCGTGGTGTTGAACTGCTGGGTGACGGAAACAAACGACACACCTTGGCGCTCGAACACCTCGACCATTCTGGAGAAATCGGAAAGGCTGCGGGTCAGGCGGTCAATTTTGTAGATCACGACTACATCAATCTTGCCCGCCTCGATGTCGGCGATCAGGCGCTTCAATCCCGGACGTTCCATGTTGCCACCGGAAAATGCCGGATCGTCATAATCGTCAGCGACCGCAATCCACCCCTCGGCGCGCTGGCTGGCGATATAAGCGTGACCGGCATCGCGCTGTGCGTCGATGGAGTTGTATTCCTGATCCAGCCCTTCCTCGCTGGACTTGCGGGTGTAGACCGCGCAGCGCAGGCGGCGTTTGATTGTCTCGTTCATTTACGCGCTCCCTTCTTCGACTTCTTCGCTGGTTGATTTTGACGGAGGCCAAAAAACAGCGGCCCCGACCAACGTGTGCCGGTGATCTCACGAGCAATGATGGACAGGCTGCCGTAGCGCCTACCCTCGTATTCATATTGGCCATCTGCCTCGACGGTGACGCGATGTTCGATATCCTGATATAGCCGGGTCAGCACGGTTCCGACCGACGGCAGATAATCCTTGCTGCGCACAGTCACCTTGCCCCGCTCCATCAGAGTTTCGATACGACGTTTATTGCTCTCCAGCAGGTTGCGATCCACCTTGCGGAACTCGACGATCTGCAATTTGTAGGCGATGCGCCGTTCCAGAAACTGCCGATTGTGGGTTGGCGTGTCGCCGCCGAACAGGCGTTTCCACACTGCCTTGATCTCGGTCATACCCAGCAGCGGCAGCTGATTGATTTGCGCCACGACCGATGGCAGCGTGGTGAATGGGGTGTTTTTTGCGTTCATTTTGTCTCCATGTTTCTCTGGTTGTTGGAGACTCCATGAACGCTTCGTCCGGGCGGAATAGCAAGTTCAAACTCGCTCTCTGTTTTTGTGGTTTCTGGCTGACGCGACTTTAACTCGCGCATGCGTGCAATGCCGCGCGCCAGCAACGTGGCGACCTCCTGCCTGCGCAGTTCCGAGGTCATTCGGTCGGGTGGGGTTTGGTTCACATCCATCATTGGTATCACTCCTGTTCTGTCCAACTTCTTGATACCGAAATTGTGCAGTCAGGGCGCAAGGATGACGATGAGGGAGTTACAGGCTAATAAGGTACAGGAACAAGTAATGCAAAAATGATGGTGGAAAATATTGAAGGCTACCTAACGATCGGCTGTCCCCGACGTTCAAAAAGTTCGATTGTTGATTCAAGACCACCGTTATCTGCGCCTTCTCTGTCTTGATTCCAATATTGAGGCTCAGCTTCGGGTAGAAGCAGCATGCCTAGCGTTATTCCATATTGGTCGGACACGAAACTAATTTCCGTAAGCGGCATGTCTGCAGGCTCTTTCCTAAACCATAGGGATGCATGGGTTTTGCTGTTATCGGTTTGAGCTTTACGATTGCGCGAGTGCATAATTGAACCCGCCGGAACTGGGATAGTCAGTTTCCTTGTTGCAAGGAAAGCACCTGAAAGCAGAGCAGCCCTATTTGATCTCGCCCACAGAACATGATCATCGCGAATGGCCAGCACGACAGCACGCTTGGGCGCAAGCTCAACCCACTTCAGCATTGTGGCCGTCAGCGACGCGTCATATCTATCTGCACAGTGGCTGAGTAGATCAAATGATGCGTCTACCCCAGCAATTTGTACGCGAAAATCATCTGTTGGCATAAGGAAGGTTGCCGCAAACTCATCCGCTTCCTTTTCAATACCAGCCTCCTCGGCATCCCACTCCACCATATCAGCGTCGTTGCACTCGAACTCATCGCGTAATTTGCGATGTAGCAAATAATGGCCCAACTCATGAGCTTGAGTAAATCGGATACGGCCACTGGACGAGTTAGCTGTGCTGTAGACCATCTGCCATTTAGTTCGAGATTTATTTGGCCGAAGCATTCCCTCAAAACCAGGTAAGTCTGCCCCCTTAATCTCGGTGATTGGATCTGACGGAAAGCGCTGACGCGTGTAATCCAATGCAAACTCATTAACCGGCACGGGAAGTGGATAATTACCAGCAAAAGCTGGCTTGATAACTTTCGCCAGAAGATCATTTGCTGTTGCTTTGGGAGACTTCACTGCATCGTTCATTTATCGCCTTATTCTACTCGTCGTCAAAAGCGTCCATGATTTTCCGGAGTTTTTTCTTGGTGTCTGGATCTAGCTGCCGAAATTTCCGGAAAAATGCATCATCTGTAACCTTTTCATCCGGTGCGACGTCACGTTCTTCGAGCAAATATTCAGGAGTTACTTTCAATGCCGCCGCAATTCGATTGATCTTATCTGCCGAAGGGCGTTGCGGTTCACGGTTCTCCAAGTCCCACAAATAGCTTTTACTTGTCTCGGTCAGCTCCGCAAGTTTGTCGAGGCTGTAAGCCTTTTCTGTGCGAAGTCGTCGAATTTTTTCACCGAGTATTGATGCCACTTGCTCTCCCCCTATTGTTATTGTGAGGCTTAATCACCTCTATAATTACCGAACGAGATTGTACCGGTTTGACACGGCAATTGCCATCCACTAGAATTGTTCTGCATTCCGAACATTTGCGCACCTGCATCAAACAGATTGCGGTAGTTCTCAGTGCATAACAACCCTAACCAAACTAGGAGATATTGAAGATGCCAGCATTTAACTACCGCCAACTCATTCGCATGGTGCCACCGCGCACCTGGAAATTCTACTTCCAGTCGCGCAAGGTTGATTTGCCCGAGGGAATCGAATGGGACGCCAACTGAAAATCTCGATGCAGCACAAGGTGCAGAAATATATCGTGAGTTGCGACGTGTACACGATCTCGCCAATAAGCGCGGCGTAGATGCCTTGCGCAATGCGGCCCAACCGGATGCTTCGCTTCATGAAGATTTTCCGCAACTTTCCAGCGATGCCGAGCGTGCGTTGTGGGTCATGGCCAACTGGCCGGATCTATTCGAGGCTGCCGAAGCGATTTATGCCTTCAACCTGGGCGCGGGCAAACGAGGATGGAAACGTCTAAAGATCGGCTCTTGCGAAAATTTGTTCCACGACCAGAGCGATCTCAGCGCACTTGAACTTGCACTGGCCACTGAGTTCAGCCCAAAAAAAGGAACGCCGCGCGCATGTCAGGTCACAGACGTATTGGATCGGCATCTCGATGGCGGATTGCAGCTTGGCATCCTGATCGAAGACAACGCCCAGCGCAAACTGGAATTTGGCGAAGACAATCGCACCCACTGGCGCGACATACGCCCTCCGATGGAAATCGACATCGTCATTTATCCCGTAACTGGAGTGATCGAGCTCATGGCCCCCGGTGGTGCGAAGGCACATCATAAATTGCTGCCGCATCTAGGAAAGCACATTTTTCGAACCAGTCTCAAACCACAAGATGTCGTCACGCCGATGTTCTATCTCAACAGACTGCGTGATGGATTCGAGTTATTCGATGACAGTCAGGTCGATCCGGCCTTTCATCGTGTGGAACGTATCCGTCTATCCCAAGCCAAGCTTCGCGCCAACACCTCGCCTCATTGCGATTACCTCATCAAACCCACGGGTGACAAAAATGCACCCGACGTCTTGGCATGCGTCAAGGCACATCACTTGGGCAATAGCTTGCTGAGTAACGGCTTCAATATTCTGGACGCAGTGGTCAGCCTATATTTCCTGCCCAACGGAAACGGCAAAGCTGGTCGCGTCTTGCACATTGAAATCAAACAGTCCGGGATAAGCAATTTGCGTGACCTGGACGAGGCAGATGCGAAACTTGCTGAGTCTCTCCTGCTCGCATGGGGAGTCATGCAGCCAACCATCGCAGAAAAAGCTTCCGAATCGGTAGAACCTACCCCTGCTGAAGTTGCTTATTAAGGATCTGATCATGCCTCCGACAACGGGAATGAATGATCAGGCATTCGCAGAATTATGCTGGCTCATAGAGCAGGCTGACGCGCGGCTTACTCCAGACGCCATCTGGTTAAGTGGAAAACCACATCACTTCCAGCATCTGCGCAACCTAGGAGCACTCTCTTTGTCGAACGAATTGGCAGACAGCATTACTTGCGATTACTGCTGCGACGAAACATATCGCCCGGTGGCAAACCCTGACCCACTACAAACCGAATTCCCCTACCGTGGTTATTGTCCGGAATGCGGCTGGCGACCGCTGAAACCAGAGCAAGCTCGTTACTGGCAAGCAAATCCACAGCAAATTGCCCGTTGGCTGTCTAGTGCACTGCAATTACCGCCACGGTATTCTGTTGAGCCTGTAGTCGACGGCGTGCTATGGCGGCTCGGTGAAATTGAATACCGGCGTAAGCGCCACACCATATTCTTTGGATGCAAACTTGAGCAATCAGCAGAAATCCTCAATAAAAAAATTGGTGACTTGGCTGCTCCAGGTTCAGAAATCATCACCACCACCAGCAACACCAGCGGTCTGCGGTCATCGGCGCTTGCGGCTAGGCAGTTGGTCCCTCTGCGCGCAATTGCGCATCTACGAAAGGCAGGATTAGTTGTTGAAAATCTAGACGCATACTTATCTGGACTAAATCATGTGGAGTCATCGGATGAGACATCTCTCCGATTGATGCACACCATGCGTATCGCCCTGATTAACGGCGAACAGATAAAGCTCTCGCCCCAAGTCTACGACTTTCTCAAACTACTCGAGGACGCTGATGGTGATGAGGTACACAAGAGCTACATTGCCAACGCCATGAATATTCCACCAGCTTTCCGCAGGGCAGATATTTTCAAACGCCATAAGGAAGTATTCGAAACCTTTGCGCAAGCCGACAACAAAGGGAACTACTGGCTTCACCCTGATTTCATCATTATCGATAGGAGGTGACAAACCAGACCACAACCAACCAGAAAAAAATTATCCATCCCATTTTCAACTGAAAGGAATCAACATGAGCGGTAAAAACCAGCACGTAGTACAACGGGAAAACGGATGGGCTGTCCGTGGCGAAAATAACCAGCGCGACACCTCGCATCACAGCACGCAGGCGGAAGCTGAACGTGCTGCTCGCAATATCGCAATTAATCAGAAAAGCGAAGTATTAATCCATGGAGAAAATGGTCGCATCCGCGAGCGCAACAGCTACGGCAACGACCCGTTTCCACCCAAGGGTTGAGTTCAATTCTTAATGAAATTATTGGAGATTTAATATGCCTGACAATCTGAAAATCAAGCGCCCCCTCGACGCAAAAAAAATTAACGTTAACGAGCCTTGGGAACTCAACTACTGGAGCAAGACACTGCAAGTCACTCCCGACCGTTTGCGACAAGCTGTCCGTACAGTTGGGACGATGGTCGACGATGTCAAACGTCATCTTGGTATCAGGTAACGTTGTCCACATAAGCACCTTCCCCCTACTAATAGCCCGGCATGAAAGTGACTGGGCTTTTTTTCGTCCTGCGCAATATCTCCCATATTGATTTGCCGTCTTTGCCGACGGGTTGTGTCCACCCTGCCCACCGGTTTGCCCACCCCCTGAATCACATACTTCCCTCACGAACTTTCAACAACCCACAAGGAGTGAATCGTGAGTATCAAACACCTGAATCAACGACAACTGGCCGATCGCTGGGACCTCAGCGAAGCTACACTGGAACGATGGAGATCTGAGGGAATCGGTCCGGTCTTCATGAAATTGCACGGTCGCGTTCTGTATCGCGCAGAGGACGTCGATAGCTACGAGCAGCAATGCCTACGCACCAGCACGTCACAACGTGTAGCGATAGGAGGTGCCGCATGAACCACCTCACCATCCCCACCTCCTCGCTGCCTGAACTATCGGTCAGCCAGATCGCAGCACTCTCGCAACAAGAGCTTCAGGAGTTCGACATTTCGCTGACGTTGCTATCGACTTGGGTGAAGCTGTCCCGAGATCGACTCAACACGGCACTCGAACAACGCTACGGCGAACAGGCACGCGCAGCACTGCTTGAATCCGGACGCGACTTCGGTGTGACACATCTATCCGATAGCGATCTCTGCGTGACTTACGAATTGCCGAAGCGCGTGTCGTGGGATCAGCCACAACTGACTAAGATCGCCGAACGCATCGCAGCAGCCGGGGAGCATATCCACGACTACATGGATATCGATTTGTCGGTATCGGAATCTCGCTTCAACAGCTGGCCACCCGCACTTAAGGAGCAGTTCGCCTCAGCCCGTACCGTCAAACCCGGTAAGGCCAGCTATCGCCTCGCCCTCGTTAAGGAGAATCAAAAATGAGTACCCCAACATTACACCAATCCCTGCAAAAGAAGATCGGCTCCTGTTTCGGCGAATATCTGCCGACCACGATCAAGTTCCAGGATCGCTTCGGCAACACGATGGAAAAACCGATTCTCGATGCCACGCTGGATGAGATTGCATTTTCCATTCAGACCCTCGGTGCTGAAAGCTCGGTCATCCACTGCCGTCGCAGTTCTCTGGAGCGTCTCTACAACCTGGCTCGCGAACATGGCTGCTTCGGCTCTGATACGGTTAATGATATTGCTGCGGAGGTGACGAAATGAACCAAATCGTTGCTTTTGATTTCGAGTCGCATAACGTCCGGATCGTATTGGATGCGTGTGGACAACCTCAGTTTGTTGGTACGGATGTCTGCGATGCCTTGGCTATTCGCAATTCAAGAGATGCAATTGCTCGTCTGGATGAGGACGAAAAGGGTGTCGCTATTACCGACACCCTTGGCGGGAAGCAGGAATTATCGGTGATTAACGAATCAGGTTTATACAGTCTGATCCTGACCAGCCGAAAATCCGAAGCCAAACGTTTCAAGCGCTGGGTCACTCACGAGGTGCTGCCATCGATTCGTAAAACTGGCAGCTATGCAACGCCCAGTCACGTGGCCGCCTTGCCTGCGCCAGCCCAAGATCGCGTCAATGCCATATTAATGATCGGAGAAGCGATCGCCAAAGTTCCCGGTGTTAAACCCGGCATTGCCATGGCGGCCACGCTTACCTGCATTCAGGACAACACTGGCCTTGTGGTTGAGCAACTGCGGCGCGCATTGCCAGTGGCCAGTGAACCAATCTGCAGTCTCAATCCAACTCAACTTGGTGAGCGTATCGGCTTGTCGGCGCGCAGCATGAATTTGCGGCTTCAAGCACACGGCTTTCAGTTCAAGAATGACCGTGATGAGTGGGAGCTAACCGAGGCAGGTCAGGTGTGGGCTGAGGCGTTACCTTATTCCCGCCACGGGCATTCCGGCTACCAGATTCTCTGGAATCCTGAGGTGAGTGATGTGATCAAGGAGGCTGCATAATGAGCCTGCCCATCATATCCGCCGAACAACGCCGCGCAGAAAAGCGTGGCGTGAAAATGGCCTTGCTCGGCAAGAGCGGACTCGGCAAAACCTCCCAGCTCAAAACGCTGGGCATCGACAACACGCTGTTCATCGATCTGGAAGCGGGCGATCTGGCCGTGGCCGACTGGTTGGGCGACACCATCCGTCCGCGCACCTGGCCGGAGTTTCGCGATCTGGCGGTGTTTCTGGCTGGCCCCAATCCGGCACTGCCCGCCGAGTTGCCCTTCTCGCAGGCGCACTTCGATCACGTGTGTCAGCAGTACGGTGACCCGGCCAGTCTGGCCAAGTACCAAACCTATTTCTGCGACTCGATCACGGCCCTGTCACGCCTATGCTTCACCTGGGCCAAGAGCCAGCCTGCGGCCATTTCGGAGCGCTCCGGCAAGCCGGACATCCGGGGTGCCTACGGTTTGCTCGGACAGGAAATGATCACCGCACTCACCCACCTGCAGCACGCACGCGGCAAGAACGTAGTGTTTGTCGCCATCCTCGACGAGAAGATCGACGACTTCAACCGCAAGGTGTTCATGCCGCAGATCGAGGGTTCCAAGACCTCACTCGAACTACCCGGCATCGTCGATGAGGTCGTGACGCTCGCCGAACTCAAAGCGGATGACGGCAGCAGTTATCGCGCCTTCGTCTGCCACACCCTCAACCCATGGGGCTTCCCT
>JACPYR010000021.1 GCA_016195965.1 Nitrosomonadales bacterium | reverse complement strand
GTCTCAGTTTGAAATTATTCGGCATTGCTTATCAATACGTGCAAGAGCATAATATTCAACATGCCTAAACGCTCAAGCAGATTAGATATGAACCAACTCGCCAAGCGCATCGTTGATGAAGCTACTGGCGAGGCCGAGAAAACTTTACCACCACCAGAAAAGAATCAAGCCGCCGTAGAGCTTGGGCGGCTTGGCGGGAAGAAAGGCGGGAAGGCTAGAGCGGAAGCCCTTACGCTGGAGCAGCGGTCAGAAATTGCGAAGAAAGCTGCTCAAAAGAGATGGGGAAAATAATTAACTCAGAATAAGTCTTTTTGAGGGCCGAATATTTCCCTTATTTTTCGTTCGTATTCTTCTTGATTAGAAGACGTTTCTGCTATCCCAAGTACACGCCCAAGCTGCATACGCAAAGCCTTAGTTCCAATCTCAGAAAGAAAAACAAATAACTTTTTCTTTCTATCGCCATCCTTCGCTTTGTTCGCCCTCACTAGCTCCAGTATTTTTCCGTTACTTTGCGCAAGTGGATAGTAAATATGATCGATAGTTAGAAACTTGAAATTCCAAGGCTTGCCTCTTTGCGGGACGGGTATTTTATAAATCCTATGCCATTCTTCATACAACTCGGTCGGGAATTCTTTTTCATACTTCTGAGCTTCTTCTTGAACGAACAATTTGAATGCGGTAATTATTTCTTCTTTTGTTCTGTCATATCCAGATAAAGCATAAACGAGACCCTGGATACCTGCTTTTGCAGAAGCATTGAGAATTATGTGGGCTTGTTTTGCAATTTTCGCTTGGGTTTTGATTAATTTCCCATCTGCTTCGGCTTTAATTATTGCCTTGCAAAGATCAATCAAAATAGTCACATCAAAACCATGAATTCTTGTTTGAGGGGGAATATTGGTGCCCGGCGATAAGTCTTGAAAAATAAGTGGATTTGCTAGTTTTTCGCCTAGTTCGTGCCCGACGTATTGTGAGATTGTTTTTCCGCCAATAAATGTTGGCAAACGGCTCCCGAATTCTCCGAGCCCAAGAGCCATACCCATGCCACGCTGACTAATGACGGCAGTCTTGTTTTCGTCATTTAATACATAGCACTCAACTTCAATTCCGAATTCTTCCTTGAAATTCCCCTTGTGTGTTGCCGCTGCACCCCATCTAGCAAATGCGGCTTTCTTGGCTATCTCTTTTTTCCGTTCTGACGTTAAGTTTTCTGACCTTGCTTTTCCGCCTTTTGCGCGCCCTTTTGGCTCATCTTCATTAGTCATGTAAGCATCCTTTCTTAAAAGTGTGCTTGCATTGTAATTTCACTTTACATCATAATGCAAGCATTAAATAAAAAATAATGCTTGCTTTTGCATAACCGCTCAAGCATCATTTCAACATGAACGATGCTTGAGGGGGTTGCCATGAATGTCCTGCCAATCGAAAAACGCGCACAAATCCTTAATCTGCTGGTGGAAGGCAACTCCATGCGCGCCACCTCCCGCCTTGCAGATTGCTCCATAAATACCGTAACCAAGCTGCTCGTTGATGTTGGCGCGGCCTGTAGCGAGTATCAGGACAAGGCAATGCGCAATCTCACATGCAAGCGCATCCAGTGCGATGAAATCTGGTCTTTCTGCTACTGCAAGGAAAAGAACGTAGCGCCGGAACAAGAAGGCGTTTTAGGCTTTGGCGATGTTTGGACGTGGACTGCGATTGATGCGGATACGAAGCTGGTTCCGTCCTTCATGGTGGGAAAGCGCGATGCAGAATATGCGCAAGCCTTTGTTGATGATTTGGCATCACGGCTGTCTAATCGTGTGCAACTGACTACAGATGGTCACAAAGTCTATATTGATGCCGTAGAGAATGCCTTTGGACGTGATATAGACTATTCAATGCTGGTTAAGCATTGCGGTAATGCGGCTGGTGAATCGCAAGGCCAGAAACGTTACAGCCCATCCGCTTTTGTAAGTGCAGAAAAACGCCACGTTGCAGGCAATCCAGACGTTAAGCACGTTTCCACCAGCTTTGTTGAGCGTCAGAATTTAACGATGCGCATGTCGATGCGCCGCTTCACACGTTTAACAAACGGCTTTAGCAAAAAGGTTGAGAACTTGGAGCACATGGTCGCGCTGCACTTCATGCACTACAACTTCGTGCGTATCCATAAATCGCTGCACACTACTCCAGCAATGGCGGCTGGCGTAAGTGATAAGCTATGGAGCATTTCCGATATTGCCGCGCTTGTACCCGATCCTGTACCCGCAAAACGCGGCAGCTACAAAAGGAAATTTTAATCAAATTACTGAGGCTTTTTTCTTCCGGTTAAGAACACAACTGCTAATCCGGTTATTGCAGCAGTTGCTATTGTTCCACCAGCCCACGGTTGCCCACTAACAGCAACCCAAGAGCCAGCGCCAATTCCAGCCGTTCCAATAATCAGAGAAAATATCTGACCAATTAAATGCTCGGCAAAAATATATCCGTTTATTTTGGACGTTTCTTTGCGCCGATGTTCGGCTTCGATTTGTGTTTGATTAATTACCCAATCAACAGCATCTGGCTTAAATACATGAAGGCGCTCTAATTGAGCAACCGGAACAATAGGGCTATCGGTTTCGTGTTCAGATAGGGTTAATTCGCTATTCCCATCTTTTTGTCGAGTAACTTTAGCGTTGGTATGACGGTTCGCCATTCGAGTATTGTTTTAATTTCTTCTTCAAGTCATTCCCAATTCTGCGCGTATCATTGCGTAGATTGGAGTTATCAACTTGAAATGATTTTGTTTCTGGACGAACGTAAGCGCGGTCAGGTGAGACAACCATAGCCTGTCCCATACCGTTCCTAATCTCAACAACAAATTTTAAAATTTTTTCGCCCATGTCATTACATAAAAAGGCAAGAAAAGTGGGTAATATCAAACATTGCGCGGCAATAGTGTCCCATTCATTAAATCCTGTCAACCCTTGAATAGGAGTAAGGTTGCATAAACCCAACAATAGATCGTCTGCAAACCATAAAGTTTCTTTGCCATAACAATAGTGTGGATAAATTTCTTCGATGCCTATCGAATAGAAGCGTTTTTTAAGTATATTTATTGAATGTTGCAATTTCTGTGTGGTAGCGTACTATTTTCAAACTGAGACACTACCGATCACGAGCATGCGTTGACCGATATGTCGTTTCAGGATACCCCCGCTACTTAGCTCTCTTTCACCCTGAACCACGCCGCATACAGCGCCGGCAGGAACAGGCAGGTCAACAGGGTGGCGACCACCAGCCCGCCCATGATGGATACCGCCATCGGCCCCCAGAACACCTGGCGAGTCAGCGGGATCATCGCCAGGATGGCGGCAGCGGCGGTCAACATGATGGGGCGGAAACGCCGCACCGTGGAACCGACTATGGCCTGCCACTGGGTCTTGCCGTCCTCCTCGTCCTGGCGTATCTGATCGACCAGGATCACCGAGTTGCGCATGATCATACCCGCCAGCGCAATGAAACCCAGATTGGCGACGAAACCGAACGGCACCTGGAAAGCCAGCAACGCCATCGTCACACCGATCAAACCGAGCGGCGCGGTGAGCAGCACGATGATGGTGCGGCTGATGTTTTGCAACTGGAACATCAGCAGCGTGATCACGCCGACCAGCATCAGCGGCATGACTTTCATGATCGCAGTTTGGCCCTTGGCCGATTCCTCAATGCTGCCGCCCATCTCGATGCGGTAACCGACGGGCAGTTTGGCGCGCAGCTCATCCAGCTGCGCATTAAGTTGCGTAGAGATCGTCGCGGGCTGCATCGCATCCGCCATGTCGGCGCGCACGGTCATCGTCGGCAGGCGATTGCGCCGCCAGATCAAACCTTCTTCCAATACCGGGACCAGTCTGGCGAGTTGTGCCAACGGCACATGCCGCCCTCCCGGCAACGAAATATCCAGGTCCGGCAGACGATTCAACTGCCGCGCCTCGCCGGTTTTGCCTCGCCACACCACGTCTATCAACTGGTCGCCTTCGCGGTATTGGGTCAGCGCCACGCCATTCAGCCAGCCTTGCAGCGTGTGCGCAATCTCCTGGCTGGACGTGCCCAGCTGGCGTGCTCTATCCTGATTCACTTCGACGCGGACGCTTTTGATTTTTTCGTTCCAATCAAAATTAATGTTTTGCAAGTGCTCGTTAGCACGCATCAGCGTCGCGACTTGCTCGGAGATTTCGCGCAGCTTGGACAAGTCCCCGCCCATCACGCGGAACTGAACCGGGTAGCCGATCGGCGGACCGTTCTCCAGCCGCACCACCCGCACGCGCAAATGCGAGTAACCGCCATCGGCTGAAGTAAATTTCGCTTCCAGGCGGCGTTTGATCTCCTCGCGCTCCACCAGGCCTTTGCTGACGATGACGAACTGCGCAAAATTGTCGGCAAACAATTGCTGGTCCAGCGACAGAAAAAAACGCGGCGCACCATTACCTATATAGGAAGATGAATAAGCAATGCCGGGATCGTCCTTGAGCAATTGTTCGATGCGCTTCACCTCACGTTCGGTAGCCTTGAGCGACGCGCCTTGTGGCAACCACACATCCACCATCAGTTCCAGCCGGCTGGCAGCAGGAAAGAACTGCTTCTGCACGCCTTTGCCAAACGCCACGATGGACAATACAAAAATCACGACCGTCGCGAGTATCACTTTCCAGCGATTGCGCAAACACCACTCCACCACGGCGCGCAGGCGGCGGTAGAACGGCGTGTCATAGATGTCCGCACCATGCCGTTGCGCCTGGGCGATTAGCTTTTTCTGGTCAAGCAATTTATAGCCCAGATACGGCGTGAAAATCACCGCGACGACCCACGACACCAGCAGCGCGATGGTGACCACCTGGAAAATCGAGATGGTATATTCGCTGGCTGCCGACTTGGAAAATCCCACCGGAGTGAACGCGGCAGCCGTGATCAACGTGCCGGTGAGCATAGGAAAAGCGGTCGAGGTATAGGCAAAATGTAGCGGCCTTGAATTTATCCCAGCCTTGCTCCATTTTCACGACCATCATTTCTGCCGCAATGATCGCATCGTCCACCAGCAAACCGAGTGCGATCACCAGCGCGCCCAGCGAGATGCGTTGCAAGTCGATGCCGAATAGTTTCATCATGAAAAAAGTGATCGCCAGTACCAGCGGGATGGACAAGGCAACCACGGTGCCGGTGCGCAAACCCAGGCTCAGGAATGACACCGCCAGCACGATCAGCACCGCTTCGGTCAGCGAATGCTCGAACAGCGTGATAGAACCCTTGACCACTTCCGGCTGATTGGCGACGATGTGCACTTCCACCCCGGCGGGGAGTTCTGCAGAAATATTTTTCATCGCCAGGCGCAGGTTTTCGCCGAGGTCGATCACGTTGCCGCCCTTGTCCATCACGATCCCGAGTCCGATCGCAGGCTGGCCGCCTACATGCATCTGCGGACTGGGCGGATCGGCCAGCCCCCTGCTCACTTTGGCGATATCGCCCAGGCGAAAGTGTTGCCCCCCGTTCTGTTGGCTTTGGACCATAAGATCGGCATTGCGCACCCGTTCGACACTGTCGAATCCGCCGCTGACGCGCAAACGGATGCGTTCGCTGTCAGTTTCGACAAAACCCGCCGGATTCACCGTATTCTGTTTCTGCAGCGCCTCGGCTACCTGCTGAGGGGTGATACCCAGATTTGCCAGGTGATTCGGCGATACATCAATGTATATCTTTTCGTCCTGCACGCCGATCAGCTCGACGCGCTTCACATCCGGCACACGTTTCAAATCCAGCGCGATGCGATCCGCATAGCGGCGCAGTGCGCTCGAATCAAAACCGTCGCCGGTCAGCGCGAAGATGTTGATCTGCACATCGCCAAATTCATCGTTGGGGAAAGGGCCTTGCACGCCGGACGGCAAGGTGTGGCGTATGTCGTCCAGCTTCTTGCGCAC
This sequence comes from Nitrosomonadales bacterium, assembly GCA_016195965.1. GTDB lineage: Bacteria > Pseudomonadota > Gammaproteobacteria > Burkholderiales > Gallionellaceae > Gallionella. Next base: position 13,616 of record JACPYR010000021.1, on the reverse strand, counting down.
CTGCCGCCAGGCTTCCGGCACTTCCGGCTTGGGCGTGTAATCCTTGAGGATCACGAACACCAGCGATTCGCCCGGCTTGGAAGCCGAACGCAGCACATCCACCCAGGGCGTTTCCTGCAATTTTTTCTCGATGCGCTCGCTCAGTTCGCGCTCGACTTCCTGCGCTGTCGCACCCGGCCACAGCGTGCGCACCACCATCACCTTGAAGGTGAAATCCGGATCTTCCGCGCGGCCCAGATTGAGATAGGAAATCACCCCTGCGGTCATCAGCACGATGATCAGGTACAGCACCATTTGCTGGTGCTTCAACGACCATGCGGATAAGTTCGGCCCCTTCATTGCGCGCTACCGTCGGCAAACTCTCCCTCGATGGCGCGAATTTTTTCTCCGGCATTGAGTTTGTGCACCCCGGCGCTGACGATGCGCTCACCCGCAGTCAGCCCGCTGGCAATCACCGCCCCGTTATCACGATAGGCTGCAACTTTTATCTTGCGCAGGCTGACGCTGTGGTCCGCTGCCACCACCCACACCGCAGCCTGATCTCCCTCTTGGAATACCGCCGTCAACGGCACGATCAATTGGCCGCGTTTATCGCGCGTGCCGAAACGCACCTGCGCCGTCATTCCCAACGCCACCGATGCATCCGCGTTGTTTAACGCAACCCGCGCCGCATAGGTTCGACTGGCGGAATCTGCCACCGGAGACAATTCGCGCAAATGACCGCTGAGATGGATCGCATCGTTTCCCGCAGACCACAGCGACACCTCGGCTGGCGCGCCGATTTTCAAACCCGAAAATTGCGTTTCCGGTATCGAAATCGCCACTTCGCGCTCGCCGTCCTGCGCCAGACGCACCACCGGTTGCCCGGCGGCAACCACCTGACCGACTTCGGCCAACGTTGCGGCTATCACCCCGGCGTGATCGGCATGCAGAGCGGTATAGGCCGCCTGATTGGTGGCCAGCCCGGCTTGCGACGAGATAGTTTTGAGTGCGGCTTCCTTTGCATCCAGCGCCGATTGGCTGACAAAATTCTTGCTGCGCAGTTCTCGATAGCGTTTAACCTCCTCTATGGCCAACTGGTATTGGGCCTGCGCAGCACTCGCCTGCAAAGTCGAATCAGCCGGGTCCAGCCGCGCCAATATTTGTCCTGGTTTAACCTGAGCACCCACATCCACCAGACGCTCCATGATTTTCCCACCGACCCGAAAACCCAGCGGAGTCTCGCGGCGAGCACGTATCTCACCGCTATAAACATTGCAGCCATCCGCCGCGACCGCGCCAACCACCAAGGTCAGGGCTGGCTGCTCACCTTTCGCCAGTTCAGTTTTAACGGCCGGAACGGGTTCCTTGCTGCATCCGCTGAAAACAAAAATCAGGGCAAGCAGGGAAATATAGTGCGTCATGTTGATTTTGATGAGAATTAAAAAGAATGCGCAATGTAGGGTGAGGGTTACCAACTGTCAACTCTCAGCCGCTCGAACGCATGTAATTGGTGTTCTTGTTCTATCGGTTCCTGGACGTGTTCATGCCGCGTGGCAGCTTACAGCCACACTATCATCGGCATGATAGCGACAATCAATTGGACGTTGATTTCCCCGTCCAATATCGGCACCCGCGCAAGAATGCGATTGGGGCATCGCTGTCTCTCCGATCAGTAATGGTCATGGGTGCTGCCTTCGGCGTGCTCGTCGAGCGGCCATAGTTGGTGCGCATCCAGCAGCAGGCGGTAACGCGCTTCATTGGCATCCAGTTGCGCGAGGGTTTCCGCCAACGAGGATTCCAGAGCAAAGCGGCGTGCGCCCAGGCTTTCCGACAGGCTGCTTTCGCCCAGGCTATATGCCTGGGCTACCAGCTCCGCATTGCCGCGCACCGCCAGCGCGGCTTCATGCGCCAGCTGCCAGGTGGCGTAGCTGCTTACCGCCTGAGTGTGTGCCGCGTAGATGTCCCCTTCCAGACGGCGCTTGACAAAGGCTTCCTGGTCGGCGGCGATGGCGGCCTGTTGCGCCACCCCCTCAGCCGTCACGCTGCGTTGCCCGAACGACAGCGGCACGCTGACATACACCCCGGTCACTTTTTCGTTACCGTCAAATTCATTGGCGTAGCGCACCCCGATAGTGGGATCGGGCAGCTGGTCGGCGCGGCTGCGTTGCGCCAGCAGTTGCCGCACGTGACTTTGTTCTTGCGCCATGCCGAGTTCGTGGTTGTGCTCGAACGCGCTCGATCTCCAGTAGGCGTAGTCGTGCTCGACGGCTTGCGGGACAACTGGCTGCAATTTTTCCGGCAACTGGACTGCTGGGAATTGGCGCGTCAGATCATTGCCAGCGAGTTGTACGCGCAATTGGGCTTGTTGCAATGACACCCCGGCTTGCGCGACGGCGGCTTGTGCCTGATTCAATTCCAGCCTGGGCGCATCACCTGCCTTGACGCGCTTCACGGTCATCTGGGTTTGCTGCTTGAGTAAGTCCACTTGCTGCTGCCACAGATCGGCCTGTGCCCGCTCGCGTTGCCATGCGAACCACAGATGCAACAGCGCACGCCCGGCTTCATGGCGCGCATCGCCGAGTGCGTATTCGGCGCGCGCGACGCTGGCTGCGCCGATGTCTTCATCGATGCCCACCTTGTTGAACAATCGCAACGGGCGTTCCAGTGCGACATCCCATTCCTTCAGGTTTTGTCCGGCGCCGACGATGTTGCGTTGCCCCGTCCCGGCGCGCAGGCTAAATTCATAAGGCCCGCTGTTCCACTTGCGCTGGTTGGTGCGTTCCATCTTCAGCTCGCTGGTGGCATTCAGCACCGCGAGGTGTTGGTTCAACGCCCTTTCCACTTGTACAAGAGGCGGCAGATCGGGGCGGTTGATTTCTTCGGCGCAGGCCATGCCGCTTAACAAGGCGAGCAACCAGGCAGATCGGATATGCCGCTGAGATTTCATGCCAACCTCCCGGACTCGATGACCGGTGTTATCCAGTAGCGCAGCCCCACTCCCGCGAATTGTTGCCTGATGATCCTGAGCAGCGCATCCTTATCAGTCTCGGAGAGCACCACTTGCACCTGTGTCACCCGCATTCGCCCGAGCACTTGTTCGGTCTGGCTCAACTGTCCAGAGACTAATCCGTGCGCGGCGGTCGGCGCGCTGGTGAAAACTTCCACATTGGGCGACATGAGCAGCAGGTCGAGCAATTTCTCTTCGACTGCCAGCGGACACAATAGGGTCAAGCAAAATTCAGACATGAATATCCTTTCGTTTAACATAAAACTCGCGCAGCGATTCGCTTGCTCCCTCTCCCTCCGGGGGAGGGTTGGGGTGGGGGAGAGTGGTGGCGAGGGGGCATTGGGCATGGCAAGTTTCATTATCAGGGACGGGCATCATTGCCATGCCCGTTCGGAAAAGCGAAGCGCAAATACAAAATCGGTATCAGGATCAGCGTCAGCGCCGTGGCGGTAATCAGGCCGCCGATCACGACAATGGCGAGCGGGCGCTGAATTTCCGAGCCCGGCCCGGTCGCAAACAGCAGCGGAATCAAGCCAAAGGCGGTAATCGAGGCGGTCATCAGCACCGGTCGCAAGCGGCGCTTGGCGCCCTGCACGACAACTTCGTTCAGCTCCATCCCTTCGCTGTGCAGTTGATTGAAATAGCTGACCAGCACGACCCCGTTCAATACCGTGATACCGAGCAGCGCGATAAAACCCACCGAGGCGGGCACCGACAGGTACTCTCCGGTCACCCACAAGGCAACGATGCCTCCGACCAGCGCGAATGGGATGTTGCTCAGGATCAGCAACGCCTGGCGCACCGAGCGGAAAGTTGAAAACAGCAGCACGAATATCAACCCGATCGCGACCGGCACGACGACGGCCAACCGCGCCGCCGCGCGTTGCTGGTTCTCAAACTGCCCTCCCCAACTGATGCGGTATCCCGCAGGCAGCGGAAGCTTCCGTGCGACGAGCGCCTTGGCCTCTTCGACAAACCCGACCAGATCGCGCCCCTCCACATTGGCGATGACCACGCTGTAGCGGCTGCCCATTTCACGATCAATTTTGACAGGGCCTTCTGCGCGCTCCAACTTGGCGACGCTGGTCAATGGGACGGTGTTGCCATCCCGGCTGGTAATGCGCATTGCACCAAAATCTGCCGGTGAAATACGAATCGCTTCGGTGCCACGCAGCACAATCGGCGTGCGGCGGTTGCCTTCGATAACGATCCCTGCCTGCTGCCCCTCGATCTGGGTGCGTAGCGCATCCTGAATTTCTTCCACGCTCAAACCGAGCCGCCCGGCCTGCAAACGATCCACCGCCACACGCAAATACTGCACGCCATCGTTCTGCACCGTGTACACGTCCTGATTGCCCGGAACCGTCTTGAGAAGCGCTTCAACCTGTTGCGCGTATTCGTTCAACTTGTCGAGGTCGGTACCGAAAATCTTGATCGCCAGGTCGCCGCGCACACCAATAATCATTTCCGATACCCGCATTTCGATCGGTTGCGTGAAGCTGTATTTGATGCCGGGCATCGGGGCGAGCACTTTGCGCACTTCGTCCATCAACGCCTCCTTGCTTTTCATGCGCCACTCGCCATGAGGTTTCAGCAGTAAATAAGTGTCGGTCTGGTTGGTTCCCATCGGGTCGAGCCCGATTTCGTCGGAACCGGCGCGCGCCACGATGCCGGTGATCTCCGGTATCGCCCGCATAATGGCGCGATGGATTTTCAGGTCGAGTGCGGCGCTCTGTTCGAGGCTGATCGAGGGCAGTTTTTCGATCCCGACAACCAGATCGCCCTCGTCCATCGTCGGCATAAAGGTCTTGCCGACCTGGGTATAAATTACCCCGGCTACCGCCAGCATCGCCAAGGCGGCGATTGCGACAAAATTTTGCCTGCGCATGCCCCAGGCAAGCGCCGGTTCATACAGTGCAAGCAGCTTGCGCGGCAACCACGGATCTTCGTGCCTGACTTCCCGCAGCAGGTAGGATGCCAGCACCGGAATGACGGTCAGCGACAGCAACAGCGAGCCGGTCAGGGCGAAGACTATGGTCAGCGCCACCGGCACGAAGAACTTGCCTTCAAGCCCCTCCAAAGTAAGCAGCGGCAGGAACACCGTAATGATGATCAGAATCCCGGCAGTAACCGGAACTGCCACCTCACGCACTGCGCGGTAGATCGTATGCAAGCGCGGCAACTTTCCGGCAGTAGGATCAGTCGCCAGGCGCTGCACAATGTTTTCGACCACTACCACGGCGGCATCGACCAGCATGCCGATTGCAATCGCCAGCCCACCCAGGCTCATCAGGTTCGCCGACATGCCGAAGATGCGCATCAGGATGAAGGTGATCAGCGCCGCCAGCGGAAGCACCAGCGCGACCGTCAAAGCCGCACGGAGATTGCCCAGAAACAGTCCGAGCAACACGATGACCAGCACGGTCGTCTCGATCAGCGCGGAGGAAATCGCGTTAACCGCCTTTGCAACCAGCGAGGCTCGGTCGTAGAACGTATTGATCCGAACACCCGGCGGTAAAGTCGATTTCAGTTCCTCCAGTTTCATGCGCACGCTCTCGACCACCTTTTGCGCGTTCGCTCCGGCCAATCCAAGCACCAGTCCCTGAACGGCTTCGCCCTGGCCGCTTTGTGTTACCACGCCGTAGCGGGTGACCGTGCCGATTTTGACTTCGGCCAGATCGCCTACGCGGACCGGTGAGCCGCTTTTCATGGTCACCACCACCGCGCGCAAATCATCCAGGCTGGTGATGCTGCCCTCGCTGCGCACGAGCAGCACTTCGTCGCCTTCCCCCAGCCTGCCCGCACCGTCGTTGCGGTTGTTCGCCGCAATCGCCTCCTTAAGCTGCGACAGATTCACCCCGCCCGCTGCCATCCTGACCTGATCGGGGACGACTTCATAAGCGCGGACGACGCCGCCCAGAGCATTGACATCGGCGACGCCCGGCACGGTGCGCAGTGCCGGGCGGATCACCCAATCGAGCAGACTGCGGCGTTCCGCCAGAGACAACCCCCCGCCTTCGACGGTAAACATATACATTTCCCCCAGCGGGGTGGTTATGGGCGCCATACCGCCCGAGATGCCGAGCGGAAAGCCCCCGCTAAGCCCGCCCAAACGTTCGCTGACTTGCTGGCGCGCCCAATAAATATTGGTGCCATCCTCGAAGTCTATCGTGACATCGACCAAGCCATACTTCGTGACCGAGCGCAGAATTTTTGTTCTGGGAATGCCGAGCATTTCGACTTCAATCGGAACCGCGATGCGGCTCTCGATTTCCTCAGGAGTCATGCCGGGAGCTTTCATGATGATCTTGACCTGGGCGCTCGCCACGTCCGGGAATGCATCGATCGGCAATCCCCGATAGGCATACCAGCCAGCGCCCGCGACAAGCAGCGTTGCAAGCAGGATAAACAGGCGCTGCGCCAGGGAGAATTGGACTAGCCGGGCCAGCATTATTTGCTCTCCTTTCCCGCCAGCCATGCGCCCTTGAGCGCAACTACGCCGCTGACGGCAACTTGCTCGCCCGCCTTGATCGTACCTTGCACCCGCAGCCGCTGGCCGCCGCTGGATACAACCATCACCGGCCTGGCTGCAAAGCCGTCCTCAGTGCGGACGAACACATAAGCCTGGCTGCCATCATGGACTACGGCGGACAAGGGCAAGTCCCAACCGCCAGCCAAGACGGGCAACTCGACGGTCAAAAATTCGCCGGGGCGCACCCGTCCGGCCTTGCCCTCGATGACCGCGCGCAACACCACCGTCTGGCTGCCGATCGAGACGCTAGTGCTGATGCTCAAAATGCGCGCCGCGATGTCGCGACCTTGCACCTTAAGTCGGGTTCCCGGTTGCCAACTGGCGCTCTCGGCGACCGGGACTTGTATGTCCAGACTGAGGGTATCGGTCTGCACCACATGCAATAACGGGCTTGCCGAATCCACACGCTGACCAATCTTGACTGCTATTTCGGTCACCACCCCGGCCTGCGTCGATACCAGCGTCAAGCTTTCCTGCGGGTTGCCGGAAGCGGCAATCCCGTCTATCGTCTCGGCACTCATACCCGTTAAACGCAGTGCCGCCTTGGCCTGGCCAAGCACGGCCTCGGCTTCCTTCAAGCTGGCCTGCGCTTCCTGAACGCGGCGTTGCGGGATGATGCCGTCATCGAACAACTGTTGCTCGCGTTGCGCGGCTTGCCGCGCCAACGCGGCGCGCGAGTTCGCCTGAAGCAATTGCAATTGCAATTGGCCGAATTCCGGACTGGCGATGCGAATCAGCGGCGCACCGACACGCACCATTTGGTTCTGCCGCACCATCAGCTGGGCAACCAAACCCGCCACCGGTGAACTTATGATCTGCTCGGCATTGGGAGGAACCACCACCTGGGCCGGGAAGCTCGCGCGCAACGAACCGGATTGACTCTGCAACGGTGCGGTCGTAATGCCCAATGCCTGCATCTGGCTGCCGGAAACAGCAAATCTGGCAGGGCGAACTTCAGCATGGGCGGCAGACGTAAAAACGCACAGCGCTGCTACGGCGCATGCCTGGATAAATTGATTTATTTTGCTCATAAAAACCTCAAATGGCGCCTGACGATGTAACGAACGTGACCACGCCGCGCTGCGTCGTGGAAGACAGAAAACACGTTTAACTCCGCCACTCGGGCGGAGTCAGATGAGAGATGAGCTTCGGGGAGGTTTGAAGGGCGGCTCAATGTCCGCGTAGACAGCAATGGTGTGGTGTAGCGGATATGCGACAGCGGCGGACTCAAGAAGAAAAAACATCGCTGTTTCGTAGATGAAGACCGGCAGGTGACTCAGCAAATGGCCGATCTGTCCGTGCGCGGCGTCGTAATCTTCGTCATCATGATGGTGACGATGCTGCATGTGGCTTTCGAGGTATCCTGTTTCATCCACAACCACTGAGGTATCTGCCGATTCACTGTGGCAGTCGATCAAATGCCAGGCAAAACCAGGCGACATGAAAGTGCCGATCAGCACGACAAGCAGTAGTCGCAAAGTGAATATTCTTCTCATCATTGGACAGTGATTCTATATCTTTCCTCTAGTTGCGGCCCGGATAACAATTAATAATCCCGGTGCGGATAATTAGGAATAGCCACGGTATCCTCGTCATACACACCCTGGTCAGCCTGGGTGTGGCACTTGTCGCAGAAGCTCAGAGATTTCACGCCGCTGTTGCCCTTGATCATTTTCTCGGGAATGTTGTGGTGCTTGCGGGAAATATAGCGCAGTTCGGTAATCCGTAGCGGCGCCGGGCCTTCTTCGGTGGCCTGCGCAATCTTGCGCGACCGTTTGTAATAAGATTTATCCGCAGCGTTGTTTACCGCGTAATCGTGTATGACCTTCAGCGCGTCATCGTCAAGCTCGGCATTGACACCGAAATGTTTGCGCAACGCCTCGGCATTCAGCAAGGCCTCCCAGGATTTGGCCGGCAGCAATCCCGGTTGATAGGCGAAATGGCACGCCCCGCATTCGTCCTGATATTTTTTATCGGCAACCGGTTTCACCCCTTTGGCGCGATCAAAATTCATGAGCCAGTAAAAAAAATTTTCACTGTAAATGCTCTCTGCACCGGCAGGAGCGCTATACGCTAACCAGGTGACTATCAGCACTGAGGAAAATGCCCATTTTTTTTGCATGATGTATTCCGTCACCAGGTCAATTTAATGGCAACGCCCATAGCGATGCCGCCGGCAATTCCCGCACTCGAATGGCCGCCACGTGGCGCGATCGACACCGCATACAGCATCGACAGCGCGCCCAGTGTCCCCAGAGCAGCATGCATCTTATCCGGATCGAAAAAACTGTCTTCGAGATAAATATCGTCCCAGTGAGCCAGAAGTCCGGTCGCCACTGTGGCGACCGCCATCGCGGCCGTCGTACGCCCGAGCGACTGGTGTGTGCCGGTGGTCGGCGGCGGCCCGCCCCCCTCGTTGTCAGGCGCTGTCATGGCCGTCAAGCCAACCAGAGCCAGCGTGCCCAAGCCCAAATACTTATGCGCCTTGTTGATCGTCATCCAGGGCTCCTGAAATTTCGCATCAGGAGTGGCGAAAGAAACCGGCGCCGGATCCTGAACCATACCGCCCTCGTTTGCCGCCAGTCTGAAGGATTGCGATGTCAGGGGTTGAAACTTTTCGGTTTGAAAATCACTACCCGGCGGCAGGGAAAGATTCAGCACCTTGTCTCCTGCATACACAATTCCGGATAAAGCCAACAGACTGATACCGGCAGCAATATTGCAAAATTTTCCCCTGCGTTTCATTCATTCATTCCTTAAGCTAACAACAGATGTCACGCCCAACTTCATCCTAACGGTTTACGGACATAAACGAACCAGAATATGACAACCACCATTACCATCAGCACCCCCAGCCATCCATAAGAGCGCTGAATACCCTCACCCGACTCGGCGGATTTATAACCGGTGAACATGGAACGCACCAGATTTTCACGATGCATGATGCTGCTCGCCAGCACACCGAGGATATGCAGAAAGATGATACCCAGCATGGCATTAGTCGCTACACCGTGCATCGCAACCACGAGATCGCTAGCATCATCTTGCAACGCCATTATCCCGGTTACGCAAATAAAGATTCCGAGTGACAACAGCAGCCAGACCGACACAGCTCCGGCCGGGTTGTGCCCCAGATAATGTTGCGGCTTACCCTTGACCATCGTCAGCAGATAAACAACAACCTCCCCGGGATTGAACAAGAAGGAGCCAAACCGCGCATAGCGAGTACCGATAAAGCCCCACAACAACCTGAACGCAAGCAAGCCCAGCAGAATGTAACCAAGTGCCACATGATAATTGCGCAAACGTTCTGAAAATGCCGTCAAATATGCCGTGCAGAAGGACGCTAGCTGCAGCCAGTGAAAAACCCGCGTAGGCATATCCCAGATCAAAACGCGTTGTATCATGAATGTGATTCCCTACCTGGGAATTTTCACATTGTCTTCGCTGAAATCACCCCTATCCGCCGTGGTATGGCAAGCCCCGCAATTGGCCGGACTCTTGACCTTGGGATTTTTCCAGTCGCGCGCCGCCACTTCCCGGTGTTCGGATTTGAACCAACGACCTTCGGTAATGCGCAACAATGGCTTGGCCAATACTTCATGCTTCTTGGTGCCGGCATTCTTTTCGAGAAATTCCGTTATTTCTTTGGCGGCATCTGCATCCAGGCTGGCATCGCTGCCAAAATGCTTGTCCAGACCCGCCATGATCGCACGCCATGATTCGGCGGGCAGCATTTGCGGTGGATACGCAATGTGGCAAGCGCCACAATCCTCCTTCCAGCGGGGATTGCTGGCTTGGTATTTCTGGCCCTCATGCTCTACACCGTCATGGGCGTAAGCTTCGGAAATCATGACGGACGCCAACGCCGATACCAGCATGACGCAAATGTACCTCCGGATAAAACCATTCACATTGATCAGCATCATTACCTCCCGGGTTATTTGTGTACGGTGAGCAGGTAAGTGAGCACGTCACCCTTTTCCTGCGGTGTGCATTCGCGATCCAGCACATCGTTGCAATTGCGTTTAAACCACTTTGCCACCTTCTTCATGTCAGTGAAGCGCTCTTCGTTGGCAGCGGGAGCGAGCGGTTTGATAACCTTATCGGTCTCGGAATGCTTGCCCTGCGCGGCAGGATTATCGGTGTGACATGATGAACAGCTCAAATTGTGGTTATGTTTGGTCTTGAAGAACTTTTCTCCGCGCTCCGCAGAAAATCCCTGAAATCCCGGCATGCCAGACGCCTCGGATTTTATGGCAGCCAACACCTCGACGGGCATTTCAGCAAGCGCCGGGGTTGCCGCCAGCCCGGCAGTCACTGCAACAATCAAAACCAAAATGAAATTTACGCGCAACATCTACCTCCCAAAATATTTTATCCCAGTAGTGTAGTTTACAAGACCGTGGTTCAACATTGGATACTAATTTTGTTGTTTGATGCTAATTTTGTGACTCACACTTTGAGTCATTTTATGCTGTGGAACTTTTAAAGTAGATTGAGCATCGTATTGCCGATGGTAGAATCCACCCTCATGCTCAACGACCGCGCGCAAATCCTGCTCAAGACTCTGGTGGAACGCTATATCAGCGAAGGCCAACCGGTCGGTTCGCGCACGCTGCAACAATATTCCGGACTGGAGGTCAGCCCGGCAACGATACGCAACGTGATGTCGGAGCTGGAAGACATCGGCCTGGTCAGCAGCCCGCACACCTCGGCAGGCCGCATCCCGACCGGCCTTGCTTACCGCCTGTTCATCGACACCATGCTGGTCACCAAGCCGCTGGACAGCATAAGTGTCAAGCAAATGGAAACCCAGTTGCAGCCGGACAATCCGTCGCGGCTGATCGCCCAGGCCTCCAACATGCTTTCCGAATTAACCCACTTCGCTGGCGTAGTCGCCACCGCTAAACGCAGTGCAATCACGGTGCGCCAGATCGAGTTTCTACGCCTGAGTGAAAAACGCGTGCTGCTGATCATCGTGATGCCGGATGGCGAAGTGGAAAATCGTGTGCTGTTGCTGGAGCGCGATTATACCCAGTCGCAACTCACCGAGGCAGGCAACTTCCTCAACCAGAATTACATCGGCTGCAGCTTCTCGCAAATCCGCGACCGTCTGCAAGGTGAATTGCGGCAGCTGCACCAGGACATGAGCGCATTGATGGCGGCGGCCCTGGCCGCAGGCGATGCGGCCCAGGCAAAACAGTCGGGCGATTACGTCATCAGTGGCGAACATAACCTGCTGCACGTGGCAGACCTGTCCACCGACATGAACCGCCTGCGCGGCCTGTTCAACCTGTTCGAGCAAAAAACCGAACTGCTGCAACTGCTCGACGCCAGCCGCTACGGACAAGGCATACACATTTTTGTCGGCAGCGAATCCGGACTGGCCTCGCTGGACGAATGCAGCGTCATCACCGCGCCCTACTCCGCCGACGGCCAGGTAGTCGGCACACTCGCCGTGGTCGGGCCGAAGCGCATGGACTATGAGCGCGTCATCCCGATCGTAGACATCACCGCGCGGCTGCTGGGCAATGCGCTGTCGCAAAATTAAAACGACGAATTGATCCTCAGATTACACAGATTGACCGGGATTAAACCTTGAACAATGGAACAGTATTACAACAAGCTCCATCCATGAATATCAATCGCAGATGTCCGCCTGAAAAATCTGCGTAATCTGCGGACAAAATCTTTTTTCATGATTATGCTAACCTCCAAACTAAATTTTTGAATGGCTTACCTATGACCTTCCAGACTGAACCCACCTATACCCACGGCACCCCTGCCAAAACCGGCATCCTGCTGGTCAACCTCGGCACGCCGGATGCGCCCACGCCATCATCGGTACGCACTTACCTGAAGGAATTCCTCGGCGACCCGCGCGTCGTGGAAATCCCCAAGGCGATCTGGTGGCTGATCCTCAACGGCATCATCCTCAACACCCGCCCGAAAAAATCCGCCGAAAAATATGCCACGATTTGGTTGCCCGAGGGTTCGCCGCTGCGCATCCATACCGAGAAGCAGACCGTGCTGCTGCAAGGCTACCTGAGCCAGCGCACCAAGGCGCCGTTCGTCGTGGACTACGCGATGCGCTACGGCAATCCTTCGATACCCGACGTGCTGCGCAAGCTCAAGGAACAGAACTGCCAGCGCATCCTGGTCGTGCCTATGTATCCTCAATATGCCGCCAGCAGCACCGCCACCGTATTCGACATCGTGTTCGCCGAATTGCTGAAAATGCGCAACACCCCCGCGCTGCGCACCATCAAGAATTTTCACGATCACCCCGGATACATCAAGGCTATGGCAAACAACATCAACGATTACTGGATGAAGCATGGCCGTCCGGATAAATTGCTGATGAGCTTCCACGGCCTGCCGCAATTCTCGCTGGACAAGGGCGACCCCTACCACTGCGAATGCCACAAGACCGCCCGCCTGCTGGCGCAGCAACTCGGCCTGAAGCCCGAGCAATACGCGCTCAGCTTCCAGTCGCGCTTCGGCAAAGCGGAATGGCTCAAACCTTACACCACCACCACGCTACAGGAACTCGGCAAACAGCAGACCAGGCGCGTTGACGTGGTCTGCCCCGGCTTCGTCGCCGACTGCCTGGAAACGCTGGAAGAAATCGCAATGGAAGGCCGCGAGGATTTTCAGCATGCGGGCGGCGGCGAATACCACTACATCCCCTGCCTCAACGAGCGCGATGACTGGATGCACGCGCTGACCGATCTGGTGATGGACAATCTGCAAGGCTGGCTTGTCGAGCCGGATAAAGTGGAGCTGGAGCAAGGGAGGTTGAAGGCCTTGGCGATGGGGGCGAAGAAGTAGAGAGGCCACATGGCCGTTCGTCCTGATAACCAGCGACTTGGCTATCGTTGTTTGATAGCTTAGTCGAATGGCTAGTAGTTCCATCAGCCTGTCGAAGGATCGCCGCGAAGCGGCTGGCGCATTGTGAATTGCGCAAAAATCAAAGGCGGATTCAAGGATGAAGTGCAATTTTGAGTAATGCCGGTTGGGTGGGCGGGATGCGGTAGCATCCATGCCTTTTTGACCGGCCAGTCGAAATTGCAGAAATGAACTACACACATC
>JACPYR010000018.1 GCA_016195965.1 Nitrosomonadales bacterium | reverse complement strand
GTCACCGACCCGAACGGCAACGCCACCACCACCGCCTATTACGACAGCACCGGAGACGGACGCCTCAAATCCATCAGCGACGCCGGCAACCACCAGATCGGCATGGCCTACGACGCCAACGGCAACCCCACCGCCGTCACCGTCACCGGAAGCGACGGCCTCACCACCCGCACCACCAACACCTACTACGACGAACTCGACCGCCCGCTGCGCATCGTCGGCCCGCAATACAGCGACGCCGCACTGGGCATCATCCGCCCGGTGACCCAGTACGTCTATGACACCCTGGGTAACCGCAGCCAGGTGCTGGCCGGCTACACCAGCGATGCCACCGGCGCCAACGCCGCCCTCGACGTGCTCAAGCTGCAGACCACCGTCGCCTGGGACGACTTTGGCCGCAAGATCAAAGAGACCGACCCGCTCAACCAAGCATGGAGCAACAGCTACGACGCCAACAACAACCTCATCACCACCGTCGATCCGCTCAACCAGACCACCACCCTCAACTGGGGCTACGGCCACCAGCTGCTGACGGTAAGAGACCAGGCCGGCAACACCACCGGCTACACCCGCAACGCCCTCGGCCAAATCACCGTGGCCCTAGCGCCGGGCGTCGCCTACCGCTACGGCTACGACACCAGCCACCGGCTGTCCAGCCTCAGCGACTCGCGCGGCAACAAAACCCTCAGCTACGCCTACAGCCCCGGCGGCATGATGAACTGGATGCAGGACAGCGACGGCAACCGCACCGACTACCTGTACGATCCGGTAGGACGGCTATCCGGCATCTGGGCGGCCAACTACGACTACGTGAGCTTCAGCTACGACCCCGGCGGCCGCTTATCAGAAAAAATGTACTCCAGCGGCGCGGACAGCCGCTACACCTACAACCCCGACAACAGCCTGGCTGGCCTGACCAACAAGCAGGGCGTCACCACCATCAGCAGCCATGTGTATGGTTATGACGTGCTGGGCAACCGCGCCACGCAGACCGAAACAATCGGCGCAACCACCATCAACTACGCTTACAGTTACGATGCGCTGAACCGTCTCACCCAGGTGCAGAACGGCACCACGACCCAGCAGGAAAACTATACGTTCGATCCACTCGGCAACCGGCTGACCAAAAGCATCGGCGTCACCACCCCGGCGGTCACCGCCTATGTTTACGATGCCGCCAACCAGTTGAAGGAAATCAGGAGCGGCACGACCACAGGCGCACTGCTGGCCAGCCTCGCCTACGATGCCGACGGCAACCTCAAGAGCCGCAGCGATACCGGGCTCACCCTCACATACGATGCACTCAACCGGCTGACACAGGCGAGCCTCGGCGTACAGACCCAAAGCTATGCCTACGACGACCAGGGCAGGCGCATCAGCAAAACAATAGGCACAAGCACCACGAACTTCCTCTACAGCGGCGCGGACATTGTTTCCGAGTATGGGGCAACATGGGGCCTGCCCATCGCCCAGTACACCCACGGCACCCGGGTGGACGACATCACCATCCGCGCCACCGCGACAAGCGCGCAGTATTTCCATCTGGACGGCCTGGGCAGTGTGGTGGGGGTGACCAACAACGCAGGATTAACCGATGCGACGCAACGTTTCGATGCGTGGGGCAATAAGATTGCCTCGACCGGTGCAACACCGCGCTACGGCTATACCGGGAGGGAGCCGGACGAGACGGGCTTGGTGTTTTACCGGGCGAGGTATTATGATCCGACGGTGGGCAGGTTCACGCAAAGGGATCCGATCGGGTTGCGGGGTGGGTTGAACCGGTATGCGTATGTGGGGGGAATCCGGTAAGTTATAACGACCCGAGTGGAAAATGTCCTCAATGCATCATAGGTGCTGTTATTGGAGGTGTATGGGGCGGCATGAATGGCTATCTATCTGGAGATCGTGGCTTAAACCTATGGGTTACTATTGGAGCGGGTGCGGGGACTGGCGCTCTCGCAGGGCTAACAGGTGGTGCAAGTTTGCTCGAACAGGGTGGATTGATAGCTGCTCGCTCGGTAATTAGTGCAGGCATTGAATCGGATCGTCAACTGATCAATCGTGCTATCGATCCCGCATCAGAAATTAATACGAACAATATCGTGCTGGCGGGCGGTTTGAGTGTGTTTGGCGATGCAGTCGGATCGGCAGTGTCCCTCCAGAAAGCCATACAAGAAATGCAAAGCTTGAGGATTATTGCAGAGGCGAACGAGAATGTTGCCGCATTCTGGGGGGCGAATGCGGCAGGCATCGTTCAAATTCCATTCTCGGTACTCGATGGCTTAAAGCCCAAAGTCGAGGGGCCAGCTAACATTTCAGCACATGGCGGTGGCGCAACTGTGGGTGGGTTGCCGGGCAGGATTGCGGTGCCTGCGGCGACTTATTCCGGCAATCAGAAATAAGAAAGGCGACCGCAAATGATTACAGGCGGCGCTTATATCGTATCCACAATCGTGTTGGCTTTGCTTTATTGGTATGGATCGAAAGAACCCCACCAATCATCAGATTCGGCGGATATATTTCGATACCCGAAAGTAATGCGATACATAATAATGTTGGGTGTCCCAGTGTGGATTATTTCAATTCTTGTCGGTAGACTAACAGCACGACCGGGTATTGATACTCCTATGATGATGAATATAGGCACGGCGGTTTTTGCACTCATCATAATTGGGAATGCAATCATCGCCATTTACTACAATAGATTTTATTTGACGGTAACCGCTAGCTCAATCGAGTGGGGAGGATTCAAGATAAAATCTATTCCATTTAGCGATATGCTCAAAATTGAAATCAGGAAAATGGAAAAAGGCCGGACATGGCTTACGTTCTATGGGCTTGATGGCCGTAAAACTTTGAAAGTTACAAACGATTTGCAGGATTTTGAGTATCTGGTGGCTCTGGTGCGGCGGTACGGAAAACAAGCTGGTGTCGAAATAGTGATGAGATGAGGTCACCAGGACTACCAACATTTATTGCGATGAAGCCGAGCGACTTCTGTACATTGTCCGCCCTCGACGTGCTCAAGCTGCAGACCACCGTCGCCTGCGACAACTTTGGCCGCAAGGTGAAGGAGACCGACCCGCTCAACCGGCTCAGCCAGGCGAGCCTCGGCGGCCAAACCCAGAGCTATGTCTACGACGACCAGGGCAGGCGCATTGGTAAAACCATAGGCGCAAGCACTACATGAATCACACCCACCTGGAGCTGCTGCTAATCCGCGAGATGCCTTTCGGCAAGTATAAAGGCCGTTTGATCGCCGACCTGCCCGGGCAATATCTCAACTGGTTCGCGCGCGAAGGTTTTCCGCCCGGCGAACTCGGGCAGTTGCTGGCGCTGATGCATGAGCTGGATCACAACGGGCTGTCATCGTTGCTCGACCCGTTGCGCGAGCGGAAATAGCAGAAACGCTTGGTTATCGTTGGGTGCGATGTACATCATCACCTGAGCTTGGCAAATGCGGCCGCCATCGCGCCGCCGGGTGCGGGCTGGCGCTGTTCCTGTTTTTTCTGTTGCGTCATGCGCTTGGCGTCGGTTGCACGATCGCGCGGCGCACCGGTTTTTCCGGCATCAGCGGCGCTGTCGGTCAGCCGCATCGTCAGTGCGATGCGCTTGCGTTTTTCGTCCACTTCCAGCACCTTGACCTTGACCACCTGTCCCGCCTTGACCACGCTGTGCGGGTCTTTGACGAAGGTATTGGACAGCGCCGAGATATGCACCAGCCCGTCCTGATGCACGCCGATATCGACGAAGGCGCCGAACGCGGCGACATTGGTGACCACGCCTTCGAGGATCATATCCGGCTTCAGGTCTTTCAGTTCTTCCACGCCTTCTCTGAAGGTCGCGCTGGTGAACTCGGGACGCGGGTCGCGGCCCGGCTTCTCCAGTTCGCTGAGGATGTCGCTGATCGTGGGTATGCCGAACTGTTCATCCGCATATTTTCCGGGGTTGAGCGACTTCAATAATCTGCTATCACCTATCACCTCCTTGATGCCCTTGTTGAGGTCGGCGAGGATTTTTTTCACCACAGGATAGGACTCGGGGTGTACCGCAGAGGCGTCCAGCGGGTTGTCTCCACCCATGATGCGCAAAAAACCCGCCGCCTGCACAAAGGTCTTATCGCCGAGGCGGGGCACTTCTTTCAGTGAGGTGCGCGAGGTGAACATGCCGTGCGTGTCGCGATAGGAAACGATGCTTTGCGCGACGCTGCCGGACAGTCCGGAAACTCGCGCCAGCAAAGGGGCGGAAGCGGTATTGACGTCCACGCCCACCGCGTTCACGCAATCTTCGACCACCGCGTCCAGCGAGCGCGCCAGCTGGAATTGTCCCACGTCGTGCTGGTACTGCCCGACGCCGATCGATTTAGGGTCGATCTTGACCAGTTCGGCCAGCGGGTCTTGCAGGCGGCGCGCAATCGACACCGCGCCGCGCAAGCTGACGTCCATGTCCGGCAGTTCGCGCGAGGCGAATTCAGAGGCGGAGTACACCGATGCGCCCGCTTCCGATACGACGATTTTGCTGAGCTTGAGTTCGGGGCGCAGCTTGATCAGGTCTTGCGCCAGTTTGTCGGTCTCGCGCGAGGCGGTGCCGTTGCCGATCGAGATCAGTGCTACCTTGTGCTTCTCGGCCAACTGGGCCAGCGCATGCAGCGAGCCGTCCCAGTCGTTCCTGGGCTGGTGCGGATAGATCACAGCGGTGTCCACGACCTTGCCGGTGGCATCGACGACTGCAACCTTGACGCCGGTGCGCATGCCGGGATCCAGGCCCATCGTCGCGCGCGGCCCGGCCGGGGCGGCGAGCAGCAGGTCTTTGAGGTTGCGCGCGAATACCCTGATCGCCTCGGTCTCGGCGCGTTCGCGCAAAGTACCCATCAGTTCGCTCTCCAGATGCAGGAAGCTCTTCACTCGCCAGGTCCAGCGCACCACTTCATTGAGCCACTTGTCTGCGGGGCGGTTCTGGTTGACGATGCCGAAGCGCTTGGCGATAAGCGCCTCGCAGGGGTTGTGCGGAGCATCCCATTTGGGTTTTTCCGCTTCGCTATCGAGGCGCAAGGTAACGTTGAGCAACTCTTCGCGGCGTCCTCGGAATAGCGCCAGGGCGCGGTGCGACGGGATCGCGGCGATAGGCTCGTCGTAGGAAAAATAATCGGCATACTTTGCGGCGGCATCTTCCTTGCCTTCGATGACTCGTGCCTCGACCACGCCGTGCGCTTGCAGGTAGACGCGCAGGTCCTGCAGCAACTCCGCATCTTCGGCGAAGCGCTCCATCAGTATGTAGCGCGCGCCTTCCAGTGCCGCTTTGATATCGGGCACGCCCGGATTGTCGCCCTGCTCGGAACTGAAGGCAGGCTTCAGGTACAGTGCCGCTTCCTGTTCTGGGGTGAGCATAGGGTCGGCCAGCAGCGCTTCGGCCAGCGGCAACAAGCCGGCTTCCAGCGCGATCTGCGCCTTGGTGCGGCGCTTGGGTTTGTAGGGCAGGTACAGGTCTTCCAAGCGGGTCTTGTCTTCCGCATGGCTGATCGCGTCCAGCAGTTCAGGCGTCATTTTGCCCTGCTCGTCGATCGAGGCGATGATCGCGCCGCGCCGTTCTTCCAGTTCGCGCAGGTAACGCAGGCGCTCTTCCAACAGGCGCAGCTGGATATCGTCCAGTCCGCCGGTGGCCTCTTTGCGATAGCGGGAGATGAACGGCACGGTCGCTCCGTCATCAAGCAAGGCGATGGCGGAGGAGACTTGGGCGGGCTTGGCGGCAATTTCGATGGCGATGCGTTGTTCTATGGATGGCAGCATGAGAGTTCAGGTGGTTGGTGGTTGATTGCGCAATGGCGGGTCAGGCTGCGCGAGGAATACGGTGAGTTTCTAACTGGCTACGTCGATGATAAACAATTGCGAATTATGCTGTGTAGTGCATAACCTCCGCAAGGGGAAAAAGCGCCGCTGGTTGTTACTTGCGCCGGTATCGCGATAGGCTGCTATAGTGAATATACCCTGCAAAATTTTAGACATACATGGCCGTCGAAACCGAACTCAAATTGCGCGTCTCCCCAGAACAGCTTGCCCGGCTTAAGCGGCATGCGCTGCTCAAGACACATTCGGTCACGCGCCCGGTCATGCGCCGCCTCTACAACATTTATTTTGACACCGCGAAACAGGAATTGCGTCAGTCCGGAATGGCGTTGCGTCTGCGCCGTACTGGCAGGCTATGGCTGCAGACGCTGAAGGGCGGAGGTTCGGTGCAGGGCGGATTGCATCAACGCAACGAGTGGGAGGTTGCTGTAGATGGCCCGGCACTGGATTTTGCCGCATTGCCGGCTGAGGTTGCGGATGTGCATTTGCCCGTGGCGCTGCACAAAAAATTGCGGCCGATTTTCGTCACGGACTTTGTCCGCACCAGCCGGATGTTAAATTTTCAGGGTGCGCAAATCGAGTTGTGCATGGACCATGGCGAGATCAGCTCCGAGCAGCACAGTATGCCGATCTGCGAGCTGGAGCTGGAACTGAAATCCGGCGAGCCCAAACAGCTATTTGAGTTGGCTTTGGCAATACTGGAAGTCATCCCGCTTGAGCTGGAGGCCGTCAGCAAGGCGGAACACGGTTATCGCTTGCTGTCCGGGGATTCCAGTCAGCCAGTCAAGGGTATCGTGCCGCCCCTTGCCGGGAAGAGTTCGCTGGCGGATATGTTTAAAACATTGATCTGGTCTTGTTTGCAGCACTTTCAAAGCAATTTGTCCGGAGCGATGAGCGGCGACGATGCCGAATATCTGCATCAGATGCGCGTAGCGTTGCGCCGCCTGCGTGTGTTGCTGCGCATGGCCGAAAAGATTCATGCCGATCCGCAGTTGGCAGAGTTGGGTAAAGGCTATTCGCTGTTGAGCGCCACGTTGGGGCAGATACGCGAATGGGATGTGTTCATCGCCCAGACGATGCATCCTATGTGCAAACGCATGCCGGGACATGAAGGATTGAAGGCTGTGCTGGTGGACAGCGAGCGGCGGCGTGCTGCCTGTTATGCCGAGTTGCGCGCCAAGGCGCGTGAGTTGCAGAGTTTGCTGTTGCGTTTCGCGATCTGGATGAACGGCCCCGCTTACTGGCAGCAACCGGGTTGGCGGCAGCAGGCGCAAGACTATACTGCCCGCAAACTGGACGGGTTTGCACAACGCTACGCTCTGGCCGGGTTTAAGCCCGACACCTTCGATGCCGCGCGATTGCATGCGTTGCGCATACTTGCGAAGAAGCTGAGATATAGCGCGGAATTTTTCGCGTCTTTATATGACAGGAAGAAGGCACAGTCTTTTCTCGATGCCTTAAGCAAGGTGCAAGAGGTGCTCGGGCAAATCAACGATGTCGCGGTGGCGTATCGTTTGCTGGAAGAGTTGGCGGCGGATGCCGATGTTTCCGGGCACCAGGAGGCGGTTGTGCTGGCGCAAGGCTGGATCGCTCACGACTTGTCCGGCCAATTTTCCGCGTTGCGCAAAGCCATGAAAAACTTCAACCGGCAACCGCTGTTCTGGAAAAATAATTAGCCCTTGGTCATTGCCAGCGGCGGCGAGGCAGTTTATCGTGTGCGGGTAAACGGGGCGAATTATTTGAACTGCACGATTTGCGAGTGAAAGGATAAACATGAATATCACATCTGGACAAAAAAAATTGGCTCTCTTCGGGATACTGGTCATCGCCGGCGGCGCGGCATTCGTGTTTTTCGACCCGCTCGGTTTGGATCTGTTGGGCCAGCAGAAGAAGGCTCCGGCAGTGGCAGCGCCTAAAGCAGCGCCGCGCCCCGCTGCGCCGGCAGCCAAATCTAATGGGCCAGCCAAATCCGGTGCTACAGCCGTTGTTGCAACGCCCCCGGCTTCTGCACCTGCCGTTACTCAGGCGGCTTCAGCTCCTGCCGCTACAAAAATCACCGAAGTTCATCAACCGCAGGCCAAAGCCGAGATCGGCAAAGCAGAACCCGGCAAGACTGAGAGTGTATCCGCACAACCCGGCAAGACTGCCAGTAGCAAGCCGAGAAAGCCTGTGAAACCCAGAGATGTAGACCTGCGCGATTGCCTGAAGCTGGAGGACAATGCGGCGATAGCGAAATGTGCGGAGGAATAATTTGGCAGGCGCGCCCGGACTAAACCCGGAAGATGCCGGCAATCTGAAAACGCTAAAGTGGGGAAACGAAGAGGGGATAGCGGTTAATGCTCCCGGATGATCGTCATATGATAAAACGAATCGGAAAATATGAGATTGTCAGGGAGCTGGGGAGCGGTGCGACCAGCACGGTGTATCTTGCGCTGGATCATTTCAACAAGCAGCAAGTCGCAATCAAATTATTCAATCCGGATTCCTGGAGCGACTCGATCACCGCGAATGCATTTCGCAAGCTGTTGCTCAACGAGGCTTCGCTGGCCGGAAAATTGTCCCATCCGTATATCGTCAAAATATTCGATGCCGAGTTGAGCGGCGATTTGAATTACATGGTGATGGAATACGTCGATGGCGAGACGCTGGAACAATACACCGATGTAGAACGGTTGCTGCCGTTCAGCACCGTCGCGGAAATTATTTTCAAATGCGGCAAAGCCCTGGAATATGCGCAGCAACAAGGCGTAATACACCGCGACATCAAGCCCGCCAATATCATGATGTGCGGAAAAAGCGACATCAAGGTGACCGATTTCGGCGCTGCGCTGATCGAAAACTCGCGTATCTCACAGCAGCTGACCCAGGTAGCCGGTATCGGTTCGCCATCCTATATGTCGCCGGAGCAAATTCAGGAAAAACCCCTAACACACCAGACCGATATTTATTCGCTGGGTGTGACGATGTACAAAATGTTGACGGGAAAACTGCCATTCCAGGCGATCAATAACTATAGCCTGATCTATCAGATCATGAATGCCGATCCGCGACCGCCCAAGGCTTTTCGTCCGGATATCCCGGCCAAGCTGGATGCGATCGTCCGGCGCGCGATGCAGCGTGATCTGTCGCGGCGTTACCAGACCTGGGGGGAATTTACCAACGAGCTGGTCCATTTCTTCAGCAGCAACGTGGAGGTGCAGGTTGAAACCTTCGATACGGAAAAATTTGACACGTTGCGCTCGCTGGATTTTTTTAAGAGCGTCGGCGATACCGAGTTGTGGGAAGTGTTGCGCATCAGCGAATGGCGGGATGTGCATCAGGACGCATGCATCTTGCTTGAGGGGGTGAGAAACGATTCTTTGTTTATCCTGGTTGACGGTGAATTGAAGGTGATGAGAGAGGGCAATGTGCTGGATATCCTGCACAGGGGGGATTGTTTTGGAGAAATGAAAAGATTCCCCGAGGGAAATCTGCTGCGCGCTACCACAGTGCTGGCAAAGACCGATGCCACCGTGATCGAGGTAAAACTGGATGTGCTGGCCAAAGCCTCGGTGGAGTGTCGCTTCCAGTTTGATGATGCATTCCTGCGCGTTTTGCTGAAACGCCTGGATGTGGCGAATACGCGCATTTCCAGCCTGTTGAGTAAGGGCGGCGATGAAGTGCATGGCTAGCCTGCATGTTATGCTGTGGCGCGATTGCGCAGCGTTATGAGCAGCATGTCTTTGCAACTGGCAGCCAGGCACCAGCCGTCGGGACTGAATTCGCTTTTCAACGGCAATCCGTTGGCCAACGGCAGCCGCTTGTCGTTTGCGGATTATGTGGTGCGCAACCGGGACATGCTCCGCAGGGCGCATGCCGGATCTGCCGATCTGGAAAAGATAGTCGATGGCAATGCGCCGTTCGAAATGAAGCCACCAGCCGGCTTTCCGCCTGGGCAGCAAAAAACCTACCGGCGTGGCGTACTGCTCACGCATGGCCTGAGCGATTCTCCTTACGCGATGCGCCATCTGGCCGAGTTCTTCAGGGAAAATGGCTTTCGCGTGATGGCGATATTGCTGCCAGGACATGGCACGCAACCGGGAGATTTGCTCGATGTGCGCTGGCAGGAGTGGGCCAAGACCGTGGCCTACGGCGCTTATCAGCTGGCCTTGGAAGTCGATGAACTCTATCTGGCGGGATACTCCACCGGTGCTGCGCTGAGCATTTACCACAGTCAGCGCGACAAGCAGGTACGCGGCTTGTTTCTGTTTTCACCCGCCATCGAGATCACGCGCTGGGCGGCGCTGGCGAACGGGCACAAGTTGTACAGCTGGTTGATCCCTTCGGCCAAGTGGGTAGATATCCTGCCCGACCGCGACATTTACAAATATGAGTCGTTTGCGAAGAATGCCGCCGCGCAGCTGTATGCATTGACCCGGATAGTCCACAGACAATTGCGACGGCGTGCATTGGATATCCCGGTATACATCGCGGCCAGCGCCGATGACACGACAGTCAAGACCTCCGCCGCACTGGAATTCATCGCGCACGCGCGCCATCCGGGCAGCAAGCTGGTGCTCTACACCACCGAACCGGAAAAATTTCGGTCCGACATTCCGGCAGAAAAACTGGAGCTAGTGAACAGCGTATTTCCCGAGCAGAAAATATTAAGTTCCGCACACACGGCTATCGTGATGTCACCCGAAGACAGGCATTACGGCGTGCATGGAGACTACGCGAACTGCGTGCATTATTATCCGGGCGATATGGAAAAATATAAGGCCTGCCTCCATCATCCCGAACATGCTTGGCAAGGGGAGCTCATTGAGAAAAATCTTCAGCGCGGTGTTTTGCGCCGCCTGATGTACAACCCTGATTTTGCCGGGCTGAAAATGTCGATGCGGCAATTTATTGAAAGCCTGCCATGAGCAGCAGGTGAAATTACGATTGCAATGCAACCGTTCTGTGGCGATGTCCCGGAAGAAACGCTCAACCATGTTCAGCAAAGACGCGGATGCTGGCGTGAAGTGCATGTCAAAGCGCGGATGCTTTTCCAGCCATGCCTGTACGACCGGATGTTTATGTGTAGCGTAGTTGCCCACGATACAATGGGGGAGCGCTGCGCAAGCCTCACACTGGTGATTTTAGAATTCACCAAACGGCTGGTGTGACCTGACTTAATTAAGTTCCATCCAGAATGCAACACTACACTAGGTTCAAACTGGACAGGAGCAGCAGCTGCCCTGACAATACAGCTATCGATTGCATTATCGCTAGGCAATACTTTTCAACTCCCTGAGAGTCATCATGGCGCTGCTACCCGTTTGGACAGAGCAAATCAAATACCTGCTGGGTATTTTCGCGATCCTGAATCCGCTCGGGGCTATCCCCATTTACCTCAGCATGATGACGGATCGCCGTCCAGAGGTGATGCATCGCACCGCGCTTAAAGCCTCGGTCGCGGTAGCGGTGATACTGACGCTTGCGGTTTGGACGGGCGATGGTTTACTGTCGTTTTTCGGTATCGGCATCCCGGCGTTTCGTATCGCGGGCGGCCTGCTGGTGTTGATCATCGCGATCGCGATGTTCGGCGCAAAGACCAGCCCGGCCCGTCACACCGACGCGGAGCAGGCTGAAGCGGAAGCCAAGAACGACATCGCCGTTGTGCCTTTGGCGATTCCGCTGCTGGCCGGGCCGGGGTCCATCAGTCTGGCCATCGTCGATGCCCATCAGGTGACAAATCTGCCGGACAAAATCGTGTTCAGTCTGGGGATAGTCGGCGTGGCGGTGATCGTATGGATGGTGTTGCGCCTGGCCGAACCGATAGGCGAGCGTCTGGGAACCGGCGGCCTCAACATCGCCACCCGGGTGATGGGTTTGATACTCGCCGCGATGGCCGTGCAATTCATGGCAGACGGTATGCTGGAATTATTTCCCGGTTGGTCGCATTGAACGAAGGAACCCGACCTGGGGAGTTCGTGATGGCTCGTATGCCTTATCCTCGCATCATCATGCTGGCGATGATGGCATTTTCCGGCAACTCCTTGCTATGCCCAAACACACCGGCCCGATCGTGCAAGAAGCCGATTGCGTCTAAAGTACAAACCCGGAATTATCATGCCCCCTACAATAAAATCTGGAATCACAAACGCCGCAAACACAGACTTTTCCGCGCCGCTGCGGCACGGCGCTAAAGCTTTATGAAATCCGTCCATCTGGTCATCCCCGATCTGTTTCTGCCGAAAGATTTTGCCGCCGAGGTCTGTGCGGGTTTGTCATTGCCGGTGCTGGAAAAGCTGCTGGGGCGCGGGCAAAGTGAAATGCTGGCGCCCGTTGCGCTGGAAAATTTGCTGTGCGAATTATTTGGCATGCCGTCGCATGGCATCGCGCCGGTATCGGCTGCATTTGACGGGTTGGCTGCCGGATGCTGGATGCGTGCCGATCCGGTCCATCTGAGTTTGCAGCGCGAGCAGATGCTGATGATGGCGGTAAATGTCGGCGGCGAGGAGGCGTCAGCGATGTGCGCGAGCCTGAATCAACATTTTGCCGGGCAGGGCATGGAGTTTTTTGCGCCGCATCCGCAACGCTGGTATGTGCGGCTGCACGCGCTGCCGCACATTGATACCACGCCGCTGTCGCAAGTGATAGGCGGCGACGTGCGTAGGGTTTTGCCCGTCGGCTCCGACGCCCTGCATTGGCATCAGCTGTTCAACGAGGTGCAGATGCTGCTGTTCGCCCATCCATTGAATGAGGCGCGCGAATCGCGCGGAGAGTTGACTATCAATAGCGTGTGGTTTTGGGGGGGCGGAGAAAGCGTATCGCCCCAAAAAAACTATGACGGCGTGAGTGCGGATGATGTGCTGCCCGAGATGCTTGCGGCGGCGGCGAGTGTTCCATATGCGCCGTGGGCCAAGCAATGGCGCGACTCCCTCACCCCAACCCCCTCCCGGGGGGAGAGGGGATGCGTATCTGATGACCGGCAATTGCTGGTGTGGACGCGATTGCAGGCGGCATTGCAGCGCGGCGATCTGGCCGCATGGCGCACTGCATTGCAGGATTTTGAAACGGGTTATGCACAGCCCTTATGGCAGGCGTTGCGTTGCGGAAAGATTGCGCGATTGCAGCTGGATATTTTGTGTGGAGATCATATCCGTCGTGTGCGATTGACGCGCGGCGACAGTTGGGCATTCTGGCGGCGTGCCAAGCGCTTGGCCGACTATTCGTCAAGTTGAGCATCGCGTAGCGATTCCTTGCCGCTATGGGGAATATCCGGCCTGCGTGTGTTGTTGGGGCTTCAGCACCATACAACCACGGCGTACCCCTTGCGGGTGTGTTTGGCTGCCTTAATTTCTACTGCATGGTCGGATGGCCAATTTTCATCAGTGGCAGGAGAGGGGGAACGGACCAGGTGGCGCGACGTTCATCATCCGGCGTGGGGTTAGCCGCCTAGCCCGTTGGTGTAGAATGGCCGCATAAGCTTTTAAGGGATCAATATGTCTTTTTGGGATACCGCCGTTCAGTTTGCCTGGCGCGAAGAATCACTGCTGGTTTTGTTCGTCGTATTGTGCCTGGCATTCCTGCTGTTGCCCTATCTCAAAGAGGAACGCAAGAGCATCATCAACACGCTCAACCTCTTTATAGTCTGCTTGTTGGGCCAGTTTTTCAGCGGCCTGCTGCATGCGTTTCAATTCTCGATCACCGCAGGAGTCCTGAACGAAACCTTCATCATTGGTGGCGGGATCGCGCTGATCCGCTTATGGGGCATGCTGATATTCCGCATCGTGTTGCCACGTGCGCATATGACCCCGCCACGGATCACCGAGGATATTTTTGTGATCGTCGCCTACGTCGCCTGGGGATTGGTGCGGCTGCGCTATGCCGGGCTGGACCTGGGCAGCATCGTGGCGACGTCGGCGATGATCACCGCCGTGGTCGCCTTCGCGATGCAGGACACCCTGGGCAATATACTCGGCGGCTTGGCGCTGCAACTGGACAACTCTATCCAGATCGGCGACTGGATCAAGGTGGACGACATCACCGGTCGCGTCGTGGATATACGCTGGCGCTCCACGCTGGTCGAGACGCGCAACTGGGAGACGGTGGTGTTCCCCAACAGCCAGTTGATGAAGAACAAGTTTCTGGTGCTGGGGCGGCGCACCGACAAACCGGTGCAGTTGCGCCGCTGGATATGGTTCGGGGTCAATTTGAGTGTTACGCCCACCAAGGTGGTCAAGGCTGTAGAGGAAGCCATACTGCGCGCAGAAATCAACAATGTTGCCAAGGCCCCGGCGCCCAGTTGTGTGCTGATGGAAATCGACAAGGGCTATGCGCGCTATGCATTGCGTTATTGGCTGACCGATCTGGCAGCCGATGATCCGACCGACGGAGTCTTGCGCTGGCATGTTTATACTGCGCTGGAGCGCGCCGGAATCAAGCTGGCGGATCAGAACGTGCAGTACGTCAGGGAAAAGGAGATGCACGAAGAGGCCGCGCATAGAAGCGAAGTATCGCGCCGCGTCAAGACACTGAAGCGCGTCTATTTGTTCAGGCAGATGACGGATGGCGAGCTGCATCAACTGGCATCACGCTTGAGGTATATGCCATTTGCCAAAGGCAATGTAATCACCCAGCAGGGTGAAACCGGAAAACACTGGTTGTTTATCATCATCAACGGTGAAACCGAGGTATATCTTGAAATGCCCAATGGCGAGAAGCGCACGCTGAATGTCTTGGGCAAAGGCGACTTCTTCGGCGAAATGAGTCTGATGACCGGCGCTCCGCGCGTGGCTTCGGTGATCGCCAGGACGGATGTGGAGTGCTATCGTCTCGACAAAGCGGCTTTTGAAGAAATCATGCGGGAGCGACCGGGCATTGCCGAGGAAATTTCGCAAATCCTGGTCGAGCGCCGCGCGCAACTGGACAGCGCGATGCGAAATATCGGCGAGGCATCATCGCATAATGAAATCCATCAGCAGCACAACGAAGTGCTGACAACCATCAAACGATTCTTCGGTTTGTAGTATTATTGCGCCGTTTTTAGCAGGGGAAGACCATGAAAATATCGTTTTTGGATTTTGAAAGCTCAATAGCAGAACTGGAAGACAAAATTGAGCAACTGCGTTATGTGCAGGACGATTCCGCGCTGGATATTGCGGATGAAATTTCGCGTTTGTCCAAGAAGAGCGAGGGGCTGACCAAGGATGTTTACAGCAAATTGTCGCCCTGGCAGATATCGCAGGTATCGCGCCACCCCCAGCGCCCTTATACCCAGGATTACATCGACGCGTTATTCACCGACTTCGAGGAATTGCACGGCGATCGTGCATTTGCCGACGACAAGGCGATCATCGGCGGTTTGGCACGTTTTAACGGGCAAAGCGTGATGGTGATCGGCCATCAAAAGGGCCGCGATACCAAAGAAAAAATCATGCGCAATTTCGGTATGCCCAGGCCGGAAGGCTATCGCAAGGCGTTGCGCCTGATGCGCCTGGCGGAAAAATTTGGCATTCCGATCATGACTTTCATCGACACGCCCGGAGCGTATCCCGGCGTGAACGCGGAAGAGCGCGGCCAATCCGAGGCAATCGGGCGCAACCTGTACGAGATGAGCGAATTGCGCGTGCCTATCATCTGCACTGTGATAGGCGAGGGTGGTTCAGGCGGTGCGCTGGCGATTGCGGTCGGCGATGTGTTGTTGATGTTGCAATACAGCACCTATTCGGTGATTTCGCCGGAAGGCTGCGCTTCAATTCTGTGGAAGAGTGCGGAGAGAGCGCCCGATGCCGCAGAGACGCTGGGCATCACCGCGACGCGTTTGAAGGCGCTGGGGCTGGTGGACAAGATCATCAGCGAGCCGTTGGGCGGTGCGCATCGCGATTATCCGGCGACGATGCTGAACGTGAAAAAGGCGTTACAGGACGCGCTCAAGACCGCACAAGGGAAACCGACCGCCAGCCTGATGCAGGATCGCTTCAATCGCCTGATGAGTTATGGCAAATTCAAGGAAGTCACCTTGCAGTAAGGGAAATCTGCTGCGCGACCAGATAGCGGTGTTGCGCGATGCTCTCCAGCCGCTCGCTACGGTTTTCTTGAGAGTTTTTACTGTGAAAATTTTGTTGGGAGTGCATCGTGCCGCATAACCGTCTCGTCGAACGGGTCGCGGTGCAGCTCGCGCCACTGTTGCCTGTGCATAGCTCAATTCTGGTCGGCTTGAGCGGCGGGGTGGACTCGGTAGCGCTGTTGCATATACTGCACAAGCTGGCCCCCCGCTTTTCCTGGCAACTCTCCGCATTGCATGTCCATCACGGCATCAGCCCGAATGCCGATGCGTGGTCGGATTTCTGCGCCGAACTGTGCGCGCGCCTTTACATTTCCCTGCATATCGAGCGTGTAGATATTTCGCCCTTGCGCGGCCATGGCATCGAGGCCGCCGCACGCAAGCTGCGCCGCGCCGCATTCGCCGCACAAGCCTGCGATTTTGTCGCCGTGGCGCATCACGCCGACGACCAGGCGGAAACGTTGCTGCTGCAGCTGTTGCGCGGGGCTGGGGTGCGCGGCGCGAGCGCCATGCCTGTCCTGGGCCAGTCGAATGGGCCTGTCCTGATAACCGGCGACTTGCCCGCTCGCGGGCTTAGTCGAATGGCTAGCAGTTCTTCCAGCCAGTCGAACGGGCCAGGGTTGGCAGAACGTTCCGGTTCAGTTCCAATGGTCAGGCCGCTGTTGCACTGCACTCGCCAGGAAATTGTCGACTATGCCCTGGCGCATCAGTTGCGCTGGATAGAAGACGAGAGCAATGCCAGCGACAGTTATCCGCGCAACTTTTTGCGTCATCGCGTGCTGCCCTTGCTGGGCGAGCGATTCCCGGCCTACCGGAATACGCTGGCGCGTAGCGCCCAGCATTTTGCCGAGGCCAGTCTGTTGCTGGACGAATTGGCGCAACAGGACGCCGCGAAGCAGGCGGAGGGAGAAACTCTCGACATCGCGGTCTTGCAGGCGTTGAGCCAGCCGCGTGCAAAAAACCTGCTGCGCTATTTTCTGCATAGCCGGGGGGCATCCATGCCGCAAGCCGTGCAGATGGACGACATGCTGCAGCAATTGTGCAATGCGCGGGCAGATGCCATCGTGTGTATAGCCTACGGCGACTGGCAAGTGCGCCGCTACCAGGGCAAGGTGCATGTGTGGCATGCGTTGGGCGATTTTGATCCGAGCCTGATGTTGCCGTGGAGCGGCGAAACAGGGCTGCACTGGCCCGCATTGAACACGCGGCTGCATTTTAAACATACCCGGGGTGCGGGCATCAATCTGGAGAAGTTGCGGCGTGGTCCGGTAACGCTGCGCCTGCGCAATGGCGGCGAGGCCTTGCGCCCCCATGCGCATGGGGCAACGCGCAAGTTGAAGAACCTGCTGCAGGAGCATCGTGTTCCGCCGTGGCTGCGCGACCGACTGCCGCTGTTGTATTGCGGCGATGAGCTGGTATGCGTCCCGGGGGTGGCGGTTGCGGCGGAGTATCAAGCTGACGGGCATGAAGCAGCCATTCAGGTTGAATTGCAGGGTACGCGGACGGGTAAAGCCTGATAGAATAGCGGCCTGTTTTTTCTATTAACTTTAGTTTTGGAGAGTGCCGCATGGCTGTTGAACGTACCCTGTCGATTATCAAACCCGATGCAGTTGCCAAAAATGTCATCGGTCAGATCTATACCCGCTTTGAAAAAGCCGGGCTGAAAGTTATCGCCGCACGCATGGTGCAGCTGTCGCGCGCCGATGCGGAAGGCTTTTACGCGGTGCACCGCGCACGCCCATTTTTCAAGGATTTGGTGGACTTCATGATTTCCGGCCCGGTGATGATCCAGGTGCTGGAAGGCGAAGGCGCGATTCTGAAGAACCGCGACCTGATGGGCGCAACCGATCCGAAGAAGGCCGAGAAGGGCACGATACGCGCCGATTTCGCCGACAGTATCGATGCGAATGCGGTGCACGGTTCCGATGCGGCTGAAACGGCTGCGGTGGAAATCGCGTATTTCTTCCCCGCGATGAACGTTTATTCCCGTTAAATGAACCGTTCGCCCTGAGCTTGTCGAAGGGTGAATTTTTAAAATTTATTCTGTTCGGTTTAATCCGCTCATGGTTCGACAAGCTCACCACGAACGGATTAAGCCAAAGGGTTTTTAATGCAACAAAACCTCCTCGACTTTGATGCACATGCACTGGCGGCCTATTTCACGGAAATGGGCGAGAAGCCGTTCCGTGCGCGCCAGTTGATGCGCTGGATATACAGGGAAGGGGAGTCCGATTTCGCCGCGATGACCGACATCGCGGCTGCGCTGCGCGACAAGCTCGCGCAGGGCGCTTGCATTGCCACACCGGAAATTGTGCGCGAAGAATTGTCCGATGATGGCACGCGCAAATGGCTGCTGAACGTCGGGACCGGCAATGCCGTGGAGACGGTTTATATTCCGGAAGAGACGCGCGGCACGCTGTGCGTTTCTTCTCAGGCAGGCTGCGCGCTGGATTGCGCGTTCTGCTCGACCGGCAAGCAGGGTTTCAACCGCAACCTCGGCGTCGCGGAGATCATCGGCCAGCTGTGGTGGGCGAATCACCGCTTGGGCAAGAATGCAGATGGCAACTGGCCGATCAGCAACGTGGTGATGATGGGCATGGGCGAGCCGCTGCTGAATTTTGACAATACCGTGAGCGCGTTGCGCCTGATGCTGGACGATCACGCCTATGGGCTGTCGCGCCGCCGCGTGACGGTATCCACTTCCGGCATCGTGCCGGCGATGGACCGGTTGCGCGAGGAATGCCCGGTGGCACTGGCGGTGTCGCTGCATGCGCCTAATGACAAGCTGCGCGACCAGCTGGTGCCGATCAATCAGAAGTATCCGCTCAAGGAATTGCTGGCCGCGTGCCAGCGTTATCTGGAGCGTGCCCCGCGCGATTTCATTACGTTTGAATATGTGATGCTGGATGGGGTGAACGACACTGTGCAGCATGCGCACGAGCTGGTGAGGCTGGTGTGCGATGTGCCGTGCAAGTTCAATCTGATCCCGTTCAATCCTTTTCCGCAATCGCATTATCGGCGCTCCAGGCCAGATGCAATCCAGCATTTTCGCGATGTGCTGATGAGTGCAGATATCGTGACGACGACGCGTAAGACGCGCGGCGACGATATCGCGGCAGCATGCGGGCAATTGGCGGGGCAGGTTCAGGATAAAACCAAACGGACTTTGCAGCGTTCGATGGGGGTTGCTTAAATGATTAATCGAAATGCGTGGATGAAGATATCGATGCTGGTGTGCTGGTGCGCGGCACTTTCCGCTTGCGCTACGCCGGGAGGATCCAATTCGAGCAAGAGTGCCAGAGTGCATACGGAATTGGCGGGTTTGTACTATGAGCGTGCCCAGCTCGGCATTGCGCTGGAAGAATTGGATCAGGCCTTGCAGGCCGACAGTAGCTATGCGCCGGCTTACAGCGTGCGTGGCTTGGTGCATATGTCGTTGCGCGAGGATAAGGAGGCCGATGAAGATTTCAGGAAGAGTTTGAGCCTCGATAATGCGGATTCCGATACGCATAACAACTATGGCTGGTTTTTATGCCAGCGCAACAGAGAAAAGGAATCCATTGCGCAGTTTATGGCGGCAATCAAAAATCCTTTGTATGCCACACCCGGGCGCGCGTATCTGAACGCCGGCATATGTTCCCGAAAGGCTGGCGACAACAAGGGGGCCGAGGATTTTCTGCAAAAGGCATTGCTGGTGCAGCCTGAATTAACGCAGGCACTGTTTGCGCTGGCGGAATTGCATTTTGCCAACGCGGATTACTTTTCTGCCAAAAAAGCGATGGCGGATTTTTCCCAAAAAAATAACAACCCGACGGCAGAGCAGCTCTGGCTGGGAGTGCGCATCGGACGCAAAGTGGGAGACCGTAATTGGGAGGCCAGTTATAGTGCGCAGTTGCGCAACCGTTTCCCCGATGCGCGTGAAACTCAATTGTTGACACATGGTGAATAATGGAACAACGTCCAGAAAATAATTTAGAGCGAAACAATTCTTCTGCCGCGACAGCGCCGGCATCATTGGGAAAAATGCTGCGCGAAGCCCGCGAAAGCCTTGGCTTGAGCGTGGGTGATGTGGCTACCCAGATCAAGTTTGCACCTCGCCAGATTGAGGCGCTTGAGGCGGATGATTTCAAGAATCTGCCCGAAGCGGCTTTTGTGCGCGGTTTTGTGCGCAGTTACGCCAAAATTCTGCATCTTGATACGGCAACTTTGCTGGCGGCATTGCCACAAAAAACCGAGGCTGTTTCCGAGTTGACGCCAGTGTCGGTTAATGTGCCATATCCTGTCGCGCATTCACCGCAAAAACAGAATTTGATTTTGCTGGGCGCCGCACTGTTCTTGTCTGTGGTGGTGGTGGGGTTTGCGGTGTGGCATTTCACGACTCCGGTCAAGCAACCCAAGGTTGCGAAAGTGGAAACGCCAATAGCACTGCCTGCCGAGATGCCTGCTGTACTTTCATCGCCTGCACCTTCACTTGCGCCTGTTACTGCTCCTGTTGTCGAACCAAAACAAAATGCCGCGCCAGCGGAATCGAAACAACGTGCCGAGACCAAGCAAAAGCCTGTCGTTGCGCAATCTTCGGTTAGGGCAACGAAGCCTGCCAGCGTTCAGGCAGTACAGCAAGCAGATGATATTTCGAGCAGTAACGCAGCCCAGATCACTACGATACGTTTGGTGTTCGGTGAGGAATCCTGGACTGAAATCTCGGACAAGGATGGCAAAATACTGTCTTCGCAAGTGCATGCGCCCGGCAGCGAATTCAGTTTGAAAGGAAGGATGCCGATTTTGTTGGTGATCGGCCATGCCGCATCGGCGCATTTGTATCAGGATGGAGAGCAGGTAGATTTGAAGCCATTTATCAATTCTTCGAGCGAAGTGGCGCGACTGACACTGGAAGAGTGAGTATGAGCGCGACTGTTATCAAGCGCCGGGCTTCGCAACGGGTTCTGGTCGGCAAGGTGATGCTGGGTGGCGGTGCGCCGATTGTGGTGCAGTCCATGACCAACACCGACACCGCCGATGCGGCCGCAACTACGCGGCAGGTATACGATTTGGCGCAAGCCGGTTCCGAGCTGGTGCGCATCACGGTCAATACCCCTGAAGCCGCCGCGCAAGTGGCCAACATCCGCGCTCGCCTGGACAGCATGGGTTGCGATGTGCCGCTGGTCGGCGATTTTCATTACAACGGCCATCGTCTGCTGACCGAGTTTCCCGATTGTGCGCAGGCATTGGCCAAGTACCGCATCAATCCGGGCAACGTCGGGCGCAACCGCAAGGAAGACGATCCGTTCACGATGATGATAGAGACCGCGATCCGTTACGATAAACCGGTGCGTATCGGGGTGAACTGGGGCAGCCTGGACCAGAATCTGGTGGTGCGCATGATGGATGAAAACGCCCGTCTGGCGCAGCCCAAAGAAGTCGGCGAAGTGACACGTGCAGCGCTGATCGCATCCGCATTGGAGAGCGCTGCGCGTGCAGAGCAATTGGGCATGGCGCATAACCGCATCGTGCTGTCCTGCAAGGTCAGCGAGGTGCAGGATCTGATCGCGGTTTACCGTGCGTTGACGCAGCAATGCGACTATGCATTGCATCTGGGCTTGACCGAAGCGGGCATGGGCTCCAAGGGGATAGTGGCTTCGACCGCAGCACTGGCCGTGCTGTTGCAGGAAGGCATAGGCGATACGATACGCATCTCCCTGACGCCGGAGCCGGGCGGAGACCGCACTCAGGAAGTGCGGGTCGGGCAGGAGATATTGCAGACCATGGGGATGCGCGCGTTTTCGCCCATGGTGACCGCGTGCCCCGGCTGCGGGCGCACCACCAGCAGTTTCTTCCAGGAACTGGCGCAAAGCATCCAGATTCATCTGCGTACCCAGATGCCGATATGGCGCGGGCAATACGATGGTGTGGAGAACATGACCGTTGCGGTGATGGGGTGTGTGGTAAACGGGCCGGGCGAGAGCAAGCTGGCCAATATCGGCATCAGTCTGCCGGGGACTGGCGAGAGTCCTGCCGCGCCGGTGTATATCGACGGCGAGAAGGCGATGACTCTGCGCGGCGATAACATCGCGGCGGAATTTACGCGCATCGTGGATGAGTATGTGGAGCGCAAGTATATCAAGCGCGTCGGGGCTGAGAAGGGCTGAAGAGACTATCCGCAGATTACACAGATTACGCGGATTAAAAATCAATCTATTTAATCTGTGTGATCTGCGCACAAAAACGGTTTTTACATGAGCGACAACAATACGATACAAGCCGTGCGCGGCATGAATGACATTCTGCCGGATGAGGCGGAGCTTTGGTTATGGTTCGAAGAGGTGGTGCGCGATTGGCTGCATAGCTACGGCTACCGCAATATCCGCATGCCTTTGGTTGAGCCGACCGCGTTGTTCAAACGCGCGATCGGCGAAGTCACCGATATCGTCGAGAAAGAGATGTATAGCTTCGAGGATGCGATGAATGGCGATCATCTGACCTTGCGCCCGGAAGGCACCGCATCCTGCGTGCGTGCGGTGCTGCAGCATAATCTGTTGTATAACGCGCCGCAGCGTTTGTATTACAACGGACAGATGTTCCGCCACGAGCGTCCGCAGAAGGGGCGTTATCGCCAGTTTCATCAATTCGGCGTGGAAGCGCTGGGTTACGCCGGGCCGGACATCGATGCCGAACAGATATTGATGTGCGCGCGGCTGTGGAAAAAACTGGGGTTGCGCGATGTCACGCTGCAACTGAACACGTTGGGTGATAGCGCATCTCGGCACCGTCATCGCACCAAGCTGATCGCTTATTTTGAACAGCATAAAAGCGCGCTGGATGCCGATGCGGAGCGCCGTTTGCACAGCAATCCGTTGCGTATCCTGGATAGCAAAAATCCGGCGATGCAGGAGCTGATCGCGGGGGCGCCCAAGCTGATGGATGAACTGGAGGATGAGGCGTTGCAACATTTTTCCGCAGTGCAGGCGACACTGGTGCAGCATGGCGTTCCTTTCGAGATCAATCCGCGCCTGGTTCGCGGCTTGGATTATTACAACCGCACCGTGTTTGAATGGGTGACTACGCGCCTCGGTGCACAGGGCACTATTTGCGCGGGCGGACGGTATGATGGTCTGGTCGAACAGATAGGCGGCAAGCCTGTGCCAGCGATCGGCTTCGCGATGGGTGTGGAACGCCTGCTGGCGTTGCTGCAGGAGGATGGTATGGCGCTACCCAAGCCACAAGTGGATGTATACGTGGTGCATCAGGGAGAGTCGGCCAGCCAGCTGGCCAGCCGTGTGGCGGAACAATTGCGCAATGAATCGCTGCGGGTGGTGTTGCATTGCGGCGGGGGAAGTTTTAAATCGCAGATGAAAAAGGCTGATGGCAGCGGCGCGCAGGTTGCAGTGGTGATAGGCGACGACGAGGCGCACGCGAACGAAGCCAGCGTGAAGCCGATGCAAGGTGGCGAACAGGTGCGGGTGGGCGTGCAGAACCTCGCCGCGACAATTATCAAGTTTATCAAGTAGGAGCAGACAACATGGCAGCATTGGATTTGCAGGAACAGGAACAACTCGAAGCACTCAAGTCATGGTGGAAGGATAACCGCAGCTGGATAAGCGCTACCGTGCTGGCTGTGGCCGTCGTGATGGGTGGCTGGAGCGGTTGGCAGTATTATCA
Source organism: Nitrosomonadales bacterium (assembly GCA_016195965.1). Taxonomy (GTDB): domain Bacteria; phylum Pseudomonadota; class Gammaproteobacteria; order Burkholderiales; family Gallionellaceae; genus Gallionella. The sequence continues at coordinate 5,746 of JACPYR010000018.1, read as the reverse complement.
GCACAAACAGGCCACCGAAGCGGCCACTTTATATCAGCAACTCGTTGAGCAGCTTGCCAGCAATGATGCCAAGCGTGTCAACGATGCGGCCGCTGCGGTGATGGATAAATTTGCTTCTACCGCTTATGCGGCGCGTGCCGCATTGCTGGCGGCGCAAGTGAATGAGCGGAGCAATGATATCGCGAAAGCCAAGACCCAATTGCAATGGGTCATCGATCATGCCTATGAAACGACACTGAAAGATGTGGCGCGGTTACGGCTGGCCGCAGTGCTTTTGGACGAGAAAAATTATCCGGATGCGCTGACGCTACTGGAGGCCAAGCATCCGGATTCGTTCGATGGCTTGTATGCGGATCTGCGCGGCGATGTGTTGAACGCGCAAGGCAAGGTCGATGAGGCCAGGAGCTCCTACAAACTGGCTTACGAAAAAATTGATGCGCAGAGCAGTTATCGCAATCTGATCCAGCTGAAGCTGGATGCGCTGGGCGCAGCTAAATGATATTTGCAGGTATCACGGGCCGGTTTTTTTCAGGACAGGCCCTTCGACCAGGCTCGGGACTGACTCTGCTGCTGGCATTGCTGGTGTTGAGCGGCTGCGCTTCCACGGACGAGTCTATCCCGGACTGGGCCGGGGTGAAAGGGGATGTGGAGCCAGCCAAGTTGACCGAATTCGCTGAAACAGCGAAGTTTGAAGTGCGCTGGCATACCAGTGTCGGTAATGCGGCTGCGGATTTGTTGCAACCGGCAGTGACCAAGGACGCCATTTATAGCTCTTCCGGAAACGGCAATTTAATGCGTCTGGATCGCGACACCGGCAGGCAAGTTTGGCGCATCCAGGTTGGAATTGATGTAAGCAGCGGAGCCGTGGCCAGCGGCGAGGGGTTAGTGCTTGTCGGCGGAGAGAAGGGTGACGTGCTGGCTTACGACGAGCAGGCCAAGCTGCGCTGGAAGAGTCGGGTATCCAGCGAGGTGTCGAGCATATCGCGTGTCGTGGACGGGATGGTGCTGGTACGCAGCGGCGATGGGCGCATTTCCGGATTGGATGCTTCGGATGGCAAGCGTGTGTGGGTATATGAACGCAGCACACCGGCATTGGTCGTGCGCAGTCATGCAGGTATCGTCATTCAGCGTGGTGTTGCATATGCGGGATTCGCCGGAGGAAGGCTGGCCGCGATTAGTGTCAAGGATGGTGAAGTGTTGTGGGAGGCCATGGTGTCACAGCCGCGCGGCAATACCGAACTGGAGCGCATCAGCGATGTCACCAGCGATCCTGTGGTGGACGACCAGCAAGTTTGCGCCATTGCTTTCCAGGGTCGCATCGCATGCTTCGATATATCGCAAGGCAGCCCGTTATGGAATCGGGATATTTCCGGCGACAAGGGCATGATGGTGTTGCGCAGATATTTCTATCTCACTGACACGAATGGAAACGTATTGGCTCTGGATAAACTCAGCGGCAGCACGGCTTGGAAAAACGGGCAGTTCTTATCGCGTAGCGTTACGGCACCTTATGTGTTGGAGAATTTCGTGGTAGTGGGAGACTTCGAAGGTTATCTGCATGGTTTGAACCGGGAAGATGGAAATTTGGCTTCGCGCATCAAACTGGATGGGGGCGCGATTACCGATGCCCCCATCGAAATGGACGGTGGCCTGTTAGTGCAAACGCGCGGCGGCGAGCTGTATTCGCTGTCTCTACATTAAAGGCAGGGGCAAAACACAAGGTGCAAGATACAAGTTTGAAGCCGCTGCTGCTGCGTTACTTTTATACCTTGCATCCTGCGGCTTGTATCTCGTATCTCGTTTCTTGAAACAATTTTAAGGTTATCAAAATGTTGCCCACACTTGTGTTAGTTGGTCGTCCGAATGTGGGCAAATCCACGCTGTTTAATCGCCTTACGCGCAGCCGCGATGCATTGGTCGCCGACCTGCCGGGGCTGACACGCGATCGCCATTACGGACGCGGCAGGGTCGGCGAGAAACCCTATCTGGTAGTCGATACCGGCGGGCTGGAACCGGTCGCAAAAGAAGGCATCATGTTTGAAATGGCCAAGCAAAGCCGACAGGCGGTGGATGAGGCCGATGTGGTGCTGTTTCTGGTCGATGGCCGTGCCGGTTGCACACCGCAGGATGCGATCATCGCCGAGCAATTGCGCAAGACCGGCAAGCCTATCCTGTTGCTGGTCAATAAGGCCGAGGGCATGGCTCGCGCCAAAGTCACTGCCGATTTTTTTGAGCTGGGCCTGGGCGAACCTATGCCTATCTCTTCGGCGCATGGCGATAATGTCACGGAAGTGGTGGACATCGCGCTGGAGAAATTTCCGCTGGAGGCGGATGAACAAGTCGAGCACGAACATCCGCCCAAGCTGGCTATCGTGGGCCGCCCCAATGTCGGCAAATCCACGCTGGTGAATGCGATACTCGGCGAGCAGCGCGTGATTGCATTCGATCAGCCGGGTACGACGCGCGACAGCATTTACATAGACTTTGAGCGCGACGGCAAGCAGTACACCATCATCGACACTGCAGGGGTGCGCAGGCGCGGCAAGGTGGATGAAGCGGTGGAGAAGTTTTCCGTGATCAAGACCATGCAGGCGATCGAGGATGCGAATGTGGTGGTGCTGGTGGTGGATGCCAAGGATCAGATTACCGAACAGGATGCGCACGTCGCCGATTTTGTGCTGCAAGCGGGGCGAGCCCTGGTGCTGGCGGTCAATAAATGGGACGGGCTGGACGAGCACCATCGCGATCAGGTCAAACGCGACATCGAGCGCAAGCTGCATTTTCTGAGTTTTGCCAAGCTGCATTTCATCTCTGCGTTGCATGGAAATGGCATAGCAGGTGTGTTGAAATCGGTGGATGAGGCTTATGCGGCGGCGATGGCAAAACTATCGACACCAAAATTGACCCGTGCCTTGATAGGCGCGCTGGAAAAACAACAGCCGCCGAAAAGCGGACGCTTCATACCCAAGATGCGCTATGCCCACCAGGGCGGCAGCAATCCGCCGCTGATCGTGATACACGGCAGCGGACTGGACGATGTGCCGGCCAGCTATGCGCGCTATTTGGAGCGCACTTTCTGCGATATTTTCAAATTAAAAGGCACGCCGCTGAAGATACAGTTCAATTCCAGCAAGAATCCGTTCGAAGGATCAAAGCCGAAGCCGCTCACCGAGGCGGAGCAGCGTCGCGCCCATCGTGCCCGTATTCGTGGACGCAAGTTATATGGTTAAGCAGTAAATGCACGAGGAGCAAGTTTAAGTCGGCTAACTATTTGAGAAAAAAAGAAAAGTAACAATAGCGTTTTCTCGATTTGTGGAAGAAAGCCTTCCTAGTTATTGGAAAATTAATGTCCATTACATATTTGTGGCCAATAAAACAATAGCTTATAATTGGCATATTAAATGCTGTTTTTTTCTGCACAAAGTGGTTTTAAAAAGTGAATTTACTATCGATTATTATTTTCGGAATTGGGTTTAACAAAGCAATTTAACCCCGGTTATTATATTTTTAAAAAGTTACGGAATTATTTCGATTGATTGTTGTCTTTTGATGCTGTTGCGGAATCCAGGGTAGCTAATAGGGTAATTGTTGAGTGTATTGTTTGATAACGAGCTGACAGGTTGGTATCACAAATGGGCAACACCAAATATTTCATCATCCTAGGGGAATACGCCGCAGAGCGTATTTCGGTTGCAATTGTCACTGGATATTCGGATTAATTATGAGCGCTCGGATTGATGTAAGGAAAAACATCAAACAACCCGGCGAGCAGTCATGGAAGCGCGGTTTCCTCTCGGCCGCTTTGTTTATTTTTTTCGGTTCGGCCCAGACATTTTTTATTTTCCTCGGTGTGGCGCAAGCAGCACCCACCGGCGGGCAAATCAGCGCGGGCGCGGGGGCGATCAGCCAGGCCGGGGCGAATACCACCATCACCCAAAGCAGCCAGAACCTCGCGATTGATTGGCTCAATTTCAGCATCGGCAGCAACGAAGCGGTTCGCTTCAATCAACCCAATTCTGCATCGATCGCACTGAATCGCGTTACCACTCAAAATCCCAGCCAGATATTGGGCAGCCTCAATGCCAACGGGCAAGTGTTCCTGCTGAACCCTAACGGAGTCTTGTTTGGTTCTACCGCGCAAGTGAATGTAGGCGGCCTGGTTGCATCCACACTGGGGTTGGGCAACAGCGACTTCATGGCTGGCAGATATAGTTTCAGCAATGCTGTCCAGTCAGGTTCAGTCGTCAACCAAGGTGTCCTCAACGCCGCCAATGGTGGCTATATCGCGATGCTGGCGCCCGAAGTGCGCAACGAAGGCGTGGTCTCCGCAACCTTGGGTACCGCTTTACTGGCTGCGGGCGACAAGATTACCCTGAATCTTAACAATGGCTCGCTGCTTTCTTATAGCGCCGATCAAGGCTCGCTCAAGGCGCTGGTCGAGAACAAACAACTTATACAGGCGGATGGCGGCCAGGTATACATGTCGGCCAAGGCCGCTGATCTGCTCAGCACGGCAGTCGTTAACAATACAGGTGTTGTTGAAGCGCGCACGTTGCAGAACCGTAACGGCACCATTATGCTGTTGGGCGACATGCAGGCCGGGCAAGTCAATGTCGGCGGCACTTTGGACGCCTCTGCTGCAAACGGCGGTAATGGCGGATTCATCGAAACATCGGCAGCTCACGTCAAAGTGGCTGCCGACGCGAAGATTACCACTCAGGCTGCGCAAGGGAAATCGGGAAACTGGCTGATTGATCCGGCTGACTACACCATTGCCGCGACGGGCGGCGACATTACCGGTGCGGCGCTTGCTACCAACCTTGCTACCACAAATGTGACCATCCTGAGCAGCCAGGGAACGGTCGTTCCAACTCTTGGTAACGGCGATATTTTCGTCAACGATATTGTGAGCTGGAACAGCCTCAACAGCCTGACGTTGAGCGCGATACGCAATATCAATGTCAATTCTGCGGTCACCAATGCTGGAACGGGCGCGATCAACCTGACCGCTGCAGCAGCAGTTGCGATCAATGCAAATATCAGCGCCGCTGGGGCGGTCGCGATCACTGCGCCGACCGGGTTGACGCAGGCTGCAACGACAACCATTACGACAGGCACGGGACTCACCGCCAATGTGTCCGCAGCCAGCCCATCAAGCGGGGTCATTGCTGGCGCGGGTGGCTTAACTAAGACCGGTACCGGTACTTTGACCCTGAGCGGAGCCAACACCTATAGCGGTGTGACCACAATCAACGGCGGCATTTTAAGCGTAGGTACGATAGGCAACGGGCTGGTAGCGGGCAACCTGGGAGCGGCCTCCAACGTAGCGGGTAACCTGATACTGGGCGGCGGCACCCTGCAATACACCGGCGCGACCGCCGCGACAGACCGCGCCTACACATTGACAGCAGGAACCACTTCCTCGATAGATGTTGCGACCGCGGCGAGCACCCTGACGATGTCAGGAGCGGGCGCGCTGACGACCGGCGGCCTGACCAAGGTTGGAGCGGGCACATTGGCGCTGACCGGCGCGAACGCCTATACCGGCGCGACCACGATCAACGCGGGCACCCTGTCGGTAAACGGAGCCGCGATAGCCGATACCAGCGCAGTCACAGTGGGTACGGGCGCGACGCTGGCGCTCACCGGTAGCGAAACCATCGGGTCGTTATCCGGAGCAGGTAACGTGACGCTGGGCGCGCTCACGCTGACCGCCGGAGGTGATAACACGAGCACCACCTATAGC
>JACPYR010000020.1 GCA_016195965.1 Nitrosomonadales bacterium | reverse complement strand
GCTGATCGTTGATGCGCGCAATGAAAAACTGCTGGGTGTGCATATCGTCGGCGAACAAGCCAGTGAACTGATCCACATCGGGCAACTGGTGATGAACCTGCATGGCAACGTGCGCGACCTAGTCACCAACGTTTTTAACTACCCAACACTCGCTGAGTGCTACAAACTGGCCGCTCTGGATTGTATACACCGGATTGAACAGGGAAGTACACAGTCCCAAAAAGATGTCGTTTAAAGCAACGATGTCCCAGATAAATATCTTCGCCGCAGCCAGGTTGTTGGAGATGCTTGCTCCAGAAATGGTGGTGGGTGAGTTCTTCGACTGGGATTGGGATGGGAACACTTACGCAGTGATTGCGGTATCTCATCCCAAGAGCTCTCGCAGCTGAGGAAGCTGAAATGCCCTTTCGGGACTTTTGCGGGACACAGTAGTGCATCGTTGTGCATAGTTGGGCATGGATGCAACGGCCAGCCCTAAACGCAGTTAATAAAATCAATATGTTACGACCGAAAAGTTGCCTACGAACCAAGGGGTCGGGCGTTCGAATCGCTCCGGGCGCACCAACAAATCAATGGGTTAGGTCAGAAATGACTTAACCCATTTTTCTTGTGAAGGAACTTTGAAGGGACTCTGCTTTTTCCCTGAACAGCATTTCCAAGTTCGCATTCGTCCGGTTGCTCTCATCGGTGATCAGATTCAACGCATCCAGCAACTCACGCACCTGAGCAACACTGTAGTGTGAAGTCATCGTTCCCCGGCTGTGCCACAGGATGTCTGAGATCGTTTCTTCCCTTACACCCTCGTTTCGTTCTGATCATTGGTGAAAATGTCTGCCATTTCAATCTGGGCATGATTGCCAGTTTTTTGATGCTCGTTCTGATGGCCATATGTTGCGCATCAATCACAAGCATAATCAGAATGGTGTGACGGCTTCGAACGCAGAAAACCTGCGTTTGGAGACATGGCAACTGTCTGAAATTCTCGGTAAAGATGATGAGTTATTGAGCAAATCTAGCCTGGAAGTAAGAGTCGTCCGGTTGCGAAAAAAACTTTCCCAAGTTTATGGCGGGGTATCTCATATCAAGTCTATTCGTCTTTACGGCTACCAGCTTTGTGTATCTCTTAGATTGCATTAGGAACGTCATTATCCTTACGGTTTTCCTGTAAACATGTCGAGTTTTTGCATTGTCATTTTTAGAGCTTCGGCTAGTGTGACGCTCACTTCCAATAATCTAAACACGGCTGGTATCAGATATCCACATCTTGGAAGCAGATAATACCAACCCGAAGCTTCCCACTTGACGTAGAGCTTTGAATCACCCACTCCGACTCACGATCCAATAGCGCCATGGCAGGATTCAAATTCTATAAGCTTGTACTCGATTGCCTGTTTACATAGCTATTAATGCTAGTTCATCCAGCCATTCCACTCGTTTAGAAAGTGGTTTTCACTTCGTGTAATAGCGCTTTTTATTGTTGATATATATTCCTATATGGGTATAATTCCTCCATGAGCAAATCAGTGTCAAAACCTTTGGAGTGGGTTGCATCATCGAAGAAAGATTTGATGGTTATGCCGCCTGAAGTAGTTGACGTATTTGGATTCGCGCTCCATTTAGCACAGCATGGCGGGAAACACTCTCAGGCAAAACCACTCAAGGGGTTTGGTTCGGCAGGTGTTCTTGAAGTTGTTGAGGACGATGATGGCAGCACCTATCGAGCGGTGTACACAGTCCGGTTCGGTAATGCAGTTTATGTGCTGCGTTGCTTCCAGAAAAAATCACATAAGGGTATTACAACGCCCAAGCAGGACATAGACCTAATTCATGATAGGTTGAAGTTGGCGCAAAAACATTCTGAAGGAGTGAAAAAATGAGTGACGTCGAACACGGGAGTACCAATGTTTACGCTGATCTGGATTTTCCGGATGCCGAAGAAATGCTGGTCAAGGCGCAACTAGCATCCAAAATTGGTGACATCATCAAGCGACGTAAATTGACTCAAGTTCAAGCCGCTGAGCTATTGGGTATTACACAGCCTAAGCTGTCTGGTTTGCTACGAGGTCAGTTTCGCGGCATCTCTGAATCCAAGATGTTGGAATGCCTCACCCGTTTAGGGCGAGATATAGAGATTGTTGTGAAGACTGCTCCACGTTCACGTTCAGAAGGTCATGTATCGGTTGTTTTTGCATAACCTAAGTGGGATGGAGCTTGTGACCTTGAAGGGACTTTGAAGGAACTGAGGTGTAAAAAACATTGAAATACAGTGGTTGAAGGGGATGTGGGGTTGGTTAATAAGTATTATATAATCATCATGTTGCGATAAAATTAGCGAACTACGAACCAAGGGGTTAGGCTAAAAGTCTAGCCCCTTGTTCTTTTTCGGAACCTGTACTTGTGCACTCTACCGGCTCATCAATCTGGGCTGCCGCGTAATGAGCTGAAAATAAAAAGGCAGTCCTCGCGGACTGCCTTTTTTCTGAATTACTTTAAATCAGTTCTTGATCGCTTCGATTTCAAATACCAGCTTTACGTCGTCGCCGACTGCAGGCAGTCCATATTTCAGGGTAACCGGCTTGGTGACGCCCATTATCGTCAGGTTGCCATCCACGCTGGAGGGCGTATCGCCCTTGAAATTCATCGCGGTCGATTTGTAAGTGATCGCCGGGAATTCGGCTGCGTTGAAAAAGTCCGGCGAACGCAGATGCTCGTCGCGCTTGGCAAAGCCGGTGCTGACCGAGGCGGATTCGATGCTGATGTCTACCGTGCCGGTTTTTGCAGCGCGATCCAGGGTGATGGTGCCACTGGTCTTGTCAAACCGGCCTTGCATGGTCGAAAACCCCAAATGGTTGATACTGAAATGAGGGAATGTATGGGCTGGATCTATGGTGTAGCCGTCTGCGGCGAAGGCGGACAGTGGAAATGCAACGGAGATAACGAGGGCTTTGAGTAGTGACTTGTGCATAGTTATTCCTTACGTGATATTGTGGAAAAATCAAACGAGTGTTTGATGGGGGAGCAGCATAGCAACCGCTATTGTTTCTGTAAAGAAAACCTTGGCGACGAAGTTGGAAGCTGGTCGTTTTGATTTTCTCTCGCCGTGCAGTAGCATGGCGGTTACCGTGACACCGTATGCCCAGAGAATAAGCAATGAATAAACAACGCCCGAAGCACCTCGCGCTGCATCAAATCAAGTTGCCGCTTTCCGGTATCGTATCCATTCTCCATCGCGCCAGCGGGCTGCTGCTGTTTTGCGCGTTGCCCTTGCTGTTGCTGATGCTGCAATACAGCCTGCGCTCCATCGAAACATACACCTCGTTAATGGATATGCTCGCGCACCCGCTGCTCAAGTTGATGCTGCTGGGACTGGTGTGGGCATTTCTGCATCACTTCTGCGCCGGGCTGCGTTATCTGGCGATCGATGTGCACCTGGCGCGCAATCTCGCGCAGTCGCGCAACAGCAGCAAGGCGGTGGTGGCAGTAAGTCTGGCACTGACGATATTGATGGGAGTGAAGCTATGGTGAACCGTGTTGTTACCGGCGCGCATTACGGATTGCGCGACTGGCTGATCCAGCGCATCACGGCGGTGGTGATGGCGGTGTATGGTGTCGCGCTGGCCGTTTATCTGCTGATGCAGCCCTATCTGAATTACGACGTCTGGACTGCGCTGTTCTCCAGCCAGGTGGTGCGCACCTTCAGCCTGCTGTTCCTGTTGAGCCTGTTCTACCACGCGTGGATAGGCATACGCGACATCGTGATGGATTACGTCAAGCCGACGGCGCTGCGGCTGATGATCCATGTGCTGGTGATTTTGGCTTTGCTGCTTTATGCAATATGGTCTGTAGAAATTCTCTGGGGAATGTAATGGCAGTTGCGAAACGAACTTTCGATGTGGTGGTGGTCGGCGCGGGCGGTTCGGGGATGCGCGCGGCGTTGCAACTGGCGCAGGCCGGGCTGAAGGTGGCGGTGCTGTCCAAGGTGTTTCCGACCCGTTCGCATACCGTCGCTGCGCAGGGCGGCATCGCCGCTTCGCTGGGCAACGTCAAAGAGGATAACTGGCACTGGCACATGTACGACACCGTGAAGGGATCGGATTATCTGGGCGACCAGGATGCGATCGAATTCATGTGCCGTGCCGCGCCAGAGGTGGTGTACGAACTGGAGCATTTCGGTATGCCGTTCGACCGCCTCGACAGCGGCAAGATATATCAGCGGCCGTTCGGCGGCCACATGCAGGAATACGGCAAGACCCCGGTGGACCGTGCCTGCGCGGCGGCGGACCGTACCGGCCACGCCTTGCTGCATACCTTGTATCAGCAGAACGTCAAAGCCAACACCAATTTTTTCATCGAATGGATGGCACTGGATTTGATCCGCGATGCGGATGGCGATGTGCTGGGTGTGACCGCGCTGGAAATCGAAACCGGCGAGATCATGATGTTTCAGGCGCGCGCCACGTTGTTCGCCACCGGCGGCGCGGGGCGGATATTTCATTCCAGCACCAACGCCTTCATCAATACCGGCGACGGGCTGGGCATGGCGGCGCGCGCGGGCATCCCGCTCGAGGACATGGAATTTTTCCAGTTCCATCCGACCGGCGTGTATGGTGCGGGCGTGCTGATCACCGAGGGTGTGCGCGGCGAGGGCGGTTATCTGGTGAACAAGGATGGCGAGCGCTTCATGCCCAAATATGCGCCGAACGCCAAGGACCTGGCCAGCCGCGACGTGGTGGCGCGTGCGATGACCGTGGAGATTAACGAGGGTCGCGGTTGCGGCCCGCACGGTGATCACGTGATGCTCAAGCTGGATCATCTCGGCGAAGACGTGATCAGGCAGCGCCTGCCCGGCATACGCGAGATCGCGTTGAAATTTGCGCATGTCGATCCGGCCAAGTCGCCCATCCCTGTGGTGCCGACCGCGCACTATATGATGGGCGGCATCCCGACCAACTATCACGGACAGGTGGTCGCGCCCTACAAGACCGGGCCGGACGAGGTGGTGCACGGCCTGTATGCGGTGGGCGAATGCGCCTGCGTGTCGGTGCACGGCGCGAATAGATTGGGTTGCAATTCTTTGCTCGACCTGATCGTGTTCGGGCGCGAAGCGGGCAGGCAGATCATCGAAGATTTGAAAGCTAATCCGCATCCCAAGCCGCTGCCTGCCGATGCTGCCGAGCTGCCGTTGGCGCGGCTGGCGCGACTGGAAGGCCAGGCCAACGGCGAAAGCGTTGCCGAGGTCGGCGATGCGATGCGCAGGACGATGCAGAAACATTGCGGGGTGTTCCGTTTTCCCGAACTGCTCAGCAAAGGCGTGGAGCAGATCAAACAGGTCGCCGAGCGCGTCGCGCATACCGCAATCAAGGACAAGAGCCGCGTGTTCAACACCGCACGCATCGAGGCTCTGGAACTGGAAAACCTGATCGAAGTGGCGCAGGCGACGATGATAGCCGCAGAGGCACGCAAAGAAAGCCGGGGTGCACATGCGCGCGACGATTTTCAGCAGCGCGATGATGTGAATTGGCTCAAGCACAGCCTGTATTTCCGCGAAGGGCACCGGCTGGATTACAAGCCGGTGCGCCTGAAGCCGCTTAGCGTAGAGTCGTTCCCGCTCAAGGCGCGGGTTTATTAAAACCGTATTGTCCGCAGATTACGCAGATTGACAAAGATTAAAACCAAGACATGGAACGGGACGAGCAGACACACGCCATCATTGGTGCGGAAATGACAGTACATCGAGGGCTAGGAAGCGGATTTTTGGAGGCGGTGTATCAGGAGGCATTGGAGCTCGAGTTTAAGCATGCTGGAATTCCGGCTTTGCGAGAAGTCGAGTTGCCGGTTAAATATCGTGGTGAGTTGTTGGCCACCTGTTATCGGGCAGACTTTTTGTGCTTTGACACGGTTATTGTTGAATTGAAGGCGATTGAACATATGGCTTCTCGAGAGGAAGCGCAGATGTTAAATTACTTGAAAGCGAGCGGAAAAGAAAAAGGTTTGCTGTCGAATTTTGGAAGCAATAGCTTGGAATATAAACGTATGGTTCGGTCTATCAATCTGCGTGAATCTGCGTAATCTGCGGACAACAAGTTTTAAAGGTTTACACCATGAAATTCAAAATCTACCGTTACAACCCGGATACCGATACTGAGCCGTATATGCAGGACTATGAGCTGGACATCCGGCCCGAGGACAGCTCGCAGGGCAAGATGCTGCTCGACGCGCTGTTGCTGATCAAGCAGCAGGACGACAGCCTGGCGTTGCGCAAATCCTGCCGCGAGGGCGTGTGCGGTTCGGATGCGATGAACATCAACGGGCGCAACGGGCTGGCCTGCATTACGCCGCTGTCCTCGCTCAAGGAGCCGGTGGAATTGCGTCCGTTGCCGGGGCTGCCGGTGATCCGCGACCTGATCGTGGACATGACGCAATTCTTCAAACAGTATCATTCGATCAAACCCTATTTGATCAACAACGATCCTCCGCCCGAGACTGAGCGGCTGCAATCGCCGCAACAGCGCGCGCATCTGAACGGTTTGTACGAGTGCATCCTGTGCGGCTGCTGCACCACGGCTTGTCCGTCATTCTGGTGGAACCCGGACAAGTTCGTCGGCCCGGCGGGATTGTTGCAGGCCTACCGTTTCATCGCCGACACGCGCGATCAGGCGACCAGCGAGCGTCTCGATGATCTGGAAGACCCGTACCGTTTGTTCCGTTGTCACACCATCATGAACTGCGTGGATGTGTGCCCGAAAGAACTGAATCCGACCGAGGCCATAGGCAACATCAAGGACTTGATGGTCAAAAGAATGGTATGAAAAAACAGGATGCGGGATATGGGATGCAGGATGCGAAATCCAAGGTGGCTCAGCGCTCTTTGCTCTTGCATCCCGAATCCAGCATCCTTGATCCTGTTTCTATGCAGCGGGTGCGCTGGCGGGCGCGGCGCGGACTGTTGGAGCTGGACATCGTGCTGGGGCGTTTTATCGAGGGGCACTACGCGCAACTCGATGAAAATGAAAAATTGCTATTTGAGATATTGCTCGATATGCCAGACAATCCACTCTGGGATATGATTGCGGGCAGGTTGGAGGTGGCACAAATCGGGCAGCAGGCATTGCTGGAAAAAATCAGGGCAGTTTAAAAGTCGCATAACTCGGGGGAGTCATTGGAAATGGATAAGAATCGCATCGCAACACTGACCATGGACGACGGGCGCAGCATCGAGCTGCCTATCATGTCCGGCACCTTGGGGCCGGATGTGCTGGACATACGCAACATCGCCAAGCTTGGCATGTTCACCTACGACCCTGCGTTCTTCGCGACAGCCAGTTGCACCTCGGCGATCACCTTCATCGACGGCGATGCCGGGCTGTTGTATTACCGTGGCTATCCGATCGAGCAACTGGCGGAGAAGTCGGATTTCCTGGAAGTGTGCTATCTGCTGCTGAATGGCGAGTTGCCCGATGCGGGCCAGAAGGAAACGTTCACCGGCAAGGTGAAAGAGCACACCATGGTGCACGACCAGTTGGCGCGTTTCTTCACCGGCTTCCGCCGCGATGCCCACCCGATGGCGGTGATGGTCGGTGTGGTGGGGGCGCTGTCGGCCTTCTACCACGACTCGCTGGACATCAATAATCCCGAGCACCGCGAGATTTCGGCATTGCGCCTGATCGCCAAGGTGCCGACCATCGCGTCGATGGCGCACAAGTATCACACCGGTTTTCCGTTCATGTATCCGAAGAACAAGTACAGTTATGTGGAAAACTTCATGTACATGATGTTTGCGACACCTGCTGAAGACTATGTGCCCAACCCGGTGCTGGTGCGCGCACTGGAGCGCATTTTCATTCTGCATGCCGACCACGAACAGAATGCCTCCACCTCTACGGTGCGGCTGGCCGGATCGAGCGGCGCGAACCCGTTCGCCTGCATCTCTTCCGGCATCGCCGCGCTGTGGGGACCGGCTCACGGCGGCGCCAACGAGGCGGCGCTGAACATGCTGGAAGAAATCGGCGACGTGTCGCGCGTCAAGGAATACGTGCAAGGAGTGAAAGACAAGAAATACCGCCTGATGGGTTTCGGCCATCGCGTCTACAAGAACATGGATCCGCGTGCTGCGGTGATGCGTCAGACCTGCCACGAAGTGCTCAAGGAACTGAAGCTGGAAAACAATAAGCTGTTCGAGCTGGCGATGGAGCTGGAGCGCACCGCGCTGTCGGATCCGTATTTCATCGAGCGCAAGTTGTACCCGAACGTGGATTTCTATTCCGGCATCGTGCTGCGCGCGCTGGGCATCCCGACCAATATGTTCACGGTGATCTTCGCGGTGGCGCGCACCATAGGCTGGATCTCGCAGTGGAATGAGATGATCGCCGATACCGATCACAAGATCGGACGTCCGCGCCAGTTGTACCGCGGTGCGGTCAAGCGCGATTATGTGCCGGTGAAAAAACGTTGAACCAGCCTGTCAATTTCATGCAGTTGATGCAGGGCAGCTCGCTGCTGTATGGCGCCAACGCGTCCTTCATCGAGGAGCAGTACGAGCAATATCTGCTTGATCCGAACGCGGTGACCCAGGAGTGGCGCGGCTATTTCGATGCGCTGCCGCCGCTCGCCAGCGGCGCGCATGACGAATTGCACAGCCGCATCCAGCGCGCCTTTGCCGCCTTGCCCAAAGCGGGCGTGGCTCCGGTTCTGGCTGCGGATGCCGAGCTGGAGCGCAAGCAGGTCTATGTGCTGCAACTGATCAATGCGCACCGCTTTCTCGGCGTGCGCGTCGCCAATCTCGATCCGCTGGCCCGCCATGCTAAACCCGTTGTGGCCGAGCTTGATCCGGCACACTACGGTTTGAGCGAAGCCGATATGGACACCACCTTCGACACCGGCTCGCTGGTGACGGCTTTGACACGGCGTTGCGAAGCATCCGGGGCGGGAGAAGCCGTCTCACACCCGCTCCCGCAAGCGGCTGGCTACGCCAGTAACGTGTCGCGGGATGTGGGTGGTGCGCGCATGACCTTGCGCGAAATCCTCCAGCTGTTGCGCCAGACCTATTGCGGCAGCATAGGCGCGGAATACATGTACATCAGCGATGTGGCGCAGAAGCGCTGGATACAGAACCGGCTGGAGAGCGTGCGCGGCCTGGCCGGATACGATGCCGCGCAGCGCCGCCGCATATTGGAGCGCCTGACCGCCGCCGAGACACTGGAGCGCTACCTGCACACCAAGTTCGTCGGACAGAAGCGTTTCTCGCTGGAAGGCGGCGAGACGCTGATCCCGCTGCTCGATCATTTGCTGCAACGTTCCGGGGCGCAGGGCATACAGGAGATCGTGATCGGCATGGCACACCGCGGAAGGCTGAACGTGCTGGTCAATATCCTCGGCAAGCAGCCGTCTATGCTGTTCGCCGAGTTCGAGGGCATTCACGCCGAACATCTGACTTCCGGCGATGTGAAATATCACCAGGGCTTTTCCGCCGACATCGCAACCGAGGGCGGCGAGGTGCATGTCGCGCTGGCGTTCAATCCATCCCATCTGGAAATCGTCAATCCGGTCGTGGAAGGCTCGGTGCGCGCGCGCCAGCACAGGCGCAAGGATTTCGACGGATCGAAGGTGATGCCTATCCTGCTGCACGGCGATGCGGCATTTGCCGGGCAGGGCGTGGTGATGGAGACGCTGGCGATGTCGCAGACACGCGGTTACCGCACCGACGGCACGTTGCACATCGTCACCAACAACCAGATCGGCTTCACCGCCTCCGATTCGCGCGATGTGCGTTCCAGCACCTATTGCAGCGACGTGGCGAAAATGGTCGATGCGCCTATCTTTCATGTGAATGCGGACGATCCCGATGCGGTATTGCTGATCACCGAAATCGCGCTGGATTACCGCATGCAATTCAGGAAAGATGTGGTGATCGACCTGGTGTGTTTCCGCAAGCTGGGGCACAACGAGCAGGATGAACCCCTGGTCACCCAACCGTTCATGTACCGCTTCATCCGCCAGCATCCGGGCACGCGTGCGCTGTATGCGCAGCGCCTGGCCGCGGAGGGAGTGATACCTGCCGACGAAGCGGAGGCGATGATCGCAACCTACCGCCGCGCGATGGACGAGGGGCGCAATTCGATCCAGCCAGCGCTGGAGAGGTCGGCGAAAACGGGGGTAGGAACGACCGACTGGGCACCCTTCTTGCGCAATGTTCCGTGGGATGCTCCGGTGGATACCGCCGTGCCGTTGCAACGTCTGCAGCAGCTGGCGATCCCGCTGACCTCCGTCCCGCAGAATTTTGTGTTGCATTCGCGCGTGCAAAAAATTGTCGAGGATAGAATCGCGATGGCGCGCGGCGAGCTGCCGCTGGACTGGGGCATGGCGGAAAACCTCGCTTACGCCTCGCTGCTCACCGAGGGGTATCCGGTGCGTCTGTCCGGGCAGGACTGCCGGCGCGGCACATTTTTTCACCGCCATGCCACCTGGCACGATCAGAACCGCAAGGAGTGGCACGAGGGGGCTTATACCCCGCTGCAGCATCTCGCTCCCGACCAGGCGGATTTTGTCGTGATCGATTCGCTGCTGTCCGAAGAAGCGGTGCTGGGTTTCGAATACGGCTATGCGACCGCCGAGCCGAATTCGCTGGTGCTGTGGGAAGCGCAGTTCGGCGACTTCGCCAACGGCGCGCAAGTGGTGATAGACCAGTTCATCGCCTCCGGCGAGGTGAAGTGGGGCAGGCTGTGCGGGCTGGTGATGCTGCTGCCGCACGGTTACGAGGGGCAGGGCGCGGAACATTCCTCGGGGCGCATCGAACGCTATCTGCAACTGTGCGCCGATTACAACATCCAGGTGTGCATCCCTTCCTCCGCAGCGCAGATGTTCCACCTGCTGCGCCGCCAGATGTTGCGCCCGTACCGCAAGCCGCTGATCGTGTTCACGCCCAAGAGCCTGCTGCGCAGCAAGGATGCTGCCTCTACGCTCAGCGATTTTACGCAGGGTAAGTTCCAGCCGGTGATAGCCGAAGTCGATACGCTGGACGCCAACAAGGTGCGCCGCATCATTGCGTGCAGCGGCAAGGTGTATTACGAGCTGCTCGCGGCGCGGCGTGCCCAAGGCATAGCCGATATGGCGATCATCCGCATCGAACAGCTATATCCGTTCCCGCACGATGACTTTGCCGCACAGATTGCCGCGTATCCGAATGCGGGCGAAGTGCTGTGGTGCCAGGAAGAGCCGGGCAACCAGGGCGCGTGGCACCGTATCCAGCATTATCTGCTGCGCCATATGCGCCGTGGCATGCGCCTGGACTATGCGCTGCGGCCATCATCCGCCGCACCCGCCGCCGGTTATCTGGCGGTGCATCAGGAACAACAGAAGGCGGTGATAGCAGCCGCCTTCCGCGACAATCTCGACAACAAACCTATTCCGGGAGCAACACAACATGGCCATCATTGAAATCAGGGTTCCACAACTTTCCGAATCCGTGTCCGAAGCGACGCTGCTGACCTGGCACAAGAAGGTCGGCGAGGCGGTAAGCGAAGGTAAAAACCTGATCGACATCGAGACCGATAAAGTCGTGCTGGAATTGCCCGCAGCAAAGAGCGGCGTGCTGAGCAAGATCATCAAGGGCGACGGCGAAAAAGTGACCAGCAACGAGCTGATCGCGCAGATCGACACTGCGGCGACAGCGGCTCCAACAGCAACACAGCAAGCAAAGGCCAGCGCTGCCGTGCCGCCCTCGGCGCGCAAGCTGGCGCACGAGCACGATGTCGATGCCGCCAGCCTGCACGGCAGCGGTCGCGGCGGTCGCGTCACCAAGGAGGATGTGCTCAATGCGATGCAGCAAGTTACGGGCAGCAATGCACCACAAGCTGTTCCGACTATTGCACCTTCAGGCAATCGCCCCGAGCAGCGCGTGCCGATGACGCGCATCCGCCAGCGCATCGCCGAGCGCCTGCTGCAATCGCAGCAGAACGCCGCGATCCTGACCACCTTCAACGAGGTCAACATGCAGCCGGTGATCGAGCTGCGCAACAAGTACAAGGATGCCTTCGAGAAGAAGCATGGCGTCAAGCTCGGTTTCTCGTCGTTCTTCGTCAAGGCGGCGGTGCTGGCGTTGCAGAAGTTCCCGATCGTCAACGCCTCGGTGGACGGCACGGACATCATCTATCACGGCTACTACGACATCGGCATGGCGATCGGCAGCGAGCGCGGCCTGGTCGTGCCCATCATCCGCGATGCGGACAAATTGTCGCTGGCCGACATCGAAAAACAGATCGCCGATTTCGGCGCAAGAGCCAAGGTCGGCAAGCTGACGCTGGAGGAACTCACCGGCGGCACGTTCAGTGTCTCCAACGGCGGCGTGTTCGGCTCGATGCTCTCCACTCCGATTATTAATCCGCCGCAGAGCGCGATACTCGGCATCCACGCCACCAAAGACAGGCCGATCGCCGAGAACGGACAGGTGGTGATCCGCCCGATGAACTATCTTGCGGTGTCTTACGATCATCGGATCATCGATGGACGGGAGGCGGTGCAGTTTTTGGCTACGATCAAGGAGGCGTTGGAATATCCGGGCAGGGTGTTGCTGGATCTGTAGGTTGGGTTAGCAGTTTCACCGCGTAACCCAACATCAAAAACAAATTCAAAACCGTCGGGGGTAGCCCGACAGCTAGTCACTTGTTCTTGCGTCGCCAAGAACAAGTAACCAAAAAGAAGGCGACCCCGGTTTGTGGCTTCGGCATAACCTGAAGGTTAGCCTACGCCGCAACAAACTGCTG
>JACPYR010000022.1 GCA_016195965.1 Nitrosomonadales bacterium | reverse complement strand
CTGGTCCAGGTGCGCGATGGCCAGGTGCTGGCGGTGTCCAGCGACATGCTGGTCAGCGGCACGCACTTCTTCCCGGATGCCGATCCATTTTTGTTGGGACATAAAACACTGGCGGTCAATCTGTCCGACCTGGCCGCGATGGGCGCGACCCCGCGCTGGGCAACTCTGGCGATCGCGCTGCCTGCCGCAGATGCGGCCTGGCTGGAACGATTCAGCGCGGGCTTCTTCGCCTTGGCGCAACTGCATGGTGTGGAACTGATCGGCGGTGACACCACGCGCGGCCCGCTCAACCTGTGCGTGACGATATTCGGCGAAGTTCCCGGCCGGCAAGCCTTGCGCCGCAGCGGCGCGCAGTTGGACGATGAGATATGGGTATCCGGGAAGCTGGGCGATGCCGCGCTGGCTCTCGCCCATCTACAAGGCCGGATCGAATTGAGCGCCGAAGAATACGCAGCCTGCGCACCCGCGCTGCATCAGCCAAATCCGCGCGTCGCATTGGGGTTGGCGCTGCGCGGCATCGCCAACAGCGCTATCGACATCTCCGATGGCCTGGCGGCCGATCTGGGCCATATCCTGGAGGAGTCGCATCTGGCCGCACGGCTGGATTATTCGGCATTGCCCGTATCTCCCATGCTGCGGAAATATTTGCAAAACCCGACAGCGAAACAATGCGCCTGGTCAGGTGGTGACGATTACGAACTGTGCTTTACCGTCCCGCTTGCACGCCGCAGCGAAGTGTTGCGCATCGCCTCACATCTTGATCTGCCATTGACCTGTATCGGAAAAATTGTTGCGGGCAGCGGCTATCTCGTGCACGATGCGGACGGCAATCCGCTCAACCTGGAGGCTACCGGCTATGATCATTTCCGATGAACCCGTGATAAAACCCGACTGGCGATTCTTGCTCAGCCATCCGGCACATCTGCTGGCATTCGGCTTTGGCAGCGGTTTGGCCGACAAGGCGCCGGGCACGTTCGGGACGCTGGCTGCCTTCCCGCTGTACTGGCTGCTCGCCCCGCAGTTTTCCGATCTGCAGTTTCTGTTCCTGCTGGCTTTTGCATTCGTGGTCGGCATATGGATATGCGGCACCACCGGCAGTGCATTGGGAGTGTCAGACTATGGCGGCATCGTATGGGACGAAATCGTCGCGTTTATGCTGGTGTTATTTTTTACGCCGCCCGGCTGGCATTGGGCGCTGCTGGCCTTTGTGCTGTTCCGTTTTTTCGACATCGTCAAACCGCCCCCGATACATTATTTCGACAGCGTCTGGCATGGCGGGCTGGGGGTGATGTTCGACGACCTGCTCGCCGCCGGATATGCCTTGCTGTGTCTGGCGTTGGTCAAGAGCGTCTTGCCATGAATGGCCTCGCCGTCAAACTGATCTGCGCGGCGCTGCTGTGTATGAGTTTGCTGGCGCATGCTGAGGCCCTTCGACCTAGCTCAGGACAGGCCCTTCGGCAGAGCTCGGGACAGGCATTTACCGCCAAGGTGATCGAGGTGCTGGACGGCGATACAGTATTAATAAAGCGCACTAACGGGCTGCTAAAAGTTCGCCTAGCCGAAATCGATGCGCCGGAAAAATCGCAACTGTTCGGCGCGGCTTCACAGCAATCGCTGGCCGCCATGGTGATGGGCAAGCAGGTGAAGTTCGTCAGCCAGACCATGGACCAATATGGGCGCATGGTCGCCCACCTCAGCGTGGATGGTCTGGATGTGAACAGCGAACAAATCCGCCGCGGCATGGCTTGGGAATATTCCAACTACCACAGCAACAAGGCGCTGATCGCGTTGCAGAACGAGGCTAAGTTGGAGCCGCGAGGCCTGTGGGCGCAGAGCAATCCCACCCCGCCGTGGGAATGGCGCAAACTTCACCCCAGCGTTGCGCCATCCGGCGCTTCATCCGCTACGGCCAGCACGAGCCCAGGCAATCCAGGCTGCGGCAACAAGAAGCGTTGCGCCGAGATGTCCTCATGCGAGGAGGCGAAATTTTACCTGAGCCAATGCGGCGTCAAATCGCTGGACGGCGACGTGGATGGCACGCCGTGCGAGAGCCTGTGCGCCTCACCAAAAAAATAGCGTCGGTAGCGCAGCGTGTGGCCCCTTATGCCGTTCCAATTTGCTTCCGCTACTCAGCGGCGCACTGGGGCAAGAATAGCGAAGGGGTTTAACTAAAGGGTTGATATTGCAAGTGGTGTGGACAGCACGGTATAGACTAACCGGTGCGTTATACTTGCTTACCAGTGCGCGATAGCTTCCAACATTAAATCCGCAAAATACTTCAGCCAAAAATTACACCAGAATATGACCGCATTGAAAAAGCTGCTCGATTCCTACCGCCAAGCCGCTACGACCGAACGCGAAAAGGGCACTTACTTTGAAGAGTTGATTCTCTGCTACCTGCGCAACGAAGCCACCTACAGCGAGCTGTATAGCGATGTGTGGACGTATGGCGAGTGGGCAAAGCAGCAAGGGTTGGATGGTCGCGACACGGGCATTGATCTTGTCGCCAAAACCAGCGGCACGGGCGAATATCACGCCATCCAGTGCAAACTTTATGCTGAAGACTACCGTCTGCAAAAGGGTGACATCGACAGCTTCTTCACCGCCTCCGGCAAAAAGCCCTTCACGCATCGCATCATCCTTGCCACCACCGACAAGTGGAGCGAACACGCCGAGGATGCGTTACAAAACCAGCAGCCGCCCGTCAGCAAGATAGACCTGCACGATCTGGAGAACAGCCAGATTGACTGGAGCCACTATCACGCCAAGTCAAAGCCGACTCTCAAGACCAAGAAGCAACTGCGCGACCACCAACGCTTTGCACTTGATGCCGTAAAGCGCGGCTTGTCGGATGCCGACCGGGGCAAGCTCATCATGGCCTGCGGCACGGGCAAAACCTTTACCGCTCTGAAAATTGCCGAGGAGTTGGCAGGCGCAGGCAAGCGCGTGTTGTTCCTCGTCCCCAGCCTTAACCTGCTATCGCAAACGCTGACCGAGTGGACGCAGGAAAGCGACATCCCGCTGCACAGCTTTGCCGTGTGTTCCGACAGCGACGTGGGCAAGAAGCGCAAGAAAGATGACGACACCGTTCAAACCTTCACCCATGAATTGCGCTATCCAGCCACCACCGAACCGGCAAGGCTGGCGACCGAAATAGCGGCGCGCCACGATACCCAGCACATGAGCGTCGTTTATAGCACCTACCATTCGATTGACGTTATCAGCCGTGCCCAGCACGAACACGGGCTAGAGAGTTTCGACCTGATTATCTGCGACGAAGCGCACCGCACCACTGGCGCGACGTTTGATACCGAAGACGAAAGCAACTTCGTCCGTGTTCACGATGCAGATTACATCCGCTCAGCCAAGCGGCTCTACATGACCGCCACGCCGCGCATCTATGGCGATAGCGCCAAGGCCAGCGCCGAGAAAGACAACGTTGCGTTGTGTTCGATGGATGATGAAAAGCTCTATGGCAAAGAGCTGTTCGTCATCACCTTCTCGGAAGCGGTAAAGCGCGGCCTGCTGGTGGACTACAAAGTGATCGTGCTGGCGGTCGAAGAAACGCACGTTAACCGCCGCATTCAGAACTTGTTGAAAGATCCGGACAACCAGCTCAAGGTGGACGATGCCGCCAAAATAATCGGCTGCTGGAAAGCGCTATCCAAACAGGGGTTGGCCGATGATTTGGTGGGGGATGGCGCAGCCATGCAACGCGCCGTCGCATTCTGTCAGGTGATCGAAGTCGGCAAAGGTGGCAAAACGCACAAAGTCAGTTCCAAGCAAATCGCGGGCATGTTTCAGGCCGTAGTCGAAGCCTATCAGGAGACAGAAGAGTTCGAGCAAGTCGCTCGCCTCACCTGTGAAGCCGAGCATGTGGACGGCAGCATGAATGCCGGTCAAAAAGAAACCAAGCTGGATTGGCTCAAATCCGAAGTGCCGGACAACACCTGCCGCATTCTCTCCAATGTGCGCTGCCTGTCTGAAGGCGTGGATGTGCCAGCCTTGGATGCCGTGCTGTTTCTCACGCCGCGTAATTCCCAAGTGGACGTGGTGCAATCCGTCGGTCGCGTCATGCGCACCACACCGGACGGCAAGAAAAAGCGAGGCTACGTCATTCTGCCGGTCGTCATCCCGGCGGGCGTAGAGCCGCACGAAGCGCTGAACGACAACAAGACCTATGCCGTGGTGTGGCAAGTGCTGCAAGCTCTACGCTCACACGATGACCGCTTTGATGCGATGGTGAACAAGCTGGACTTGATAGGCCGCGACACCAGCAAGATGGAAGTTATCGCCATCACCGACAAAATCCAGAAGAAGCAGGAGAAAGCTCCCAAAGGCAAAAGCAACGCGCAAGCGGGCAAAGGTGGCTACCGCATCGGCCAAACTGAAGCTGGCTACACCGTCAAACCTGAACAACAAGCCTTGCAATTCGAGATCGGCGAAATCGAGCGCGCCATTTATGCCAAGCTGGTGCAGAAGGTCGGCAACCGACACCACTGGGAAGACTGGGCCAACGACATCGCTAAAATCGCCCGCACCCACATCGACCGCATCAGCGCCATTCTGGAAAGCAAGCAAAGCGAAGCGAACGCAACCACTTCGGCGGAGCGAAGCTCCAACGTGGGGTTGCAAAACCCGGATAACGCGAAAGAGCGCGCAGCCTTCGCCGCTTTTGCCGCAGAGTTGCGCTGTGACCTGAACGACAGCATCAGCGACGGCGAAATCATCGAAATGCTGGCACAGCACCTCATCACCAAGCCGGTATTCGATGCGCTGTTTGAAGACTACAGCTTCGCTCAGCACAACCCCATGTCGCAGGCCATGCAAGCCGTGCTGGACATCCTGCAAGAGCACAACTTGGACAAGGAAGCCGACACGCTGCAATCGTTCTACGACAGCGTGAAGGAGCGTGCTAAGGATATTAACAACGCTGCCGGTAAGCAAAAGATCGTGGTGGAGCTTTACGATAAATTCTTCCGCAACGCCTTCCCCAAAATGACCGAGCGGCTGGGCATCGTCTATACGCCGGTGGAAGTGGTGGACTTCATCATCCACAGCGTTAACCATATCCTGCAAACCGAATTCGGCCAGACGCTGGGCAGCCCCAGCGTGCATATTCTCGACCCCTTCGCCGGCACGGGCACCTTCATTACGCGCCTGTTGCAAAGCGGACTGATTACCCCGGAACAACTTCCCTTCAAATACCAGAACGAAATTCACGCCAACGAAATCGTGCTGCTGGCCTACTACATCGCTGCCATCAATATCGAGGCGGTGTACCACAGCATCGTCGGCGGCAACTACCAACCATTCGAAGGTATCTGCCTCACTGATACCTTCCAGCTTTATGAGAAAGAGGATTTGGTAGATGCGCTGTTAGAGCAGAACAGTGCCCGCCGCAAGAGGCAAAAGAAACTGGATATTCGGGTGATTATGGGGAATCCGCCGTATTCCGTTGGGCAAGATAGTGCTAATGATAACAACCAGAATGTTGCGTATCCGCATCTTGATGATCGTATACGCGGGTCATATGCCGAGCAATCTACAGCGACACTGAAAAACGCGCTTTACGACAGCTACATCCGCGCTATCCGCTGGGCAAGCGACCGCATTGGCGATAGCGGGCTAATTGGTTTTGTCACGAATGCGGGATGGCTGGATTCCAACTCAGCGGACGGCCTACGCAAATGTCTGGCGGAAGAGTTTTCCAATATCTATGTGTTTCACTTACGCGGCAATGCTCGCACGTCTGGTGAGCAACGCCGCAAGGAAAAGGATAACGTTTTCGGCATGGGCAGTCGCGCTCCGATTGCCATTTCATTGTTGGTGAAGAACCCCGCTGCTCAACAACATGGTCAAATATATTTTCATGACATCGGTGATTATTTGACCCGCGAGGAAAAGCTGGAAAAGATCAGCACTTTTACTAGCATTGCTAATATCAATTGGGATCGCATCACTCCAAATGCAAATCAAGATTGGATTAATCAACGGGCACCAGAATTTGAAGGGTTTGTATCTTTAAGCACTCTTTTCTCCCTCCAAACGGGAGGAGTTAAAAGCAACCGAGATCAATGGGTCTGCAACCACTCAAAACAAGAGCTACTTTCCAACGTGTCCAACATGATTGGAAATTTCAATAGCCAAGTTGCCGCCTATCAAGATGAATGTAATGGAAAACTCAAAGAACAATATCCGCCAGTAGACAAATTTATTGATACAAACCCGAAAAAAATTAGCTGGACTGTCAACTTGCAGGCTGAGTTATCAAGGCTTACCACGCTTTCTGTTGATGAGAATTCAGTACGTCTTATTCTCTACAGGCCGTTTACGAAGCAGTTTGTTTACTTCAATCGTAGCTTGATCGAGCGTCCCGGAAAGAACTCTAATTTACTCCCGTTCAATGGGGCTGCGAACCAGATAATTTCTGTTACAGGTACTGGGGCCTCAAAGGATTTTTCGGCATTAATAACTGATGTGCTACCTGAATATCATTTGAATGCCAATGGCCAATGCTTCCCTCTCTATCTCTACGACACACCTGAAAAATCCGGCGAACAAGATGACTTGTTCCCCACTACGGGCAAGTCTGAACGCAAGCGTCGCAATGCCATCACCGATGAAGGGCTGGCGCATTTCCAGTCGGACTATCCCGGCGAGCAGATCAGCAAGGAAGATGTATTCTATTACGTCTATGGCCTGCTGCATTCGCCGGACTACCGCGAACGCTACGCTGACAACCTGAGCAAGGAATTACCGCGCATCCCTCGCGTGAAAACCGCTGCCGACTTTTGGGCATTCTCCCAAGCCGGGCGCAAGCTGGCTGAGCTGCACTTGAACTACGAAACGGTAGAGCCTTACCCGCTCAAGATCGAAAGCAGCGGCAAGCTGACCGATGCCGACTACCGCGTGGAGAAAATGAAGTACGGCAAATCCGGCAAGGACAAAGACTTCACCACGCTGCACTATAACGACAAAATCACCCTGACCGGCATCCCGCTGGAAGCTTACGACTACATCGTGAACGGCAAGCCCGCGCTGGATTGGGTGGTGGAGCGCCAATGCGTGAAGATCGATAAGGACAGCGGCATCGTCAACGACGCGAACGACTGGGCAGTGGAAACCATGAGCAACCCGCGCTATCCGCTGGAACTGTTCATGCGCGTGGTGACAGTGGGCCTGGAAACGATGAAGATAGTGAACAGCCTGCCGAAGCTGGATATTTAACATGACTTACCCTGTCATCACCGTTGCGCCGGATGCGTATACCCAACTTGAGCAATTGGGTACTAAGGCAAAATTCTGGTATCCGTATGACGAAAACCAGAAAGCCTTGTTCAAGGCCGGTCGCCCCGGTACAGGTGAAAACTGGGCGGAGAAGGTATGTTGCGAGCTTGCCCGCTTGTTGGGCTTGCCCCACGCGGAATATGAGTTGGCGCTCTGGCGTGGCACGAAGGGGGTTATTTCGCCTTCCTTGGTTCCGAAAAATTGCCGGTTAATTCTGGGCAATGAGCTGTTGGCGTGGGTGCATAAATCTTACGAACCCGCCGCCAAATACAAGACCACCCAGCATATCTTGCGCAGGGTGATTGCGGTGTTGCAGCAGCAGATTATTGGCACGCCGACAGGTTGGGTTTGCCCGCCTCAGGTATCGAATGCGGTCGGTGTATTCGCCGGTTATTTGCTGCTGGATGCATTGGTATGCAACCAAGACCGTCATCATGAAAATTGGGCCTTAATCAGCAACCCGGAGTTGGGGTTAACGCTTGCGCCAACCTTCGATCATGCGTCCAGTTTGGGGCGCAACGAAACGGATGAAACGCGCATCAAGCGTTTGAACACAAAGGATCAAGGTTATTCAATCGAAAGCTATGTGGCGAAGGCGCGTTCGGGGTTTTTCGAAAACAAATCCAGCACCAAGGCCATGGGCACTATGGAGGCTTTCCGCGAGTGTGCGAAAGCCAATATTGCGGCGGGGCAGTATTGGCTGGATCGTCTGCATGCGCTTAAGGATTCCGATTTTTCGGCTATACTTGGCGAAATCCCGGACGATTTTATTTCGCCAGAGGCAAGGGGGTTTGCCAACGCAATGTTGCGCATTAACAGGAATCGCCTTTTATCATTAAACGGCACGCATCAAACATGAAAGCACTCTTTGTAGCCTATCAAGATACGAATTCAAGAACGTGGACACCCGTCGCGCGGCTAACGCACGACGGTAAGTTTTATCATTTTGCCTATACCCGTGGCGCCAAGAATCTTGATGGTTTTATTCCTTTTGGACGCATGAATGAACTGGATGCGGAATATGTATCTGAAGAGATTTTTCCGCTATTTAAGAATCGTTTGTTGCCCAAATCACGCCCGGAGTATAAGGATTATTTAAACTGGCTTGGGCTTGATGGTGTAGATCACGATGCTTTAGAAGAGTTGGGGCGCACCGGGGGATTACGCGCTACCGATTCATTGGAACTGATTCCTTGCCCGGAGCCAACCAGTTCAAACCAGTATGAAGTTTATTTCTTTTGTCGCGGCCTCAGGCACATGTCTGCCGATAGCCAGGCCCGGTCACTAGCGCTTGTCAAAGGCGAGCAGCTCTTCCTAACGAAGGACATTCAGAATATTAGCGATGGTATGGCGTTGATTTTGCGAACTGGGGAGCCGGTCACTTTGGTGGGCTATGTTCCCCGCTATTATTCTGCGGAGTTTTCTCGCTTGATTGATCTGGTTGGGGCGGATGCACCCAAGGTAACGGTTGAAAAAGTTAATCCTGACGCACCCGTTCAATATCGAGTTTTGTGCAAGTTCTCGGCTCCTTGGCCAGTGCAGTTTCAGCCTTGCCAAGCTGGATCATACGAGGTCAATTCAGCTTTGCGTATCCCCAACTCGAATTAGATTTTCCCTCACAGGCAACAAAAAATCCGCACTGGACATCTCCATCCAGTCCTCTCTATAACTCGTGCTGATCTCATTGAACGTTTAGCTCTGCGGCACCACTTACTTGTGGTCGAATCAAAAACTGATCGAACGGCATCCCTGCGCATCGCAGCGTAATGCCGAGACTTGCTGGTCCCAGTCGCTCAGCACCCAGCGTTCGCAGCGATGCCCGTCCACCACATGCTCGTGGCGTTTGGGTCTGTGGGTGTGGCCGTGGATCAGGCGCGGGTAGCGATGTTTGCGCAGCAGTGCGGCGACGGCCTCGTCGTTGACGTCCATGATCTCGCTGGCCTTGCTCTGCTTGGCGGCGTTGCTGTGCTGGCGCAGATGTTCTATATAGGCTTTGCGCTCGCTGAGCGGTTGGGAAAGAAAATTTTTCTGGAACGCCGCGTCATGCACCTGCGCGCGGAATTGCTGATATTCGACATCATCGGTGCACAGCGTGTCGCCATGACTGAGCAATGTGGCTGCGCCATACAGGTCGAGCAGGGTTGGGTCATCCAGCAGGGCTGCACCCGCAGCTTCGGCGAGCGCGTCGCCCATCAGCAGGTCGCGGTTGCCATGCATCAGATAAATTCGCACACCCCGCGATGCTAGATCATGTAAGGCGCCAACTATCCGTGCATGAAAGGGGTGGTCAATGTCATCGTCGCCGGCCCAGTATTCGAACAGGTCGCCGAGGATATACAGAGACTCGGCTTGCGGTGCGAGTGTGGCGATGAAGCGCTGAAACGCCGCGCTGCTGTGCGGATGGTCGGCGCTGAGATGCAGGTCGGAGATGAACAGGGAGTGGGGCATTCAGGAGCTAGGATTGAGGAGCGAGGATTGAGGGAAATCGCTGCACTACTCCGTCCTCAATCCACTATCCTCGATCCTTATTGAACGACTTCGGCCTTGGTGATGATGACGTCTTCAACGGGCACGTCCTGGAATCCGGAACGGCTGCCGGTTTTCACGTCGCGTATCGCGTCCACCACTTCCTTGCCTTCAACCACTTTGCCGAACACGCAATAGCCCCAGCCGTCCTGGCCGGGATAATTCAGGAAGTTGTTGTCTTTGACGTTGATGAAGAATTGCGCGGTGGCGGAGTGCGGATCGCCGGTGCGCGCCATCGCGATCGTGTAGATGTAGTTCTTCAGGCCGTTGGCTGCTTCGTTCTTGATCGGGGCGTTGGCTTTCTTCTGCTTCATGCCGGGCTCGAAACCGCCGCCCTGGATCATGAAGTTGCCGATCACGCGGTGAAAAATGGTGCCGCTGTAAAAGCCGCTCTCCACATATTCAATAAAATTCTTGACGGTGTTGGGCGCTTTTTCGGCGTCCAGTTGCAGTGTGATAATGCCCTTGTTGGTATGCAGTTTAACCATGGTTTTTTTGTCCTGTGTGGTTTTGTTATCCGGGGTTGAAGAATGGGAAGACTGTATCGTGCAGCACAGCAGCAGCGCAAACAGCGCGGTGATAATTTGTTTCATGTCAGGAGGCTCCTTCGTAAATGATTTTCCAACGGTTGTCTTGCTTGATCCAGTATTGGCGTTTCTTCATCCGGTTGGACAGGTTGCTGCTGCTGTAGTCCTGCTCGAAATCGACCACCGCCATGTTGGGCTGGCCCGGATAGGTAAACATGCTGACATTGGAGAGGCCGAGCTTGATCCATGTCTTTGCGCTATTCACCTGTTGCTTTTGCTGCGACCAGGCGCGGTAGTCCATGCTTTCGGTGGAGAAGTCCGGAGCATAATGCTGGAGATAGGCCGTGGTGTCCAGGCTCTCCCAGTCCTTGCGCCACTGCTCGACTTCCTGCTGCAGATTCGCATGCTCGTTTTGGTCGTTCTCGGTTTCCCAATCCATCTGGTTGGTGATGATGACCGGAGTCAGGTCGATCTGCAAATAGGGAGCCAACTTGTCCAGATCGTCATTGGCCAGCACCACGCAACCGTTGCTGGCGCGCGGCGGGCGGCTGTAAGTATCGCTGGGCGTGCCATGCAGCCAGATGCCGCTTCCCGCTCGTTTGTTTCTGCGATCCCATTCGTTCGGATAACTCAGCGGGTAAGCCCCGTTGCCGTACATGTCGGCCAGCTGTTTCTTCGGCAATTTGGCTTTGACGAAATACACACCTATCGGGGTGCGTTGATCGCCGGAGGAAAATTTTTCGGTGCCGAGCTTGCCTATCGTGACATAGAAATCGGTGACATAGCGCGGTTCGCCGCCGACGTTCTCATAAACAAACATCGTTGAACGGCTGGTGTCCACTACCAGCGCGTATTTCTGCTGTGCATCCATCTGCCATAAAAAACGCGGCTTGAGCCTGGCGTCCGATTGGGACAGCACGCGTTGCAAACGCACGCGCGCCTCATCCCGCAGGTCTTCGATTTTATCCTGGGGGGCTTTGGCGGCGCTGCCGAAATTATTGATCACCCCTGCATGCGCCATCAGCACATCGCCTTTGACCAGTTGCGCCAGCTTGAAGTTGGGGTTCGCGCGCAACAGGCTGTCCACCTCGTTGAGCGCGATATCGAGACGGTTGTTATTGATCGCTTGCAGGCTCTTTACCAGCTGAGCTTCGGTATTGCGCAAATCCGGCTCGGCATACGCGGCGCCGAAAAGCGCGCCGTATAACAATGAGAGAATCAGGGTCGGTTTAAACATGGCTATTTGGAGCGCTCTTCCTGTATCAGCCATTTTCCACCGGATTTCACCAGCATCAAGGTTTTGTTGCTGGATATCTTCAGGTGGCTGGCACTATAAAGCTGGTGGAATTTTACCGTGACGTGATCGCTGCCGGTAAACTGCATGGACGTTACACGGACTTCGACATGTATGTGCTTGGGTTTGCTGATGCGCTCTTTCCGGGCTTTGGCCCAGGCCGCACGTGTTTCTCCGCCCGGTGTTTTGAAATCTGCGGCATAGAACGACAGGTATTTGTCTACTTTCTTGGCGGACCATGCAGCGGCCCAGGCCGTAACGGTTGCAACAACGTCTTTATCCATGTCACCCGTGTTTGCGCTTAGCGGAGCAAGAGGTGTGGTTTCGACAGGAGTGGCAGTTGCAACAGGCGATAGCTGAGCGGGTTCGGCATGCTGGTTTTCTGCTGCGATAGCGGGCGAAGATTCCGCGTCGCCCAGACAGGGTTCGACACAGGTTTGGTCAGGCACAGTTGCATCGTGAGCAGAGGTTGCCGGACCGCGTGCGCCGAGATTATGCAGGTTTTGTATCATCGCCAGTTTGGTCTGCGTCGCGGCGGAATTGCCGTGATCCAGTTGCAGTGCGCGATCATAGGCCTGGCTGGCCATTTTTGCATAGATATCGCCCAGGTTTTCATGCGCGGTGGCATAACTGGGATGGGTATTGATGGCTTTTTCCAGCAATTGCTTGGCCTTATCGTACTGGCCCTGGTTTGCGTACAGCACAGCAAGGTTATTGTAGGGCTCGGGCAGATCCGGATAGTCTTCGGTCAATGCAGAAAATATCTGGATAGCGTCTGCGCTCTTGCCCTGCTCGTTGAGAATCAAACCTTTCAGGAAACGTGCCTGTGCATCTTTTGGTTTGCCGGCGAGATATTTGTTGACCTTATCCAGCGCCTGACCATGCTGGCCTTGCTTGAATAGTTTGCCGACCTCATCTACACCGTCTGCATGAGCGACGCTGCAGGTACATAACAGCAAGATTCCGAAAAACTGCACGGCATGATAAAAACGGGCTAAGCGAATTTCGCTGAAACAGTTAAGCATATATAGTACGTTTCGGTTCCGGAAAGATGCGCACAGGATGCGCAGGTTGGTCTAGATGGCCGCAGATTCTACCAAATAAACCCGAGTATTTTAACAGTTTATGTCGTTTGAAGGCAGGTTAGAGAGTCACTCGCCACTGTTAAAGTATCGCTCTTTGGCCGTTTTTCTCGTTCCTCGGTTCCGCAGATTTTCGAGTAAAATTCGACGGGCATGTCACCAACCATACAGAATCGAGAAAGTACCAGCATGAGCAGCACACCCGCCGCGTCCAATTTCATCCGCACCATCATCGAGGGCGATCTGGCCAGCGGCAAGCACAAGAGCATCGTCACGCGCTTTCCGCCCGAGCCGAACGGCTATCTGCATGTCGGCCACGCCAAATCGATCTGCCTGAATTTCGGTCTGGCGCAGGACTACACCGGCAAATGCAACCTGCGTTTCGACGATACCAACCCGGAGAAGGAGAGCGAGGAGTATGCGCTGTCCATTCAGGAAGACGTGCGCTGGCTGGGTTTTCAATGGAACGGCGAAGTGCGCTGGGCGTCGGATTATTTCGACGCGCTATACGATTTTGCGGTCGAGCTGATCAACAAGGGGCTGGCCTATGTGGACGAACTCACGCCGGAACAAATGCGCGAATATCGCGGCACGCTGACCCAGCCCGGCAAGAATAGCCCATACCGCGACCGCACGGTCGCGGAGAATCTCGACCAATTCACACGCATGCGCGCCGGCGAATTTCCTGATGGCGCGAAAATTTTGCGCGCGAAGATCGACATGGGATCGCCCAATATGAACATGCGCGATCCGGCGATCTACCGTATCCGCCGCGCCCACCACATCCGCACCGGCGACAAGTGGTGCATCTACCCGATGTACGACTACACCCATTGCATTTCCGATGCGCTGGAGGGCATCACCCACTCCATCTGCACTTTGGAATTTGAAGACCATCGCCCGCTGTACGACTGGGTGCTGGACAATATCACCATTCCCTGCCATCCACGCCAGTACGAGTTCTCGAGGCTGGAGCTGCATTACACCATCACCAGCAAGAGGAAGCTGCTGCAACTGGTGAACGAGAAGCACGTCAGCGGCTGGGACGATCCGCGCATGCCAACGATATCCGGCATGCGCCGCCGGGGTTACACGCCGGAAGGCATACGCGAATTCGCCAGGCGCATAGGCGTATCCAAGAGCGAGAACAGCGTCGACATGGCGATCATGGAAGGCGCGATCCGTGAAGATATGGAGCTGCGCGCACCGCGCGTGATGGCGATCATCAATCCGCTCAAGGTGACGATCACCAACGCCGACGGAGCGCAGTCGCGCGAGGCGGATTTCCATCCCAATATCCCTGCGCTGGGTAAGCGTGTCGTGCCGTTCGGCAAGGAGATATGGATAGAGGCGGATGACTTCAGCGCAAACCCGCCGTCAGGATGGCAACGCCTGACCGTGGGCGGCGAGGTGCGCCTGCGCTACAGCTATGTGATGCGCTGCGACGGGGTGGTCAAGGATGCGGCGGGCAACGTGGTCGAACTGCGCTGTTCGATAGATGCCGATACGCTGGGTAAGAATCCGCAGGGGCGCAAGGTGAAAGGCGTAATCCACTGGCTGTCCTGCGCTGTTGCGCTGCCCGCAGAAATTCGTTTGTACGACAGGTTGTTTACCGTGCCGGAACCGGATGCGGACAAGGATGTGGATTTCTGCAAATATCTGAATCCGGCTTCGTTGACCGTGGTGCGAGGCTGGGTGGAGGCCTGTGTGAAAGACGCGGTACCCGAGACCCGCTACCAGTTTGAGCGCATGGGCTACTTCGTCGCCGATCGCCGCGATCACCAGCCCGGCGGCAAGCTGGTGTTCAATCGTACGGTGACGTTGAAAGATTCCTGGGCAAAAGAACAGGGGTAATCGCCCCGCATAGCAACGACGTTACGCATGGTCGCGCGCAGCATTGTCTTCGGGCAGAGGTGTCGTGTCTCCGAATTCCTCCAGCTTCCGATACAAACTGGATAGGCCGATATTAAGTTTCTGCGCGGCGAGGCGGCGATCACCGTCGCTCTCTTCTATGGTTTTATGAATAAGTGCCACTTCAAATTTTCGCACTTGTTCGCGCAACGTGCCCGATAGTTGTATGTCATTAGCCAGGGTGGAGGCATGAACAGTTACCTTGGTGATTTGCGGCGGCAGATCGGCCAAGGTGACACGCCCACCGTCAGCCATGATGAGCGCGCGGTCGATGACATTTTCCAGCTCGCGCACATTTCCCGGCCAATCATAGTTCACCAGCGCGTCTTCGACACCCGCATCCAGCGATACCGCGTGTTCTCCGCTGCCCATGCGCCGGGTATTGCGTTGGATCATGAATTTAACCAGCGCGGCAAGGTCTTGTTTCCGTTCGCGCAACGGCGGCACATGGATGTGAAAAACTGTAAGCCTGAAAAACAGATCTTCGCGAAATTTACCCTGCGCGACCATTTCGCTTAAATCACGGTTGGTGGCCGCAACAATGCGCACATCAACCTTGCGCGTTTGCTCGCCGCCCACCGCGCGCACTTCCCGCTGCTCAATCACATGCAGCAGTTTGACTTGCAACGAGAGGGGCAACTCGCCTATTTCATCAAGGAAAATGGTTCCGCCATCCGCCTCTAAAAACAACCCTTTTCTGATCTTGTCAGCGCCGGTAAAAGCGCCCTTGGTGTGGCCGAAGAATTCGCTTTCCACCAGGTTTTCAGGGATGGCTCCGCAGTTAACGGGGATAAAGGGGCCATCGGCACGGGGACTCTGCTGGTGGATCAGGCGCGCGACCACACCTTTGCCGGTGCCGCTCTCGCCGGTAATCAGCACGGTGCTGTTGGTGCGCGCCACCTTGGCGGCCATGTGTTCCATTTCGCGCATTGCGGGCGAATTAAAACTGAATACCTCGGAGTTAACGCCCAGCACCAGTCTGCGTAGCACCCGGTTTTCTGCGCGCAATCCGCGTAAATCCGCTACCTTATTCAAGCGATGCAGCAGTTCATCGTTGTTGAGTGGCTTGATCATGTAGTCGGCCGCACCAGCCTTGATGGCCTCGATCGCGGTATCTACCGAGGCGAAAGCAGTCATCATGATAAAGGCCGTATCGATGCCGCTAGCGCGAGCCTGACGCAAAACTTCTATGCCGCTCAAGCCCGGCAACTTGATGTCGCTCACGACGATATCGATATCGCCCTTGGAGAGCCTGGCTATCGCCGTCTCGCCGTCACCCGCCTGCTCCACCGCATATCCCGCCTTGCGCAAGGTAGCGGTCACCACCTGGCGTATGGCCGGTTCGTCTTCTACAACCAGCAATTGCAAAGATGTCATAATGTGTCGTCCCCGTCTTCTGTGGGCAAGGGGAGAATCACCTGGACCCGTGTTCCTTCACCGGGAGTCGAGTCGATTTCGATCGTTCCGCCATGCCCGGTTATGATGGAATAGCACAGCGCCAAGCCCAGACCTGTTCCTTTGCTTTTAGTAGTAAAAAATGCTTCAAACGCCCGGCTTAGCGTTTCCTGATCCATGCCGCCGCCGTTGTCTATCACGCTGAAGTACACATTTTTTCCGGATTGTTCGGTGCGCAAAGTGATCTCCCGCTTGCCTTCTTCCCGGGAACTTAACGCGTCAGCGGCATTGATTAACAGGTTCATGATCACCTGGGTAAGCTGGTCGGCCACGCCGTAAATTGCCGGCAATTGACTGTCCAGATCGAGTTTCAGGTTCACCCGATTCATTCTCTTGTCATAGCCCATCAGGCCGGCAGTCGTGCGCACCAGCCCGTTCAAATCCAGCAGTTGCCGTTCCATCGGCTGCGGGGCGGCAAACCCCGATATCTCACGGGTGATTGCCGAGAGACGTTGAATCTGGGTCTGCAGCACATCCAGCTTGCTGCCCGGCTGCATTTGGCGCCGTCCGGCTTTCTGCTCGGCAACCATTTCCTGCAATACGCCTGACATCGCCGCGATGGGGTTGCCGATTTCATGGGCCACGCCGGCGGCCAGCGCGCCTACTGCCGCCATTTTTTCATGGTGGAAAAATTTCTGCCGGGCAATCACCAACTCTTTCTCCCGCTCATCCAGCGCTATCGCCATTTGGTTCACAGCCTGCATCAGCTCGCCCACCTCGTCATTGCGGGTCACCGGAGTCTGTGCATTCCGCTCCCCCTTGATGATGCCCAGCGCTCGGGCTTTCAGAGTATGCAAATCATTGGTGAGCCGCGTAAAAAACAAGCCGATGATCGCGCCCAGCAATAACAGGCCGATCAAGCCGAATAGCAGCGACGCGAGCGCCGCAGAATCCCACAGCATGTGGAAGCTTTCCGCGGTCGCTTTTTGTTCACGAACAGACTCATCTATATGCTGGGTGATCTCGATCTTGACCCTGAGCAATTCGGAGTTCATCGCAGCCAGCCCTTCTGCCGTTGGATGATCGGCGGCTCGCGCGACAGCTTGCTCGACACCGGCAAGATTCACGCTGGCCACAGGGAAGTGCAATGTCAATTCGGCATTCTTTTTCTTGAGTAATTCGAAATTTTCCTGGAAGCGCTCTACTGATACCTTGGGGTCATCTTCCTTCGAATTCATGAAAACGGCCATGACAATGTGAAACGCGGTAGCGTCCACTTGCCTGAGATGATCTTCAACCTTATACAGATCCTGCAGATGCTCGAACACATCTACCAACTCTGCTTTTTTGATGGACCTCGGAGATGGTTTGCCCCTCAGCCAATTGCGTAGCCGTCCCGTTGCCAACGTGAGACGGGCTAGCAAATTTCGGCATGGGGATGATCATTGCGACTTTCTCAAAAAAAACGTATTCACAATTTTAATTGTACGCTGCAATCGATTTTGCATCGGTGATTAATTCGCCAGCAAACTGGGAATGCACAATAGCGGTGCAAACTTGCCATGCACCAAAGTTATTGAGCGGCCAGCGCATATTTAAAGGCCTGCTTCTGGCCTGGGCGACGCGGCCACGAGCATGATGGCTGAAAATGATCGTGGACGGATTGACAATGGGCTCGCAGGTCAAGCTTTGAGCCTGATTAAGGAACGACTTTGTCGATAACCAACTGAACATTGTCTGCGCCGACCTTGACAGATGCAACCTCACCTCTCAAATCACCGCTTTGCGGTGTAGCGTTTCCAGACTTGGAAACTTTTGCGCTAACTACGACTTCCTTGAAATTTGATATTTTCGCGTTCGGCATCATTGCCATCGCATCGTTCAGCACAAATCTTTGCGGTAAATCTTTAACTTGGGCGCGAATCACGGCAAGGGGGGCAGGGGGGCCGGACACGGCTTTGGCGTATACGAACACGGTATCGGTCGGTGACGCTTTGGCCGCCAAGGCCGGGCTCAAACTCACCATGCCAGAGATCTGCGCGCTACCTGCAGCCGATGGCGCCGGTGCGGTGCTCGACTGAGGCTGTCCCGATTCACGAGCGTGCGCGTTGGCAATGTTTGCGCTCACCTGCTTGGCATTGGGCGAATCGGGAGGCAGCATTTTCAACAAACGGTCCCAATAACCTATCGCGTGAGTGTAATCGCCCGCCTGGAAGGCAGCCGAACCCATCAAATTAAGTCCTTTCACGTTGCCAGGATCTATCATCAGCGCGCGCTGTACTAATTCCAGCGGCTTGCCTTGCAGATTCCTGCCGTTGGCCGCAGCCAACACGTCAGCATAATCGACCAGCAGAACCGGATCGTTTTGGATCAGATTCGCCGCCTTCTCATAGGCCGGTAACGCTTCGTTATAACGCCCCAGCACCGCATAGGCTCTGGCCAGCATCGCCCAGCCTTTACCGTCGGTTGGGTTTTGTTCCAATCGAGTCGCCAAGGACTTGATCATTTCCAGATGTTCAGGCGCCATTTGCGCGTTTGCCGCGTCCTGCGGGGCAGTACCGCCAGGCTTTTTTCCAACAAAGTACAGCACAACCGCAATAACAACAACCAAGCCGCCAGCGGCTATTAGCCAAGATTTTTTCACTGATTATCACCCTTCAAAATAATAATATTGCCGCAGATGACAGCTTCACCTGCAACGGTTCCCATAATATTTGCGCCGCGATTTTAAGGTGATGTGTCGAAAAATGTACATCAACCAATCTACAGGCAATCTGATCACAACCGAGCGCACCCCACTAAACTGTTAAAGCGTAACACGAAATGGCCATTGCGTAAAAGACTGCCTGCTTTTGCGCGGGCATTTTGTCAAGTGACCGATTGATATAATCTAATGCCGTTTGCTCGCGACTCGCCATTCCGATAGCAATGCCACGGACAGCATGAGTCCCAGTAACAGCAATATCGAGGTGTTGCCCCAGCGCACGTATGGCGTGATGCCGCCATAGCCTTGTGCGATGCCGGGCAGTACCGCTTCTTGATGTTGCGGTAGTTGCTGCCTGATTCGACCGTCCGCGCCGATTATGGACGTCACGCCGGTGTTGGTGGCGCGCAGCAGCATGCGTCCTGTTTCCTGCGCGCGCAGCTGGGCGATCTGATTATGCTGAGCGGAGATCGGAGAGTTGCCGTACCAGGCATCGTTGGTTACATTCACCAGCAGCGTGGCTTCCGGCAACGCCAGGATGATTTCTTCGCCGAATACGTCTTCATAGCAGATGTTCACGGCGACATGCTGCCCGGCAATGTCGAGCAGTGCCTGTTGCGTTCCCCCGCGCGCCAGGTCGCCCATCGGGATGTTGAGCACACCGTTGATTAACCAGCCCAGCAACGGGCGCAGCGGAATGAATTCGCCGAACGGTACCAGGTGTTGTTTGCGGTAATGCTGCTCATCAGCCGTACCTGCTGTGAAGACGCTGTTGTAGTAGCCGCCGCGGTCGCGCTCGAAAGAGCCTATCAGTATGTCGCCGCCATTTTGCCGTGCATGAGCGCGCAATTGTTCTACCAAAGCTGGCGGCACTTCATGCCTTAACAGCGGAAATGCCGTTTCGGGCAATATGGTGAGACGCGCCTCACTCTGCGTCACCAGGCGACGGTAAGTTTCCAGTGTTCCGACCAAAGCGGCTTCCTCGAACTTCAGATTCTGCGGGATGTTGCCCTGCACCAGTGCCACGCTGAAGGGTTCGCCGTGCGGCTGGGTCCAGGCAATCGAGCGCAACCATGAGCCAGTGCTCCATATCAGCAGCAATCCCAACAATGCCAGCCCAGCCCGCTTGTTCTTGCGAACCGGCCAGGCAAACACAATCAACCCGCTGCTTATTGCTGAGGCCAGTGATACGCCGTATACCCCAAGCACTGGAGCATAACCTGCCAAAGGGCTATCGCTGTGCGCATAACCCACCACCAGCCATGGAAAGCCGGTCACCAGCAGCCCGCGAAACCACTCGGTCAGCACCCATACCGAGGGCATAACTAAAGCGATCCTGAGTCCCGTTGTTGCCGGTATGCGCGCTTGTATATAGCCAGCCAAGGCAGGGATAAGCGCCCAGAAGGCCGCAAACAGCAGCGTTGCCAGCAGTGCGAGCAGCCATGGCATGTCTCCGTATTCATGCATAGCGACATAAATTCCGCCTATGCCGGCACAGAATAAGCCCAGGCCGAAAGCGAAACCCAGCCATGCCGCGTTGCGCGGCGTATCGGCGCGCTGCCAAAGCGCAAACAATGCGGAGAGCGCCAATAACGGAATGGGAAATATGCCGAATGGGGCGAAACCGAACACACAGCTTATTCCGGCGAGCATTGCCCACACGAAATTATTTTTCAATAAACCCATACGAAATTCCATGTTCAGATATTTTGCAAAACCCGTGCAGCATAACCGATCCATTGCATGTACTGCACTCCGGAATATCCCGGCTGGAATATCCCAGCCATGCACGGTGCGACAATATGCCGCAGACCGCAAAAAATAATGATCTATATAATTTGCCCGTCATCAACCATCGGAGGGCCGCAGCCATGAATATCGCGCATAACTCAACATTTACCCGCACGCGCTTGCGATTTGCCATTGTCGCTGCCATGGCTCTGTTGCCATTCACCGCGATGCAGGAGGCCCTTGCCTGTGCAGCTTGCGGAGACACCTTATCCAAGGATTGGGGAACGCAAGGAGTCAGCACGCATCCGGGTTTCACCGCCGACCTGGCCTACAGTTACATCAACCAGAGCCAGCAGCGCTATGGCTCGGGAATAGCTTCCCCAGCATTTCTTGCCACTTTTCAAGCAGCAAACCCGCCAAACGGGCAGGAAGTCGAAGACTACACCGTCACACGAACGATTACCGCATCGCTTAACTACAGCAGCGATACCTGGGGAGTCAACACCCAGCTGCCCTACGTGCAACGGGCCCATGGCACATTTGGAACGACAGACCTTGCGGGAACCAGTTACTCATCATCGTCTGACAGCGGCATCGGAGACGTGCGCGTCACCGGCAGATATACCGGTTTCTCGGCAGACAATACTGCGGGCATCATTGCGGGCATCAAGCTGCCTACCGGCAGCACAGGTACCAACTTCAATGCCGGTGCCGGAGCCAACACTGCGGTAGATCGCAGCCTGCAAATCGGAACCGGCTCGACCGACCTGGTTCTGGGCGGATTTCTTGCCGGTGCCGTCGATGAGTATGGCTGGTTCGCGCAGGGCACGGTACAGCATGCGGTCGCGACAAAAGTCATCGCCGGTCTGGACTATCGTCCCGGCGATGCTTATGCGTTGAATGCGGGCATACGCAATGCGAAATTCGGCGCAAAATTCACCCCGATGCTGCAACTCAATTACATCCACCGCCAGCCGGATAGCCCGGATACCGGAGCCAACGCGGGTGCGACTCCGCCAGACGCGTTGACCGGCGGCCCGGCAACCGGCGGCACGCTGGTTTATTTTGCTCCAGGCGCCTCGGTACGAATCGGCGGCGGAACCTCCGTTTATGGTTTTCTGCAACTGCCTGTTTACCAGAACGTCAACTCTCTCCAGCTCAGTCCGCGCTATACTTTGACCTTCGGAGTCAAACACTCTTACGAATAAACTTGCCGGCGGGTGCCAGGTAAACGTGAAGGCCAAAGAAAAATATATTTCACTGCGCAAAGGGGCGCTGTTCGCGGCGTTCCTGCTTGCGCTTGCGCATCCTGCATGGGCTGGTGACTGGAATCTCAAGGATAAGGACGGCTTGCGCTATACGCTGTCGGCATTGCAGGGGAAATGGGTGCTGGTCAACTTCTGGGCTCCCTGGTGCACTTACTGCATAGAGGAAATCCCGGGGTTCAACGCGTTGCAAAAACAGCATAAAGACCTGCAGATCATCGGCGTCGCGGTGATGTATAAGAATAAGCAAGAGGTGCTGGATAAGATTGCAAAGCACTCCATCGCCTTCCCCACCGTGTTCGGAAATGAAGACACTGCGGGAGACTTCGGCGGGCTGGATGGAATACCGGCAAGCTTCCTGTATACCCCCTCCGGCCAACTGGTCGGCCATCATCAGGGGCCGCTGACACAACGCGATGTCGAGCTGGCCATCGAACAAAAGCCGGAAGCCGCCGCCCTGTTCAGCCGTTAACACCTCACAGGAAAACTGGCGGGCAGAATTTGCTATACCGACTCAAGCACGGATTCTAAAATTTTTGCCGCCACACCCACTCTGCCATTTCTGATTTTTTTCCTGAGCAGCTCTCCGCTGCACCTGAGCCTCAAATGGCTGTTCGGAAACTCGACAATAAAATCAATCCTATCCCCTGTCGTAAACGAGGTATCCGCCTCGAAATAAACGCCTGACGGGCTGATGTCGCGTGTAACGTAATCGGCGTTTGCCAAGTTAAGCGGGAGCGCAACATGAACCCGCTCCTCCAGCCGCCTTGTCTTGGTAATCTGCTGCCCTCTTTCTTTTGTAACCTGCATTTGAGTTTTCCATTCCCAAAAGAATTCTAACCACTTTGTGAGCGTATCTTGTAAAGATGCGGCAAAAAATCGGAAGAGCCAAAAGCACGGCATCATGCCGGGAGCCACACTAAATACCACATACCGCTTTAGAGAGGAGGAAAGCCGTATTCAGTAAATGCATCATGCCGTGATTTGGCGGAAGTAATTATTTCGTAAATATCCCGCCTCAGTAGTGTCCGGTTAACTTACAAAATGCCGAGCCAAGATTGTGTATTGGCGCGGCTTACAAAGCGATTTATTTTGGTGCCGATTTGAAATCAGTTTTCGTCTATTCAGGTTCAAGTAACGTCCAGGGATTGAATTCTCT
>JACPYR010000016.1 GCA_016195965.1 Nitrosomonadales bacterium | reverse complement strand
GCCTCCGTTCGTTGTGTTTGCGCCACCGTGCCAAACCTGTGGCTCTGCGCGTTCCGCGCGCAACCCACGTTACCGCGGAGGCGGGCCGCCTGCACTCGAACGAAAGCCATTCTGTCTAGGTGCCAGGAGCCCATCACCATGAAATCGACCGCCCTCGCTTACACGGATTTGCCGGAGGCAGCGCTTTATTTCGACCACGTGATACCGATGCTTTACTTCACGGAGATTCTGCGTCACGACACGCCAGACAAGAACACCAAGAACACGTTGCCAGCAGGTATTGGCGCGCAGTTGCTTCCGGCCAGTTTTCTCGCTGACCCTGTATTTATCCAACGCTTGCTGGCCGTCAATGAAAAGGGGGCATATTGGATTCTCGAAATGGTTCGCCGCGAGCATGGTTGGACTCCGAACCCAGATCGCACTCATCTGGAGCCACACGAGACCGAAGATGTGGCGCACAGTTGGCATAGTTTCGTTTCCGACTTTCATTTACAGGACATGCCCGTTGTTTGTGGGGAGGCTTCTGTTTCCGATAGCGACACTGAAGCCGCCGACTTCGCACTGACCCTTTCTTCATTGCGTTTGATTGATGCTGAGAAGGCATCCTGGGAGAAGATTATGGAGTTTAGAAAAGATGCCGACAGTCGTCCCAAGCTCAGGCGACTTCGCTTGTTTTTCATGGAGACCTACAAAGACAAGCCGCGATCTTTCGTCGAGGACGACCTGCACAACCGCATCGCGGCTTACGACCAGGCTGTCAAAGATTGGGGTTTTGAGACCCGCACAGCAGCATTCAGTATGCTTTTCTCTTCCAAGTTTTTGGCCGGCGCGCTCGGAGGGTCTGCCCTCTGCGTACTGGCCGGGGCGTCTGAGGTAGCCATTGTGTCGTCTCTAGGCGGCGTCGCTTGGGAGTTGGGACGGATTAGCATTGAGATTTCCAAGCAACGGTTTCAGGGACGCAAGGCGCTCCGCGACAACCCCATTTCCAATGTTGCGACGGCAAGACAACGTCTCCAGACAGGCACCTAACCCGCGCTTTGAGGCGGACGCGTAAAAGCAGCGCGCCGCTCAAGCTTGTCGTTAGGACGCGTAGCTCGCGGATCGAATGCGCAATCTTCTCGACTGGAAGTTTCTTATAACGCTGCTGGCCGCGGTCGCCGGCACTGTTGTAGTAGTGTGGATTTGGCGCGCGGAGCTCACTACCCGCTCACTACACTTTCGACTCGCAGCGCAGACGGCACTTCAGCCGGAAGAGAAGACCACGGTAAAAGGACTGAAGATTTCGATTGACGGAGTGGAGCTAGAGTCGCCTTACTTATCGGTCTTCGAACTCATAAACGATGGCGCCAAACCGATAGCGACTGCAGACTTCGAGTCCCCAATCGAACTCCGTGTCGCTCCCGATGCGTCCGTGGCACGCGCTCGCGTTACCGCGACAAGGCCAAAAGACCTTGAAGCCGAGCTGGTCACTGAGAAACAGTCCGTTAAGCTGAAGCCACTACTACTCAACCCCGAAGACACGGTGACGATCGCAATCATCACCTCCGGCAAACCTCCGCAGTTCTCGTCACGGGCGCGGATCGCCGGCGTAATTGGAGTTCCGTTGGTAGACGCGACGAAATCCTCTAAGTTGGGTGGGAAAAAATGGCTCGTTCTCGCCGCAGGTTTCTTGCTGGCTGTCTGCTACTGGATTGCTAGTGATGGATTCCTCAAGAGGGCAGTTTATTTGCGTCCTCGCGCGGCGGTACTTGTATCGATTCTCTCCGGCTTGACAGGCACTGTGCTTATCGTTGTTTTTCTTGATGCCTTTGGTCTGCAAGAGTTCTGGCGAATCGCTCTTAGCGTTATTGGCCTCGGGATAGCCGCAGCTATCGCAGCAGCGTTTTGGAACCGCCGCGAAATAGAAGAGAAGACTCGTGAGTCTAAAGACGCGCCCTAACCACGGCTTGCAGGCTGCCGCGCCGCGAGCGGCGCGCATCTGAAGCCGGACGTTCGGCCGACGCGGGCTCAGTGCGGAATGGTCACAGAAAGCAAGACCGCGAGCCGACCATTGGCATCTGACATAAGGAGCACTTCGTGACCCATCCCG
Source organism: Nitrosomonadales bacterium (assembly GCA_016195965.1). Classification (GTDB taxonomy): domain Bacteria; phylum Pseudomonadota; class Gammaproteobacteria; order Burkholderiales; family Gallionellaceae; genus Gallionella. The sequence continues at coordinate 3,122 of JACPYR010000016.1, read as the reverse complement.
AGGGAAATCAGCGCCTCACGATATTTGTGGGATCGTCGTCAGAGGCGGCGAAGTACTACGAACATGTTTGCAGCACCCTTGAAGAGCAGGGCCATGACGTGAGGGGGTGGAAGTCGTCATTTCATAAAGGCGAGGGTTTCCTTGCCTCCCTGCTTCGCATGGCCGAGGAAGTCGACGCGGCATTGTTGGTTGCGACCCCAGACGACGTCCTGCACCGCCGGGGGGAGCATAATCGAGTTCTTCGTGACAACGTTCTGTTTGAGGCAGGGCTATTCGTTGGCGCGCTTGGGGCACTGTCCGCTGGAATCGTTGTGGCGGGAAGTGACGCGCTTCTACTGCCTACCGATCTTGCTGGGATTAGCACCCTTTCATTCCGTGAGGATCAACGCAATGCGTTCGCGCGGGACGTGAGGCAATGGGCAGATAAGATCCTAGGCGCGCGGGCCAAACAAAAACCGGCGCGACGCACCGCTGCGGCCATACAGGCAATCCCGGATCGCTTCCTTGATAATGTTCTAGGGCTTCTGCTTCCCCGAATACAGACTGCGCTTACGCAAGCATCAAGGGGCGTCATTGAAGTGACCCCTGAACAGTACTTCGACCGGATTAGATCTGAGATCGAACACGCGTCGGCCAGCACGAGAGTAATCGCGGTTGCCTCACCCTTATCTACCGTTCGGTGGGCCAACGATCCCGTGCAGAACCACTACATTGAGCAGAACTTCCTGGCACGAGAACGCGGTGCCGATATTCGACGGCTCTTTCTCTTTGAGAAGTCCACCGTCACGGCGGCCCAAGCGAGGAGCATGCATAACCACATGAGCCGCGGCATCCCGGTTCGCTGCATTTCAGTCGAGTCCCTATCAGTACCTATCGACGACATAGTCCTGTTCGAATCAGACGACCAGGCAGCGCGAGCGTACAAAGCCCATTCCGACCGGACCTACAGGGACAGAGTCGTTCTTGCACAGATGCTCGTTGACCCTGCTCATTGTGCGGATCTCCGACGGCGCTTTGATGAAGTGTGGCGCATCGCGTGGGAACCTCGCTCAGTCAGAGAGGGCATTGAGATACCTGGTATGCGCATTCCACCGCCAGCGAAGCATGAGTTCGCTCCAGGTCTGGAAATGACAGCTCGCTGGACGACCGTCGAAGTGATCACGTGCCGGTCGGCGGCGAAGGCCAGAGGTCACGAGCTACACCGTGAACTCAAGAGCCTCGTCCTAATGACATCGAAAGGGACCTGCGTAGTCCGCGTGCCTGGGGACTGTACTGTATCGCTCAGGAAGGTCAAGAAGCACCTCGGCATCGAGGAGGCGTACATTGCAGACCCAGAACAACTCCTCGAGCTCGGCTTGGGCCCGGGGACCGTGTGTGCCGTCCTTGATCCCGTCTGGTCAATGCTCCACCTTGTTGACGAAAGAGTGCTTCAAGTCCCGGAAGTGGTCACAAATAACGGTACCCGGAATGGGTATTTCACCTTCGATCCTGACGAGCTTCGCTCAGCCCGAAGAGTCGACATTGGGGAGTTTGTGGACAGGGTCGGAACAGAGTCCGAATTGTAGGGTGCCAAACACGAAGCCGACCTCCTCGCGCGATTTCAGCAAATGAACGAACGGGGAACCCAAACGCTGGACAGTTTACGGCGATAGTTCAAATGCGCTCTAACCTTCCGGCCAACTCGGTCGCGCGCGCGACCGCCGTGCCTTGCGGGCAGCAGCGGGCGCGCGCCGGTTGCCGGAAACGTCATGCGCCATGAAGAGGACATCCATGCTTAACGGTGCATGCCTGTGCGGACGGATCCAATACGAAATCACAGGGGAACCCCGCTTCATGTACCAGTGTTACTGCGGCAAGTGCCGCGCGGCGTCTGGCGCGTCCTTTGTGACGAACATCATTGTCGACACCGACAGGTTCAGAATCACAGCGGGCAAGGAAAGCCTCGCAGCTTTCGAATCAAGTCCTAAGAAATTCCGCCATTTCTGCTCGGCCTGCGGCTCGCCGATCTACAGCCAGGGCGAAAAGACAAAGCAGGTTGTCTCGGTTCGCTGCGGCACGCTAAGGCAGGATCCAGGTGTGCGCATCGCCTACCATGCCTTCGTTTCTTCGAAGGCGCCCTGGGTCGACATCTGCGGCGACCAGCCGCAGTTTCCAGATTGGCCCGATCCAGCGGTGGTAAGGCAGTTCTTCACGACAAGCAATGGCGCCTAACCTGCTAGTCTAGGCCGAGGCCCGTGCGCCGTACATCGCCTCGATCGCCTCCGCGTACTTGCCGGCAATGCTCTTCCTCTTGATCTTCATGGTGGCCGTGACCTCGCCGTCGTCGTGGTCGAGTTCCTTGACCAGCAGGTGGAACTTGCGCACCTGCTGCACCTGCGGCATGCGTGAATTCACCGCGTCCACCTCGGACTGGATCAACTCGCGCACGCGCGGGTGTTCGGCCAGGCTGCGGAAATGCGTGTAGGCGAGGCCATGCTCCTCGGCCCACTTTCCGACGGTTTCGAAATCGATCTGGATCAGTGCGGAGACGAAGTTGCGCCGGTCGGCGACGATGATCGCTTCCTTGACGTAGGCGGAGAACTTGAGCGCGTTCTCGATTTCCGAGGGGGTGATGTTCTTTCCGCCCGCGGTGATCATGATGTCGCTCTTGCGGTCGACGATCTTTACTTCCCTGCCGACCATCTGCTTCAGCACGCCAATGGTTCAGGCGGGCCGACAACTGATGATTCAGGGAAACACCGATCCGACGGTGAAGCTACAACACCACCGCGAAGCGGTTTGGTTCAACGCAGACGTTATGCCTCAACGCCGGCGATGAGCTAGAATTGATGAATAGAGGGACCGACATGCCAAACACCGCGCCGGTTCTTCACAGCGATCCGGATATTCTGGGCGGCACGCCCGTGTTTGTCGGGACGCGCGTTCCGTTCCGCAACCTGATCGACTACCTCGAACGAAACCACAGTCTCGACGAGTTTCTCGACTCGTTTCCAAGTGTCTCCCGAGAGCAAGCGGTCGCGTCGTTGGAAGCGGCTCACGAAGCCGTGAGCGATCTTGCGCATTCTGCTTGATGAGCAGCTTCCTCGGCAGCTGGCACCGTACTTGGTCGGCCACGACGCTCG
>JACPYR010000019.1 GCA_016195965.1 Nitrosomonadales bacterium | reverse complement strand
GGACTTCACCACCATCACACAGCAGGAGATTAACCACGCGATGAAACGATTGAACAACAGACCGAGAAAACGGCTTGGATTTCTGACACCCGCTCAGGTATTCTTCAAGTCAGGTGTTGCACTTCAAAATTGAATCCGCGCTTGTTAACATTCGCCTTGCTCACTAAACCGTTCTTACACTACACTGAGCCATCAATTACGTGTAGACGGTAGCTTATTCTTGTTGGCTATCAATTGTCGGGCGCTTCGCCAGACTGGGTTGCAGTGGATTCATCTACAGCACGAAATCGAAAATTTTCGTTTCGTGCTATGCCCGAATCGAAAATTTTCGATTTCGTGCTTAATTCAAGGTAATTGATATTTCCTTCCATGATAAACGCGATTCTAAAATTCAAAGAAGTAGTCGCGCCTGAAAAAACTCGTATCAAACATCTTTTTCCCCACATTCTCATATTGGGTGGTAAAGCTGACGTCAAAAACCCCGACAAGTATCAATCGTGCCGTAATGTATTCCTTCAGTGGGCGCATGAAAGCAAGTACGAGCTAGCAGAATATTTACAAACTCCAGAGGACTTCAAGGAAGAATGGAATAGGCACGACGGCTATCCAAATCTTGTAGATTTTGAAAAAGAAGCTGGTTGTCTGGCAAGAGGAATACTACTTTTTTCAGAGTGCGAAGGAGCATTAGCGGAATTAGGGGCTTTTTGCACGGATGATGTTCTTTGTGAGCGTTTGGTGGTCGTTTTGGAAGATAAGCATTACGACGATGACTCTCCAGATGCATCTTCATTCATTCGATGGGGGCCGATAAAGCGTATCGAAGACCTGCATCCCGAAAAATCAATCTGTTTGGTTTCCTCACTTAAGGATAAGCATGCTTTTGAAAGTGAGGTGGCGAATGTCGGTGAAACGCTACGAAGCAAGGTAAGCACGTTGCCGGAAACAAAACAATTTAAATCAGGCGAAATTCGTGACCAGTATCTGCTTATTGCAGACCTGATTGAGTTATTTTGTGCGTTGAATGAGCGCGAACTTAGGGATTTGCTGGAATTCATGAATGTTAAGCCGAAGAACTTAAGCAGAATGTTGAGCCAATTAATTCTCTTTAAGTTTATTTCTAAATCAAAGGGCATATCGGGAACTTATTACGTTCCACCTAAAATTCGTGCTAGCTATCTTGACTATACTGCTCATGCTACCTCAAAGTTTGAAAAAGTCACTTTTAGGATTATTACAATTCATCCGGAATTAAAGAAAGAAACAGAAAAAGATCGCCTAAAGGCATTTGAAAAAATACATGGGGTGCTGCGATGAATTTGATCGAGCATATCCAAAAAGATTTTTCACTTTCATTGCATGATGCGCGTGTGTTGATATTCACGGCATCACGCCGATATAAACTACACTACATTGAAAAAAGGCATGGTCGTGGGAAGCGATTAATTGCACAGCCAACCGCTGAAATTAAACTACTCCAACGCTGGGCGATTGAGAGTTACTTAAGCAAGCTCCCAATCCATCGGGCTGCAACAGCCTATCGCCCCGGAAGAGGCATCAAGGATCACGCCGAAGTTCATGCTGACAATCGTTATTTACTCAAGCTGGATTTTCAGGATTTTTTTCCTTCTATTTTGGGGAGGCATTTTTTAATGCACCTGAAGTCGCATGCGAGCATTGCAGATGATGATGCAAAATTTCTGATGAGATTGTTGTTCCGTTTTGATCGAGATTCGCAGGACTATGTGTTGTCGATTGGTGCGCCGAGTTCCCCGGCGGTATCCAATACAATCATGTATGACTTTGATAATGCGTTAACTGATTATTGCAAGACGCATGACATTATTTACTCGCGCTATGCGGATGATTTGGCCTTATCAACCAGCAAACCAAAAGTATTGGATGATGCCTTTAATTTTGTGAAGCAGTTATGTAAAGACGTGCCATATCCGCGACTTCAACTTAACGATACAAAGACAGTTTTTACTTCTAAAAAACATAGAAGACAGCTTACTGGGCTAATATTGACTAACGAGGGTAAGCCTTCGCTAGGGCGTGAAAAGAAGCGCCTGATTCGATCAATGGCGCATCGTTTTTCTTTGAGTGAGCTACCTGATGATCAAATTTTGCATTTGAGGGGGTTGCTTGCTTTTGCCTATTCAATAGAACCATTGTTTTTTAGTTCTATTAATCGAATGATTGGAGGGGAAGCCTTTCAGCGCTTGATGAAAGGTTAGTCACTATGGAGCCAATCAATAACGGCAGTATGAAAATGGCATCAGCTGATTTTTTTGACAGCATCGCACGCCGCATCCTGGCGCAGCATGCGCCGCCCGATCTGCGCGGGGTCACGATACTGTTGCCCAATAATCATGTCGCCCAACCATTGGCGCAAGCGCTGATGCGCGTTGCGCAGCGTCCCGCATTGTTGCTCCCGCAAATGGTGACACTGACCGAGTGGGCGCAAAGCGTCGCGCTCGACGCCCCGAATGCTGCGGATAGCCAGCGCAGCGCATTGCTGTACCAGCAGTTGCGCAAGCAGAAGTGGTTCGAGCAGGCAGACCTGTGGAGCATGACGCAGGAGCTGTTGACCCTGTTCGGCGAGCTGACGCATGCGCTCACCGAATTGCCGGGTGATGCGGCAGCATTTGCCGATGCCGTGCAACAGGCCTATCGGGCGCGGCAGAACACTGCGCTGCAACTGGAGTCGCGGCTGGTGTTCGAGCTGTGGTACGCGATGCAGACGGGCGAGGAACTGGATGCAGCGCGCGCTTACCAGCAACGTCTGGCGAAATTGGCGGCAGGTGCGCAACAGCCTTTATTCGTGTTGCGCACCTCGGGTTGGAATGCGCTGGAGCAGCGCTTTCTGAATGAGTATGCTGAACGTGCCGAGGTGGAAATCTTTGATTTGCGGGAGATGCAGTCACCGAACCCGTTCCTTCCCCCCTCAGCGAGAGGGGGCTTGCATATTTTCGCCGCCACCTCACTCGAACAAGAAGCCCGCGCCGCCGCGATGCAAGTGCGACTGTGGCTGGCTGAAGGCAAGCGCGATATCGCGATCGTCGCGCAGGATCGCGTGGCGGCGCGGCGCATGCGCGCCTTGCTGGAGCGTGCCGAGGTGCTGGTGTCGGATGAGACGGGTTGGACCTTCGCCACGCTATCGGTGAGCACGGCGCTGGATCGTTGGCTCACCGCATTGCAAAGCGATTTTTATCACCACGATCTGCTTGACCTGCTCAAGTCGCCTTACATTTTTGCCGAGATGGCGCCGGGCGAACGCAAGGCAATGGTGTATCGGCTGGAGCAGCTGCTGCGAAAACAAGGTGTGGTGGCAGGTTTGGAAAAATTTTCCGCCCTCGTCGAACACGAAGGGGTGTTGCGTCAACCAATGGCGCGTCTGCGCCAGGCTGCGGGGATGCTGGAGCAAAGCAAGCGCCACACCTTGTCGGAATGGCTGGAGGCGTTGCGCGCGAGCCTGTGCGTGCTGGGTATAGACATCGGGCTGGAGCAGGACGATGCAGGCCGGCAACTGATGCATGCGCTGGAAACCTGGCAGCAGGAATTGGCTGGAGATCACGGGCAATATCGTTATACCGAGTGGCGGCGCTGGCTGGCGCAACAACTGGACACGCAGACCTACCGCGACAGCAGCATAGACAGCCCGGTGCGCTTCACCCATCTGGCGGCGACGCGCTGGCGTGCCTTCGATGCGGTGATGCTGCTGGGTTGCGATGCCGACCATTTGCCCAGCGTGGCGGATGGCGGGCGCTGGTTCAACGATGCGGTGCGCAGCAGTTTGAATCTGCCCACGCGCGGCATGCATGCCGCGCGCCAGCGCGACGACCTGCTGGCATTGCTGACGCTGAACGATTGCGTGTTGGTTACCTGGCAAAAAGAGCAGAACGGCGAAGCACGGCTGCTGAGCCCGTTTTTGCAGATGCTGTGCGATGAACATGAGCAGGCGCATGGCGACGATCTCTCGGAGCGCGGGTTACATGCATACCTGGCAGCGGAAGAGGCGCGCGCGGTCAGCCTGTCACAATCTGCGCAGCCTGCACCAACCGTGGCAGAAGAGATCGTGCCCGCGAGTGTCTCCATCAGTGCATACAACAGCCTGGTCGCATGCCCTTACCAATTTTATGCGCGGCACATCTTGCGCTTGAACGAGCTCGATGAGGTGCAGGAAGGCATCGAGAAGCGCGACTATGGCGAGCGCGTGCACGGCATCCTGCAACGCTTTCACGAGCGCTATCCGCAAGTGAGCGGACATCCCGCAGTAGAGATGGATGCCGCGCTGCGCCAGATCAGCAAGGAAGTGTTTTCCGATCTGCTGGCGCAGGATTTTTCCGCGCGTGCCTGGCTGGCGCGCTGGTTCAAGTCTGTGCCCGCGTATCTGCAATGGCAGAAGGATAACGAAGCGCAGGGCTGGCGCTATACCGAAGCGGAGAGTGCATTTGACTGGCAGCTGGAAGGCGTGCGGCTGCGCGGTCGCATCGACAGGCTGGATGTGAATGGCGAAGAAAAGCGCGTACTGGATTACAAGACGCAAAGCGATCAGGTGCTGCGCAATAAATTGACCGAGCCGGGCGAGGACGTGCAGCTGGCGTGCTATGCCTATGCGCACGAAGCCGCAGATGCCGCCTTTGTCAGCATCGAGAATGGCAAGGTGAAGCTGGTGGCGCCCAGGGACGATGTCGCGCTGCTGGCACAATTGAATGCCGAACGCCTGGAGCAGGCGATGGCCGCGATTCGAGGCGGTGCGAAGTTGCCCGCGAACGGTATAGACGCGGTGTGCGCTTATTGCGAGATGCGCGGTGTGTGCAGGAAAGGCGAGTGGACTCCAGGGGCAGGGATACGGGATTCAGGATTCAACTCCCCTCTCCCGCAGGCGGGAGAGGGGCAGGGGTGAGGGGCGATGGATAACCGTATTGCTCTTGATCCACGCCGCAGCGTCGTGGTCGAAGCCTGCGCCGGCAGCGGCAAAACCTGGCTGCTGGTGTCGCGCATCGTCCGCTTGTTGCTGGACGGTGCGCAACCCTCGCAGATACTCGCGATCACCTTTACGCGCAAAGCCGCTCAGGAGATGCAGGCGCGTTTGCAGCAGTGGCTGCGCGATCTGGCGATGGGCGACGAGGCATCGGTGCGAAATTTTTTCGCCGAGCGCGGCATCGAGCATCCGAGTGATGCGCAATTGCAACGCGCCCGCAGCCTGTATCACGACGTGCTGCTTGCACAACCCGGCATCACCATCAGCACCTTCCACGGCTGGTTCATGCAAGTCATGCAACGCGCGCCGCTGAACGCCGATGTGATGCAGGGCATGTCGTTGCTGGAGCGTGCGGCGGCAATGCAGGAAGAAGCGTGGGAAGAGTGGCTCGAGCAACTGCGCAAACAGCCCGATGGTGCACAGGCGCAGTACATGCAATGGCTGTTCGGCGAATGCGGCCTGCATAGCGCACGCACGCTGCTGTTCAACTTCCTGGGCAAGCGCGCCGAGTGGTGGGCGTATACCTCGCATCTTCCGGCTCCTGCATCAGCAGCTGCATCTGTTCAATTCGCACTGGCCCAATTACAACGTGACCTCGCCGTAGATATGGCGTTTGATCCCGTCGCCGACTGGGGGCTGTGCGGCAACAGCGAGGAAATATTTTTTGCTTTCGTGCGCCAACTGGCCGGCAATGGCACAGATACCCAGGCGAGCAAGGCGAGCGAACTGGAGCGCGCCTGGACGGACTCGGCCCCCGCAGCGCGATTCGATCGATTGCATCCCTTGCTGTTCACGCAAGCCGATGAGCCGCGCAGTTTCAAGCCGACCAAAAAACAGGATGCGGAAGCATTCCTGATCACGCGCGATCAATTGTTCGGCAGCCTGCAAGAAGTGCGCGACACGCTCGCCGAGCAGCAGGCCTATCGTTTGAATGAAGCCGTGCTGCATTGCGGCGCGGCCTTGCTCGAACGTTATCAGGCGCTGAAACAGCAAAAGCAGCAGATGGATTTTTCCGATCTGGAATGGCAGCTGTGCCGCTTGTTGCAACACAGCGAACACGCCGAGACCATGCAGTACAAGCTCGACAGCCGCTACCGCCATGTGTTGCTGGATGAGTTTCAGGACACCAATCCGCTGCAATGGCAAATCCTGCGCGCGTGGTTCGATGCCGCGGTGGCGGTGGATACGCAGCCCACCGTGTTCGTCGTCGGCGACCCCAAGCAGTCCATCTACCGCTTCCGCCGCGCCGATGCGCGGCTGTTCGGCGTGGCAAGGGAGTACTTGCAGGCGCACTTTTCCGCGCATGAGCTACGCAATAATCACACATGGCGCAATGCGCCTGCCGTACTGGATGCGGTGAATGCCGTGTTTGTAGATCATCCCGAAGGCTTCGTGGATTTCGAACCGCACACTGCCGAGCATACCGACTTGCCAGGACATATAGAGGTATTGCCGCTGGCTGTTGTCGAGTCAGGCAAGGAAAAGGCAGAAGAGAACGCGCCTCTCGTGCTGCGCGATCCTTTGACCACGCCGAGAGATGAAGTTGAGGAGGGGGCGCGTGTAATCGAGGCAGAGCAATTTGCCATACGCATTGCCAGAATAGTGAGCAACTGGAACATACGCGAAGATGGCAACGAACGCCGCGCGCGCTACGGCGACATCATGGTGCTGGTGCGCAGCCGCACCCACCTCTCGGTATACGAGGAAGCGCTGCGTGCCAAACACATCCCCTTCATCAGCTCGCGGCGCGGCGGCCTGCTCGACACGCTGGAGGCTGGGGATGTGCAGGCGCTGCTGCTGTTTCTCATTACTCCCTTCGCCGATCTCGCGCTGGTAAAGGTGCTGCGCACGCCGATTTTCGCGTGCAGCGATGCGGATTTGATGAGAATTGCAGGAGCAAGGAACAAGGAGCAAGCTACAAGAAGCGAGTTACAAGGAGCAGGCGAAGAGAATCAACTTGCACCTTGTCCCTTGCAACTTGTACCTGAAAGCTGGTGGCAACGCCTGCAAGAACTTGCCGAACCTTCCCCATCGTTGCTACGCGCATGCGAACTGCTGCAACGCTGGCTTGCGCTCGCCGACAAGCTCCCCGTGCACGACCTGCTCGATCGCATCTATTTCGAGGGCGACGTGCTGGAGCGTTATTCCGCTGTGTTGCCGCCCGAGATGCGCGCCAAGGTCACCGCCAACTTGCATGCCTTCATGGAGATCGCGCTCTCCGTGGATGCCGGGCGTTACCCCAGCCTGCCGCGCTTTCTTCAGGAGCTGCGCGAATTGCGCGACAGCAAGGACGACGCGCCCGACGAGGGCAAGTTGGGGCAGGCGGGCGACGCGGTGCGCATCTACACCGTGCACGAATCCAAGGGATTGGAGGCGCCCATCGTCTGGCTGCTGGATGCGAACGCGGAAAAAAACAACCGGGAAGGCAACGACGTGCTGATCGATTGGCCCACCCGCGAAGAACGCCCTTTACATTTCTCCCTGTACACCGACCATGCCTCGCGCGGCAAGAAACGCGTGCCGCTGTTCGAGCAGGATGCCGCACAACAGGCTCGCGAAGAAATGAATCTGCTCTACGTCGCGATGACCCGCGCGCAGCAGGCATTGATCGTCAGCGGCAACAGCAGGGGCGAAGGCAAGGAAGAAAAGAAAAAAGCGCCGTCGTGGTACGACAGGATTGCGGAGACGGTGGGCGTGCAGCCGAACCCATTAGCTGTGGGAGCGGCTTTAGCCGCGATTGAGACCGCTGCGAATGATAATCGCCAGCAAGCTGACTCCTACAAGGAGGCATTATTTCCGCAACTTATTCCCACCGGAAAACGTACCGCCCGCAACACCTTGCAACAACAGCGCGGCATCTGGCTGCACGCGCTGCTGCAACACCTCACCGACAGCTCCCCTCTGATGAAACAACTAGCCATTCGACTAAGCCCGCAAGCGGGCAAGTCGCTGGTTATCTCCCCGGGGGAGGGGGGGGAGCGCTGGTCACTACCGCGCGCCGAACTCCAGAACCGCCTCGCCATCCCCTCAACTGAAATGGACTCGATCATGCAGCAGGCGCAACACCTGCTCACCTTGCCGCAGCTTGCGCGCTTCTTCGATCCGCGGCACTACCGATCAGCCTGCAACGAGATGCCTTACGTCAATGCCAAAGGCGAAGTGAAACGCATCGACCGGCTGGTGGAATTCGACGACGAGGTGTGGGTGCTGGATTATAAACTCGGCGCAAGCGCAGACCCCGCACGCTATCGCGCGCAGATGCAGGAGTATCGAAGCGCGATGCGAGCGGTGTATGCGGGCAAGACGGTGCGATGCGCGTTGCTGTTTGCGGATGGGGTGATGACAGAAGTGGCGTAGCAATCAAACCGGAAGGATTGTTGTCTGCTGAATGGCCCCTCTGGGCTGCCGCAGCAATACCAGCGACCGCCCCTGAAGCGGATAGACGCTGCCACGAGCATAATGTCTGCTGATGGTGGGTTCCGACTGCAAACTCGTATCCACGACAGGCTGCCAACGCACGTGAGTACGAAAGCCGGGCAGTGTGAAGGGTATCTCGTCGGTAGAGGCGTTCAACATGAGCAGGAAGTCGTCGTCGCCAACAGGATTGCCCCGCCTGTCAACCTCGCCGATGGTGTCCCCCGCGAGATACATGCCCAGGCAGCGGGCGAAGCCCAGATGCCATTCGTCGTCGCCCATCTCCAGCCCGTCCGGGTTAAACCACAGGATATTCATGATTCTTCCCCGCAGCCGCTGCTCCTGGAAAAAACTGCGTCTGCGGAAAACGGGGTGAGCTTTGCGCAAGCCGATCATGTGCTGGACGAACGCAAGCAGCTCCTCGTCTTCCGGTTTCAGTTGCCAGTTGAGCCAGCTGATCTCGTTATCCTGGCAATAGGCATTGTTGTTGCCCTGTTGGGTGCGCCCCATCTCGTCGCCATAGAGCAACATGGGCACGCCTTGGCAAAGAAACAGGGTGGCCAGAAAATTGCGCTTTTGCCGGGCACGCAGGGCGAGGATATCCGCTTTGTCGGTCGGGCCCTCGACCCCGCAGTTCCAGGACAGGTTGTTGTCGTTTCCATCCCGGTTCTTCTCGCCATTGGCCAAGTTGTGTTTTTGCTCGAAGCTCACCAGATCGTGCAGGGTGTAGCCATCATGGGCGGTAACGAAATTGATGCTGGCATAAGGCCGGCGGCCATTGTGGGCATACAGATCGCTCGATCCGGTGAGGCGGTAGCCAAGATCGGCGATCTGCCCGCCATCGCCTTTCCAGTAGGCGCGCACGGCATCGCGGTATTTGGCGTTCCATTCGGTCCAGCCTGCCGGGAAGTTGCCCACCTGATACCCCCCTTCCCCCAGATCCCAGGGTTCGGCGATAAGCTTCACCCGGGACAACACCGGGTCCTGGTGGATGATGTCGAAAAAGGCGCCCAGCCGATCCACATCATGCAGCTCCCGCGCCAGCGTTGCAGCCAGATCGAAACGAAAACCATCAACATGCATTTCCTGCACCCAGTAGCGCAGGCTGTCCATGATCAATTGCAGCACGCGCGGATGCATCATGTTGAGGGTGTTGCCGGTGCCGGTGTAATCCATGTAGAAGCGCCGGTTTTCCTGCTTGAGCCGATAATAGGAGACGTTATCGATTCCGCGCAGACTCAGCGTCGGTCCGAGATGGTTGCCTTCGGCGGTGTGGTTGTAGACCACATCCAGAATCACCTCGATCCCCGCACGGTGCAGCGTCTTGACCATGGTTTTGAATTCGTGTTCCGCGTTGTCGGTTGCAGCATATCGCGGCTCCGGCACGAAAAAACTGAGGGTGTTGTAACCCCAGTAGTTGCGCAAGCCAAGTTGCAGCAGATGGAAATCGTCCATGAAATAATGCACCGGCATCAGCTCCACGGCAGTTACCCCCAAGCGCTGCAGATGTGCAATCGCCGGCGCGCTGGCCAGGCCCGAGTAGGTTCCGCGCAAGGCCTCGGGGATGCCAGGATGAAGCACGGTAAAGCCCTTGACGTGCAATTCGTAAATGATGGTGTCGTTCCATGCCGTGTCTGGAGGCCGGTCATCTTCCCAGTCGAAAGAAGGATCGATCACTTTGCATTTGGGCATGGCCAGGGCGTTATCACGCCAGTCGAAAGACATGTCTTCCTGCTTGGCCCCGATCTTGTAGCCGAAGTTGGCTGCGCTTCTGAGCAGCCTTCCCGTCAACGACTTGGCGTGAGGATCCAGCAGGAGTTTGTTCGGATTGAAACGGTGTCCCTGCTGCGGCTGGTAGGGGCCGTAAACCCTGTAGCCATACAAGACTCCGGGCTTCGCTCCGGGCAGATAGCAGTGCCACACCATGTCGGTCTGTTCCCGCATTTCGATACGCGCTGTTTCGCGCCGACCTCGCGCATCGAACAGGCATAACTCCACTTTTTCCGCGTGCTCTGAAAAAAGTGCGAAATTCACCCCCTCGCCATCCCAGGTCGAACCTTGCGGATACGGTTTTCCCGGCCGTACGATTGGAGCCTGTTTGGTCATTTCTCCCTTGGTTACCCCATTGGTTGTTGTAACATCCGTCGCCTGGCATCTCGGCCACTCGCAAACAGCAGGCTCGCATACTCGCCATTACCAGCTGCATATTTTCACGCATCGGCTGCCAGGAAATAATCGCGTTAGCCTGAATATCCGTATCAATCTTTCACCCGTGAGAAGTCGGTTCAAGTGTAGCAGGCATCACGAAATTAATGTTTTTATCGAGCTATTCCCTTCTGCAAGCCGCACAAGCTACGCCTCTTGCTACGGCTTCCTTGGCATGAGCTGCAATCCAGCTTTCGCATTGATGGCCATATTTTTTTTCAAACTCATCGGAGTACTTGATGAGGTACTCAATAATATGAATCTGCAGGCAGGCGGCATTATTGACGGTAGCATTTTTAATGTATTCATCCCATCAGTAGTGTCCGGTTAACTTACAAAATGCCGAGCCAAGATTGTGTATTGGCGCGGCTTACAAAGCGATTTATTTTGGTGCCGATTTGAAATCAGTTTTCGTCTATTCAGGTTCAAGTAACGTCCAGGGATTGAATTCTCT
>JACPYR010000013.1 GCA_016195965.1 Nitrosomonadales bacterium | reverse complement strand
GACTTCACCACCATCACACAGCAGGAGATTAACCACGCGATGAAACGATTGAACAACAGACCGAGAAAACGGCTTGGATTTCTGACACCCGCTCAGGTATTCTTCAAGTCAGGTGTTGCACTTCAAAATTGAATCCGCGTGATTTATTTCAATTTGTTAATTGAATGTTTGCATAAACAATACGAAGTAGAGGGATTTTATTTTTTATATTGATCTTAGCGAATACCATCATGTCGAAACTTATTGAATCTCCCGCTTGGCATGCGCTCCAATTTCACCACAAAGCCATTGAAGCGATCCACATGCGCCAGATGTTTAGCGATGATCCAGTGCGCTTTGATAAATTTTCGATCAAGTTCGGCAACCTGTTGTTCGATTATTCAAAGAACCGCATCAACGAACAGACGGTGAAGTTGCTGCTCGAACTTGCCGTGCAAGCCAGGTTGCCAGTCTGGATTTCTCGTATGTTCGACGGAACAAAGGTCAATTGCACCGAACATCGTGCTGTGCTGCACACCGCGCTACGCAATCGCTCTGAACGCCCGGTGCTGGTGGATGGCAAGGATGTCATGCCGGATGTTCGGCGCGTATTGGGGATGATGCGCAGTTTCTCCGAAGCGGTACGCAATGGGCAGCATCGGGGCTATACCGGCAAGGCTATCACCGACATAGTCAACATCGGCATCGGGGGTTCAGACCTCGGCCCAATGATGGTCTGCGAAGCGCTTAAACCCTATGCCAGAGCCAATTTGCGCGCGCACTTTGTATCCAACATCGACGCCACCCATCTCACCGAAACGTTGAAGAAGCTGGATGCCGAAACCACGCTGTTCATCGTTAGCTCCAAGACCTTCACTACCCAGGAAACGTTGACCAACGCCCGTTCGGCGCGAGCTTGGCTGGTCGAGAAACTGGGCGCCAAAATAGATGTCGACCAAGCCGTCGCAAAACATTTCGCCGCAGTTTCCACCAACCTGACCGCCACTTCGCAGTTTGGCATCACCCCGGATAACGTGTTCGAGTTCTGGGATTGGGTCGGTGGACGATATTCCTTATGGTCGGCCATCGGCCTGCCCATCGCGCTGTTCATCGGCATGGACAAGTTCGAGGAACTGCTGGTGGGCGCTTATGTAATGGACGAGCATTTCAAAAGCGCGCCGCTGGACCAGAACATTCCAGTGCTGATGGGGCTGCTCGGTATCTGGTATGGCAATTTTTTTGGATCCGCATCAAATGCGATACTCCCTTACGATCAATACCTGCACCGCTTAGCCGCCTATCTGCAACAATTGGAGATGGAGAGCAACGGCAAGCGCGTCGACCGTGACGGCAATCCGGTGGATTATGATACCGGCATGGTGGTGTGGGGCGAGCCCGGCACCAACGGTCAGCACGCCTTTTATCAGCTGATTCATCAGGGCACACGCTTGATCCCGGCGGATTTTCTTGCTCCCATGCATAGCCATAATCCGCTCGGAGAACATCACGCCATCCTGCTGGCCAACTGTTTTGCGCAAAGCGAAGCACTGATGCTGGGCAAGACCGAACAAGAAGCGCGTGCCGAGCTGCAAGCCCAAGGCTTGCAAGGCGAGGCGCTGGATGCGCTGCTACCGCATAAAGTTTTCCCCGGCAACAAACCGACCAACACCCTCCTGTTCGACAAGCTGGACCCACATACTCTAGGCATGTTGATCGCACTCTATGAGCACAAGGTCTTCGTGCAAGGCGTGGTGTGGAATATCAACTCCTTCGACCAATGGGGGGTAGAGCTGGGCAAGCAACTGGCCGGCAAGATTCTGTCGGAATTGCGCGATGCGACATCAAACTCAGGGCATGATGCCTCGACAAATGGACTGATCGACCACTTCAATAAGAACTCCCAAGTCATTGATTAACAGTATGCAATCTCTGGATTCCCTGCGCTCCGTATTCGGCTACGCGGCTTTCCGCGGTGAACAGCAGGCGATTATTGAACATGTCATCGCAGGCGGCGATGCGCTGGTGCTGATGCCGACAGGCGGCGGCAAGTCGCTGTGTTATCAGATTCCAGCACTACTGCGTCCTGGTGTGGGCATCGTGGTCTCACCGCTGATTGCGCTGATGCAGGATCAGGTAGATGCGCTACGCCAGCTTGGGGTAAAGGCCGCCTTCCTCAATTCCAGCATCGGCGCCGATGCAGCGCGTGCAGTGCAAAATCAAATGCTGCGCGGCGAACTCGACCTGCTCTATGTCGCTCCTGAACGCTTGATGACGGACAGTTTCCTGAATCTGCTGGAGCGTTTGCAAGAAGTTAACGGGCTTGCGCTGTTTGCGATCGATGAAGCGCACTGCGTTTCTCAATGGGGCCACGACTTCCGCCCCGAGTACCGCGCGCTGACGGTGTTGCACGAACGTTTTCCTGCGGTGCCGCGTATTGCGCTGACCGCAACTGCTGACAAGCCAACGCGCGGCGAGATCGTCGAGCGGCTAGCGTTACAACAAGCACGCCAGTTCGTATCCAGCTTCGATCGTGCCAATATTCGCTATCGCGTCACTCAAAAAAATAATGCACGCAATCAGTTACAGACATTTCTTGAAGCAGAACATCCTAATGATGCAGGCATTGTGTATTGCTTGTCGCGCAAGAAAGTCGAAGAAACCGCCGCTTGGTTAAAAGGACAAGGCTGGGATGCACTGCCCTATCACGCCGGACTGGATGCCACGACGCGCGGCAAAAATCAGAGCCGCTTTCTGCGCGAAGAAGGTGTGGTGATGGTGGCTACTGTCGCGTTCGGCATGGGGATAGACAAACCCAACGTGCGTTTCGTCGCTCATCTCGACCTGCCGAAAAGCATGGAGGGCTACTATCAGGAAACCGGTCGCGCCGGGCGCGACGGTCAGTCCGCCAACGCTTGGCTGGCATACGGTCTTGGCGATGTCGTGTCTATGCGTCAGATGATAGACAGCGGCGAGGCGTCCGAAGAACGCAAGCGCCTGGAACGACAAAAGCTGGATGCATTGCTCGGATACTGTGAATCGACCACCTGCCGCCATCAAACCCTGCTGCGCTATTTCGGCGAAGAACATCCGGGCAACTGCGGTGCCTGTGACAATTGCTTGGAGCCAGTGGATACCTGGGATGCTACGCTGGCAGCACAAATGGCGTTATCCTGCGTCTTTCGTACCGGACAACGTTTCGGTGCCGGACACTTGAGCGACGTGCTGATCGGCAAGCTCACCGATCGCATCGAAAAGCTCAATCACCAAACGCTTTCCACTTTCGGCATAGGCAAGGAATTGAACGCCTCGCAATGGAGCAGCGTCTATCGCCAACTGGTGGCGAGCGGCCTTTTGGAAACCGATATCGAAGCCTATGGCGGACTGAAACTTACCGAAGCCGCACGCCCGATACTGCGGGGAGAACAATCGGTATGGCTGCGCCGAGATGCCGATCCAGCCATCAGGAAAACTGGCCGACAGTCGCAACGAACTAGCAAATCACGCGAGCCATTTTCCGGGGCGAACGACGATCCGCTATGGATCGCCCTCAAAGCCAAACGCATAGCACTCGCCCGCGAACAGGGCGTTCCACCCTATGTGATTTTCCACGACAGCACCTTGCTGGAAATTCTCAATCAACGTCCGCGTACTACGGCAGAATTCAGTAAAATCAGTGGCGTCGGACAGGCTAAGCTCTCGCGCTACGCTCCCCATTTTATAGAAGTAATTGACAACCAAAATAAAGATCTATCGCAATAGATACGAATGATGCTTCAAGCCAGCGGTTTTGCAATGGAGCACATTAGATCCGATGCTGACTGTGGCGAAGTACAGCAATACGACAATCTGTAAACGAACCGCCAAGGGCAAGTTTACGGCGCTGGGTATGGAGCCGCGAATGGCATGCCTGATACCAATTCCATTTCAATCGAGCATTTTGTAGGTCGGAATTCCTCACGACAGAGCCAGCGTCGGGTTAAACCCGACGGATTATTTCCCGTTTGAAGTGAAAATGGAATAAGTGGGTCAATTTTTGGTCAGCGACAACATTCTTACGAACAGTACACGAAATAGCTGAGTGAAATTCAGCCAAATCCTATAGACGAAGCTACAGGTAAATCGCTAGTGTGCAACCTTGTGTTGATCTTATGAGTTTGGGAGCGTTGTTCGGCAATAAATAGAAAACTGTTTAACACCAGTTGCACGGCACGACCAACTACAAGGAGGCGACATGGGAACGGATGTACATGGAGCAAACCGGTTGAATCGAATGGTCTGCACTTGTTTGACTATACTCAACCACAAGGTTGCAGTTTTATTTTTGGCTGCCGTTCCTTTTTCCTCGCTTGCCGAAACTGTGCCAATCATTGAATCTTGGAGCTTGCCATATTATACCTATAATGCTGATGTGCAAATAGGTGGTATGACTCACGAATGCAGTGGTAGTGCAGGAACTGGAGAGTTCCTTACTACTGAAGAAGCTTTGATGGCTATTTTGTCCATGCAAGTGAATGTTTCCGGTTGTGCTGGATGGACAACCATGTATTATTATTTTAAGGAATAATATAAATCCTTATAGCTTCCAGTTATGGTTGTATATGTCTTATCTAGATATTTCGTATAATGATTTTATTGGTGTTTATGCAATTGGGAGCACATATCACATTCCAATTCTAAAAAAGCAATGCCCAGTTCCTACTACAAGATCGGAAATTCCTTACACACCAAACCCGGATGGTCAGACTTGTTCAAGGTCAAATGCCTGTCCAGTTGATCCACTTACGCCAATAGATCCTGCAGTGCAACCCTATGAAAACGGTTTCAAAGATATGATTAATGTGACCCAGGCCACCCGCGACGGCGCAGCCTGTATTGCGAGGGCGGCACGAGCGCATCGACCTCGTATCATAGCCAGATTAGTATCTGGCTATAGACCCCCGGCGTATCAAACGCATATCCGTGAGGTTTACGACAAATGGCAATTGCTTATGAACAATAACGATGCGGCATGTGCCGATATCAAGCGCCAAGTTAAAGCCGAGTTTAAATATCACAGCAAGTTTTCGCACCAGCCAGGGAAGACCTCGCCTCATTCATCTGGACGTGCCGTTGATATTGGTCTTTCGGACTATAAGGATGCCGATACAATTGCGGCCGGGTGCGCCATGTTCAGAACTGTGCCCAATGACCGATCACATTTTGAGTCCCCGAGGTGAATAGCCATGATTGATTTTATTAAAATAGTTTGCGCCTTATCCCTGTTCGCGCTCTCGGTGCCGACTTATCCCCAGACTAATGCTAAGCCGGTTCAAATTATTGCAACAGGTATGCATTACGGGGGGTATGTGATTTACCGTTATCAGGTCAAAAATAATGGTACACAAAGCATCAATAGAATTACTCTCGGCAATACAGGTGAAGAGGACAGCAGTTTCGTTGGGTTTAATGAGTTGCCTGATGATCCTGCCGCCCCTGACCTAGCCTCGATAGATATGTGGTATCCCCCCTCAATAATTTCATGTCCTGATGGATGGGGAGGTAAGCTTATTACGGAGGCGGACGAAGGTGGGGCAATGGGCATAGACTGGATTGAAGGCTCTTTTGTCAAGGAACTTTGGCCTCAACTCCTCAAAGAAACGAATGCACCCCAAGTCTATCCGGGTGGCAAGGCTATCGCGTCGGGACAAACATCTAGTGAGTTCTCTGTAAAGGTGGAACGTCCAGACTATGCTTATGTACGTGGGTATGCGTCAGTAATCTATGGAAACGACATCTTGTCGATACCTGTTGAGAAAGGCGATACCGCACCGCCTGCACTCACGGTGAGCGCAATTCCTGCAGTAATTTGGCCGCCCAATAACAAGATGGTGGATGTTGTGATTAACTTGGCGGTTAAAGATGATTATGATCCCCAGCCAGAAATCCAACTCGTATCCATCAGCTCCAACGAGGTGCTGGCAGCGGACGACATTCAGGGAGCCCAATATGGCGCTGACGATCGCCAATTCAGCCTGCGCGCGACACGCACGGGAACCAACCTGGCTGGCCGCATCTACACCATTACCTATTCAGCCACCGATGGCTCAGGCAATAAATCGACTGTCAGTACAACGGTGACAGTTCCGCACGATCAGCGATAACCTTACATGTTTGATTCTTCATCAATTGAACTGTGAATTTTCCTTCAATGTTGCCAGCGCGACCACAATCCGGTCAGGGTGAGAAACTCGATGAAGTACGCTAACTGTCCCATCGGCGTGGCTGCACTTTTGCTTTCCCAGCGCACCCGGACTCGACCCGCCACGGTCTGCACGCTTGCGCACGTCATGAGCGTTTCTTCGTACTTTGCTTGCTTCAGTTTTGATTCACCCATCGGGTGACTCCTCTAAAAGTGATCAATTCCACAGCCTGCTTCATTTACAGAGGGTTTGCATAGGGGCAACTGCGGTTTTTAGGGTCAAACGAATATTCTCCCGAAGTAAAAGAGCGATCAGTCCAGCTGGTGCAAGAGCATCGCAGTGAGTATCCCTCGCTGTGGGCGACGATAGACTCGATTGCACCCAAGATCGGCAGTGGCGCTGGGAAAGCGATGCTGAGTGAAGTTTCGAAAATTGCCTGATGAACGTGGGAATGTTTCGATATAACCACGAACGTGTCCGGGAGAATGCCACAAGTGAACTTTCGTATGCAATAATATCCAACCTCCCTACTGTGAAATAATGAGGAAGCTACGGTCGTTCAGTCGACGCATATATCCGGACATTCAGTCCGTAATTTGAACTCACGTGCTTTGGCCCGTGGTTGTTTAGTCAAGGAAGCTGCATGAAAACCGCCAAGAAAACGGCCAAAAAAACATTGGTCCTGGTTTTTCCCCCTGTCACCATATCAACATCGCCTCCTTTGGGAATTGCGATGCTGAAAGGTTATGTCGAACGACAGCTGCCTGATTGGGAGGTCAAATTACTGGATTTGAATCTTTGGGTTCTCGACAGTGTATTTACCGGACTGAAATCCGGCACTGGTGATTTTAGCGAACATATATATAAACAACTTGGCACGACTAAACAGGAATTGCTCGAGGCTGTTAAGGTTTTAAAGGGGGAAGATAATGACTTCATGCTGACCCGCCCGGATATTTACGAGAAGTGCGGTGGGGTGTTTTCAAGATTCATCGAATTTTCCACCAAGATGCTAACCGTTGATTGTGCGGAATATGAGCGTAGTCAAAAGCTGACCCCGCTGCTCAAAGATTGCATGAATCAGATACTGGCATTAAAGCCAACTTATGTCGGTGTCTCGATGATCTTTTCGGAGCAACTTCCCGTCGGTGCGGCAATAGGGCGGTTTCTGCGCCAACAATCCAAACTGAAGGTTTTCATGGGGGGGAGTTGCCTGATAGATGGTGCAGTCCATTTCATGAAATGGTATCCCGAAGCTGCGGACGTCATCGTGGCCGGCGACGGTGAAGCACCCCTCGTGCAACTGTTAAGCCAAGGTGGCGACCCCAAGGGTGTTGCCGGGGCGGTATATTGGGATGCAGGCCAAGTCGTGAAAGAGCCGCCGATATTTCACAAAGATGTCGATCAATTCGGTATCCCAGACTTTGGCGGACTCAACTTGAACGCCTACTTTTCTCCCGAACCCGTCATTCCGCTGTTGCTTTCCCGGGGTTGCTACTGGCGGAAGTGTACATTCTGTGTGCACTACTTTTCAGCCGGTGATACGTATCGGGTGCGCTCTCTGGATGCGATCATCGAAGTGCTGCAGCACTTCGTCGACAAGGGGCTGCGCAATTTTTCCTTCGTCGATGAAATGATCGCCCCGGGGCAGTTTGTGCGTCTGGCAGAAGCCATCAAAAACGCAGGGTTGGACATCACCTATTACGCATATTCGAAACCCAACAGGACTTTTACCCCGGCTGTACTGAAGTCAATTGCAGAATCAGGGTGCAAATTTTTGTTGTGGGGATTGGAAAGTGGCAACCAACGGATACTTGACCTGATGGGCAAAGGCACACAAGTCGAGGAGATCGCAGAGGTGATGAAAAATGCCCACGAAGTCGGAATTGAAAATCATGTCTTCGTGATCTGTGGGTTCCCTACAGAAACGCACCAAGAATTTGCCGACACCCTCAACTTCCTGAATGACAATAGAGACTACATCTACGCCATCAACAGCGGGCCTTTCGGCCTCGACGCCGGATCACCCATCGCCAAGAACCCAGAAAATTATGGAATTGAGGAAAGCTGGGTGGTGGGTGAGACCCCAATAGGCGGGCAATTGGCTTACCGTTGTTCCAGCGGAGTAACCATGGAAGAAGCGTGGCATAATTTCCTCAGGGCTCTGCCGTTCTTCCGGCAATTCCATCCACACTCTAATTTGACGGCGTATTACCGTGACCATGCGCTGCTGATCTACAAGTATCTGGGACCCAAACTCAAGCCCGAGCTCAGACGTTTCCCTGACATGGCGGATGTTCTTCCCAAGGCTTTGGCAGCCCCGGTTGAAAAGCAGGAGGTTTAGCAGTAATACCTGAGCATGTTCGCTCCGGATTTTGACGCCACATCCGAAAAAGGCTTATTTCCTTTGGAAATAAGCCTTTTTTATCCACGCAGATTGGGAAATTATCCGCCCTCTCCAGCGGTCATCACATCTAGTGTTGCATTCTGTTTGGAACTTAACTTCTCCAGTGGGAGCGGCTTTAGCCGCGATTGGTCTCGCTCGAGTTTACTGTCCGCATCGCGGCTAAAGCCGCTCCCACAAAGGAGTTGCTTGATAACTCCATTAAGAGTTTAGTCAACAGTGCAACGCTACACTAGCAAAGGGTCATTCCACCGGAAATGCCTTGATCGGCTTCAATTTCCAGATGTCCTTGTTATATTCCTGAATGGTGCGGTCGCTGGAGAATTTTCCGCTGGCAGCGGTGTTGAGAATGCTCATGCGCGTCCAGTGCTCTTGATCGCGAAAGGCTTCGGCGGCGCGCTGCTGCGCATCGACATAACTGCGGAAGTCGGCTGTCGTCATCCAGTAGTCACCATATGAGGTCAACGAATTGATGATGGGATCAAAAATATTCGGCTCGAACTGGTTGAAATGCCCGGAATTCAGCAGGTGCATTACACGTTTCAAATCTTCGTCTGCAGCGATGATCGCATTCGGATGATGCCGCGCCCTTCTCCCCTCGACTTCTTCGGCGGTCAACCCGAACAGAAAGAAGTTTTCTGCACCGACTTCTTCGCGCATCTCGATGTTGGCGCCATCCAGCGTGCCGATGGTGAGCGCACCGTTCATCATGAACTTCATATTGCCGGTGCCTGAAGCCTCTTTTCCGGCAGTGGAAATCTGTTCGGACAGATCGGTGCCGGCGCAGACGATTTCCATTGCGGTCACACGGTAATTAGGCAGGAACGCCACCTTGAGCAAATCGCCGACCGCAGGATCGTTATTCACGACATTTGCGACATTGCAGATCAGCTTGATGATATTTTTTGCCATCATGTAACCGGGTGCCGCCTTGCCCCCGATCAACACACAGCGCGGTATCCAGTTGACGGTGTCGCCCCGCTTGATACGGTCGTACAGGTGAATAACGTGCAGCACATTCAATAACTGGCGCTTGTACTCATGGATGCGCTTGACTTGAACGTCGAACAGCGCGCTGGTATTAAAGGTGACCCCGCATTCCTGCTGCACCAGAGCGGCAAGGCGCGCCTTGTTGACTTGGCTGGTCTTGCGCCACTGCTTCCTGAATGAGGCTTCATCCGCATAACGTGCAAGTTTGCGCAATTGCCCCAGATCTGTGGTCCAGCCGTCGCCGATTTTTGCGGTGATCAACTGGCCGAGTGCCGGATTGGCCCAGGCCAGCCAGCGGCGTTGGGTAACGCCATTGGTTTTGTTATTGAATTTTTTTGGCCACAGTTCATAAAAATCGCGGAACAAGGTTTGTTCCAGCAGTTCCGAATGCAGGGCTGCGACGCCATTTACTGAAAAGCTTGCCACGATAGCCAGATAGGCCATCCTGATATGTGGATCGGGCCCTTCCTCGATGATGGACATGCGCCGCAAGCGATCCATGTCTCCCGGCCATTGCAGCGTCACCTGCGCCAAATAGCGCGCGTTGATCTCAAAAATAATTTCCAGCAAGCGCGGCAACAGGCCACGGAACATCCGTACCGGCCACTTTTCCAGCGCTTCCGGCAGCAAGGTATGGTTGGTGTAAGCAACCGTGCTGCTGGTAATTGCCCATGCCTGATCCCAGGACATCTCATGTTCATCCATCAACAGGCGCATCAGCTCGGGGACGACGCAGGTGGGATGGGTATCGTTCAGTTGGAAATGATTTTTTGCGGCAAAACTGGTGAAATCTTTGCCATGACGGTTTACCCAGCGTCGCAAAATATCCTGGAGGCTGGCCGAAGCCAAAAAATATTGCTGACGCAGGCGCAATTCCTTGCCGTTTTCGCTGGCATCATTCGGGTAGAGCACCATGGTGATGTGCTCGGCGGCATTTTTTGCGGCGACGGATTCTGTGTAGCTACCGGCATTAAACTCACCCAAATCAAATTCGTCGGTTGCCGCAGCACTCCATAACCGCAAGGTGTTTACCGTCCCGTTTTGGTAGCCCGGCACGGGTATGTCGTAGGGCACGGCAAGCACTGCATGTGCATCCACCCAGCGTGCGCGCAGTTCACCTGAGTGATCGTGGTAATACTCGGTGCGACCGCCGAAACGTACCTTTTGGGTGAATTCTGGCCGTTCCAGTTCCCATGGATTACCGTCTCGCAGCCAGTGGTCTGGCTCCTCGATCTGGTGCCCGCCTTCGATACGTTGGCGGAACATTCCATATTCGTAGCGGATGCCATAGCCCATCACGGGCAATTGCAAGGTCGCACAACTATCGAGGAAGCAGGCAGCCAGGCGGCCCAGGCCGCCATTTCCCAGCCCGGCGTCGTGTTCGCGTTCCGCGATTTCTTCCAGTACGATGCCATGATCGTACATCGCACGCGTGGTCTCGTCTTGCACCCCAAGATTAAGCATCGCATTGCCGAGTGCCCTGCCCATCAGGAACTCCAGCGACAGGTAATAGGCTTGCTTGCAATTGCTTTCATTGTAGGCGTAATGAGTATTTTTCCAACGCTCCATCAACCGGTCATGTAGCGTATAGGCCAAGGCGGTATATAAATAATGTACAGACTTGCAGTTCTTGTCTCGTCCCAGCGTATGGCTGAAATAGCGCCGGAAGTCCGTCGCGATGCTGCGTGCATCCATGCCCAAGGCTGGTAGCTCGGTGAGGGATTTTTTCAGGATGCTGGCTTTAACTTGCTTGAATTCCATGAGTTTTGATATTTTTGATTAAAAATTGATTTTCGATTAGAACTGCGTTGCAATGTAACTCAAATACGTATGAGTTTCAGATTGTAATGTATTCGGGCATATGAAATCCGGTTTGACTCCCCGCTTAATTTAATAAGGCCTGCGCCCCACGATATTTCCGGCAGGCTGATACTGACATACCCAAATTTGCTGCAGAGTATCCTTGCACACGGCCATTGCACAACCGACCGTAGATGTTGTTCGCCACACCACCTGAGTGTAATGGCCGCACATCTTGCCCGGTTTACAACTATTAGCGGCGTAGTCGTAATCGGCCTGCTCATTTCCCCAGCTATCCACTACATGTTCCGGTGAAACTTTTTGCAGCTCTCTGCGGCCATCAGACCAATTCAAGGCGCTGCCCCAGAAAAGATTCTCACCGTACTTTCCATCAGGTTTGCTGTGGCGCATCTGGCACTGGTTAGACGTTTTCAGATCGTCCGCCCACGCCTGGGCAGAAACGGCCAGTTTGGATGAGTAGCTGAGTTTTTCTGTTACACCGGCTGCCGTGCGCCATTTGTTGTGAGCAGCGACAACGGCCTGGGGATCGAAGCCCACAGCAAAGGCCGGAAAGACACCCAATACCAAGGTGCACAGGCTGATAATGTTAAGCTTCATGGATGGTTCCAAAAAACCGTTTAATCCCGCAATACCTTGCGGTACACAGCGCGATAGGCTTCGGCGCTGTTATTCCAGCTAAAATCCTTCGCCATGCAATTCTTGCGCAGTGTCTGCCATTGCTTTTTATCGTAATAGAGATTGACCGCACGCCGGATGGCAAAGTATAAATTTTCATCGCTCATGCCGCTGAATGAAAATCCGCTGGCAGTGCCATCCGTGAGTGTTTCGGGCGTACAGTCCACCACAGAATCGACCAGACCGCCTGTAGCATGCACGATAGGTGGAGTGCCATAACGCTGGCTATACATCTGGTTTAACCCGCAAGGTTCGAAACGCGACGGCATGACGAAAATATCCGATCCGGCTTCAATCAAATGCGACAGCTCTTCGCTGAAACCGATCACGGCACCTATCTTGCCCGGATAGAGACGCCATAAATCACGCGCGGTTTTCTGTATTTGTGGATCGCCTTTGCCAAGTATGGCCAGTTGTACCGGGAACTCTGTCAGGATAGGTGCAATTTCCAGCAACAGATCCAGTCCCTTCTGATGGGTCAAGCGACTGACCACGCCGAGTACTGGCACTTCCGATGCAACAGTCAAACCCATTCTGCGCTGTAAGGCCTCTTTATTGGCGGCCTTGCCGCTCATATTGTGGCTGCTGTAGGTCTGGACCAGATGTTTGTCGGAAGTCGGATCCCATTCGTCCGTATCGATACCATTGAGTATGCCGGTCAGGCTATCACGGCGGCTAGCCAGCAGGCCCTGCATACCGAACCCCAGATCATCCTGCTGAATTTCCTTAGCGTAGTGCGGGCTGACGGTCGTAATGTGGTCGGCATAAAACAGGCCGGCTTTCAGAAACGACATATTGCCGTAATACTCCACTCCCTCGACGCTGAAACTGGCAGGAGGCAGATTCAATTCCTGCACCATGGTCGGGGGGAAAATCCCCTGAAAAGCGATGTTGTGGATAGCGATGATGCTGGGCACCCCTCCCGGCGCGAAATGCAAATACGCCGGCGTCAGGCCGGTTTGCCAATCATTGCAATGCACAATATCGGGACGCCAATCCAGCGGCGAGTCGCTGCAACCCAACAGGGCAGCCACTTTTGATAGCAAGCCAAATCGTTTCGCGTTGTCGGACCAGTCGTGACCGAGGGCATTTTGATAAGGCCCGCCTTCACGCTGATACAGGCTGGGACAATCCAGCACCAGCAAAGGTACGTCATGCGCCATCGTACTGGACAACAGACGCGCGGATGGGAAACCCGGCAAATTATCGAAGGTTGCCACAACTTGATAGTGCGCTAGTTTTGCGATCACCTGGTTATAACCCGGCACCAATATGCGCACATCGACGCCGATGGCGCGCAGAGCAACGGGCAGTGCGCCGCTGACATCGGCCAGGCCGCCTGTCTTGATTAACGGGGCGACTTCCGATGTTGCGAACAGGACTTTTAGATCAGCCAATGCAGTCTCACTTTTCGACAGGAAATTAGCAAATGCAAGCGCTGTGATTACAGCCAGTGCATCATGCCCATCTCAAAAGGATGCGTTAGCATCTCATGGTAAGGGTAGGCGCGAATGTGATATTCCAACTTGCCGCAGTGTTCCGGTTTTACATCAACGGCAAATATGTGCTCCCCGGTCTCAGTCATCGCGCCGGTGGCTATAAAACGGTAGCGGCGTGAATTCTGCAATTCCTCGCGTTTACTAAATAAACCCAGCAGCATTTCCACATTGACATCACCGGGATTCAGGCCGTTTAACTTGACCCCAACCTCGATATGCAGCGCTTCCCCGAAGTTGATTTCCTTCGGTCCGGTATCCAGGCGGGTCAGCGCGACACCTGACCAAGCGTTGCGGATACGCGCTTTCCAGTCGGCGATGATGTGCGAATTCTCATAGTTGTTTTGCTTGTACAAACGATGCTGCTGGTTGGCTGGCAAGTAGCACTTGGTCAGATATTCACCTACCATGCGCTTGGAATTGAAGCGCGGCATGATAGTCGCCATGGAGCGTTTGGCCATGTTCACCCAATTGGGCGAATAGCCCATTTTGCTGTGCTCGTAATACAGAGGCACGATCTGGTCTTGCAACAACTCGTATAGCGTGATGGTTTCTTCGTGGGTACGAACCTCTTCGCTCAAAGTTTCGGATACCGGTTTGATCGCCCAGCCGTTTTCGCCGTCGTAGCTTTCGCCCCACCAGCCGTCCAATACCGACAAGTTGATCGATCCGTTCAGCCCGGCCTTCATGCCCGATGTGCCGCTTGCTTCCAGCGGATACAAAGGATTGTTCAGCCACACGTCCACACCCGAAACCAGTGTGCGCGACAGGCCAAGATCATAGCCTTCCACCATCAGTATCTTGCCGATGAATTCAGGCATCTTGGCAATATGGGTGATGCGGCGGATCAGGTCTTGTCCAGGGATATCCGCCGGATGCGCCTTCCCTGCAAAGATGAAGACCGCTGGACGATCCTGGTTATGCAGAATTTCCCGCAGCCAATCCAGGTCGCCGAACAACATCGTGGCACGCTTGTAAGTGGCAAAGCGCCGTGCAAAGCCGATAGTCAGGATGTTGGGATTTTCCGGATTGACATATTTGAGCAGCCGATCCAGATGTGCCTCGGAGCCGTGGTTGCGGAAATGTTGCGCGGTGATGCGTTCGCGCACCATGTTCAACATCTGTGCCTTCAGGGTTTGGCGCACGCTCCAGAACAGGTGGTCGGGAATATTATCGACGCCTTTCCAGAATTCCACGTCATTCATGCGCGCGCTCCATTCCAGCCCCAGATAGCGTTCCAGCACCTCGATCCACTCGGATGCCAGAAAAGTCGGGGCATGCACGCCATTGGTGACATACGTCATCGGATTTTCTTTATGCTCGATTTGCGGCCACATGTCGCCGCAAATATGTGCCGACACATCGCCGTGTATGCGCGAAACACCATTGTGGAAACGGCTACAGCGGATCGCCAGCGCCGTCATGTTGAAATCGGGAGAGTTTTTTGTCAGGCCCAGCGCCATAAATTCTTCCCGGCTCAGCTTGAGCTGCGGATAATATTGCTCGAAGTAATCATGCATCATGCCTTCGCCAAAATGATCGTGCCCTGCGGGTACCGGTGTATGGGTCGTAAAAATCGTGTTGGCCGACACGGCTTCAAGCGCGGCGGAATAACTCAAGCCATCATTGGTGATTTTTTGGCGTATCCGTTCCAGCATCATGAACGCGGCGTGCCCTTCATTGATATGCCAAACCGTGGGTTTCAGGCCGAGCTCTTGCAGCGCGCGCACGCCTCCGATACCCAGCACGATTTCCTGCTCGATACGCATGATCTTGTCGCCTCCATAGAGGCGGTGCGTAATGTCGCGGTCATGCGGGCTGTTGCTTTCCAGGTCGGTGTCGAGCAGATATAGCGTGATATGCCCGATCTTGGCCTGCCAGATTTTGATATTGAGCTTGCGCCCCGGCAAATCCACCGAGGTGTATACCTCGGAGCCATCTGCACGCTTGGAGGGAATAATGGGCAGGTCTTCAAAATGCGAATCGCTATTGGTGGCGATTTGATTGCCATCGCCATCTATGGTCTGGTGAAAATAACCCTGACGGTACAACAGACCCATGCCTATGAACGGCATGCGCAGGTCGCTGGCGGCCTTGCAATGGTCACCCGCCAGAATACCCAAGCCGCCCGAATAAATTGGAAAGCTTTCATGGAAACCAAATTCGGCGCAAAAATAGGCGATCAAATCATTTTTGCCCAGCAATCCCGCACCGCTGGCTGGCAAACGGTGATCGTGGTAAGTATCGTAGGCCGCCAGTACGCGATTGTAATTGCCGATGAACACCTGATCTTCTGCCGCTTCCAGCAGGCGCTGTTCGTCTACGCGTTTTAAAAAAGCCTTAGGGCTTTGACCCGTAGACTTCCACAAACCCGGATGTAAACTCGCAAACAGTCCGCGCGTTGGGCGATCCCAGCTGTACCAAAGATTGTTCGCCAACTCTTCAAGACGCGCCAGGCGCGCCGGAATTTTGGGGCGTACTTGCAATACGAATGCGGTGCTTTTTTCCATGGATTCCCAGCTTGATTTAAAAATTCAGATTCTAATTTTATTTTTAATATTATAGCGCAACCGCTTCATCAACCAGAGATTGTTCATCAGAATCGGCGTATTTTCGATGCGTCGTTTTTGTACCCAGTGTCAGGGTAACGCAGCCCGGTCCAGATGCCATTCGGCGGCCGCAATATGCGCTACCGGCAACGGCTGACCCAATAATATTTTCCCGAGTGCCGCACGCTTCCCCGAACCGGCCACTATGATAATTCTCTGTCGTGCCGTATTCAACGTATTCCTGCCCAGCGACACCCGTTCGGCAGGAGGTTTGGGCGCGTTGAATACCGGCACGACCACCATAGCGCTTTCTGTGGCCGGATTATCCGGAAACAGGCTGGCGGTATGCCCGTCCTCCCCCATGCCGAGCAGCACCAGATCTAGCGGCAATGATAGACCGATGGTCGCAGCATAACGATCTGCCGCCTCGTTTGCGCCCAGTTCTGCAGGAATACGGTGGATATTGGCATGCGGAATCGCGACATGATCCAGCAATGATTCCTTGGACATGCTGTCGTTGCGTTGTTTATCGCCCTCAGGCAGGCAACGCTCATCGCCAAAATAAATCTGGACACGGGGCCAGGCTATCGCGAGGTTGCGCAGTTTTTCGTAGCAGCGGCGCGGGGTTTCGCCCCCAGCCAACGCGAGATGAAATACCCCGCGCGCAGCAATCGCCTGCGCAGCCAGTGTCGCGATGCGCTGTGCGACCGCAACACTCATTTCGTCCAGGTCGTCATGTATCAGGACGGCCTGCGCATTGGGCAATTCGGTGATATTCACGGTGCCTCGGCGGCGATTTGCGCCGCACGCAATGCCGGGCCGAACAATGCCGCGCGGTCATTCAGGATCACCTTGACCGGCATGGCTTCCAGCAAAGGCCGCATCCGGCCTTTATTGCGGAAAGCGTCGATAAACGCACCGTTTAGCAACAGCGGCAGGATTTTCGGCGCGATGCCTCCCCCCAGATACAGCCCGCCATAGCTCATCACCTTGAGCGCGAGATTGCCCGCTTCCGCACCATACAGGCGCACGAACCGAGCCAGCGTCTCTACACAAATTTCATCGCGACCGGATAAGGCGGCGGCAGAGATGGCTGCTGCCGGATCGCCGTTGCGCATTTCTTCGGCCAGCCATTGCGGCACTTCGCTATTCCGGTGCTGGCGCAAGAATTCATGCAGGCTCAATAAGCCCATGCCGGAAACGACGCGCTCCCAGCTGACATGCAGATGCTGTCGCTGAATAACCAGCGACTTGGCTGCGGTCTTTTGCAGCCTAGTCGAATGGCTAATTGTTTCATCCAGAAACTGCAGCAATGCGATATCCAATTCATCGCCCGGACTGAAGCTGGCATGCCCGCCTTCGGTGGCAAATGGCCGATGCTGCTGCCCATCCCAGAACAGACCGGCCTCGCCCAAGCCAGTACCGGCGGCGATCACGGCGGCATTGCCGCAGGCATCCGCTGACCCGCTTTGCAAGATCAGCAAATCTTCCGCAGCCAAGGCTGGTAAACCATAGGCGGTCGCTTCCAGATCATTGAGCAAGGTGCAGCGTGCAAAACCAAATTGCCGCTGCAATGCATCGGCGTCGATACGCCATGGCAAGTTGGTCGTTTGCGCTACCCTGCCCTGTACCGGGCCTGCGATGCCGAATGCCGCGTGGCGCGGAGTTTCCGTGTTGGCAAGAAAATCACCGAGCAAGGCCTCGAACGTGGCATAGTTCCGGCTCGGATAATCGGTTTCACGCACGATGAGAACCTGCTTGCCGCTGACCTCCACTACTGCCAAACGTGTCTTGGTTCCGCCGATGTCGCCAGCCAGAAAGTGCTTCACGATATTAATATGCCTCCAGGTTGGCGCCATCCAGATTCAGCGAATGGCGCCAAAACTGATCGTCGCGGTCGAACAGCCGGTAAGTGCCGCGCGGCCCCCAGCTGCCCGCCTGGTAAGTATTGATGAAATCGCGCTCCATCGCCCATACCTTGAGGATAGGGTCCACCACGCGCCACGCCGCTTCCACCTCGTCTATGCGCAGGAACAGCGAAGGGTCGCCCTGCATCACGTCCAGCAGCAGGCCGGCATACGCGTCGAAATCCTCGTCGCTCTCCTTGCGGTAGGTCGCGTCCAGA
The DNA here is from genome assembly GCA_016195965.1 of Nitrosomonadales bacterium. Lineage (GTDB taxonomy): Bacteria > Pseudomonadota > Gammaproteobacteria > Burkholderiales > Gallionellaceae > Gallionella. The sequence goes on along the minus strand of JACPYR010000013.1, from coordinate 26,598 downwards.
CTGATCGAACGGGTATGTAAATCCAGGCCCGGCACCTTGACCTGCAGTTCCATTTTCATGCAATCGTCGGGCTGTATGCCCAGCATGATCCAGTTAGGTTGCGGCGGCCCCTGGCGCGTTTTGCGCAGCAAATCCTGCGGCGGATTCTTGAAGCGGATGCAGATTGCCGAACTGCCTTCCGCCATGCGTTTTCCGGTGCGCAAATAAAACGGCACACCGGCCCAGCGCCAGTTGTCGATGAATAGCTTCAGCGCAGCATAGGTTTCCGTGGTGCTGTCTTCCGCCACGCCGGGCTCTTCCAGATAGCCGGGAACCGTCTGGCCGTCGATCGTGCCGCTGGTGTACTGGCCGCGGAATGCATGGGCATGCACCGAGTTTTGCGTGATCGGGCGGATCGCCTTCAGCACTTTCACTTTCTCATCGCGCAGGTGTTCTGCGGACATCGTCACCGGCGGCTCCATCGCCACCAGCGCCAGCAATTGCAGCAAGTGGCTCTGTATCATGTCGCGCAATGCACCGGCGCCTTCGTAGTAACCGGCGCGTCCGCCGATACCCAGAGTTTCGGATTGGGTGATTTGCACGTGGTCGATGTAATGGTGGTTCCACAGCGGTTCGAGCAACAGGTTGGCGAAACGGAACACCATCACGTTTTGCACAGTGCCTTTGCCCAGATAATGGTCGATGCGATAAATCTGCGGCTCATCCAGATGTTTGTATAAGCTGCTTTGCAGCGTCTGTGCACTCAGCAAATCGTAACCGAAGGGTTTCTCGATCACCACCCTGCGCCAGCCGCTGGTCTGTTTGAGCAAACCGGCATTGCCCAATTTATCCACGATATCCGGAAACGCAGCCGGGCTGACCGACATGTAGAACACCATGTTGGGGGGGAATCCCCCGCCTTCCAGCATCTGCTGCAAACGCGGATATGCAGCGGTATCGCCGGGTGGTATCGCATGGTAATGCATGCGGGCGCAGAAACGCTCCAGCGCCTGCCTGTCTATTCCTTGCGGGTAGAGAGGCTCCAAAATCTTGACGACCTCGCTTACCCATTCCTCGCGCTGCCGCAACTCGATGCTGCAACCGACGATGGCGATATGCTCGGGCAAGCGCTTGGCCAGCTCCAGGCGAAACAGCGAGGGGATCAGCTTGACCCGGCTCAGGTTGCCGGCCGCGCCGAAAATGACCAGCGTGCAGGGTTCCAATACCTTCATGATTTCTCGTCCGTATGTTTGACCGCGTGCCCGCCGAAGGCATTGCGCATCGTAGACAGCAGACGATAACCATAACCGGTCTGGTTCTGGCTGTTGAAGCGCATCTGCAATGCCAGCGTCAGAACCGGCGCCGCGACGCCCTGATCCACAGCCTCCACCACGGTCCAGCGACCCTCTCCGGAATCCGGCACATACGGCGCGATTTGCGCCAGCTCCTGGTCGTGTTTCAAGGCTTCTGCGGTGAGGTCAAGCAGCCAGCTGCGCACCACCGAACTATGCCGCCACAGCTCGGTGATCTGCGCCAGATCCAGATCGAATTCCTGTTTGCCGCGCAGCAGCTCCAGCCCTTCAGCGAAAGACTGCATCATGCCGTACTCGATGCCGTTGTGTATCATCTTGGTGAAATGCCCGGAACCGACAGGGCCCACGTGTGCCCAACCGCGCTCTGCCGAAGGAGCCAGCACCTTGAGTACTGGGGTCATTATTTTCGCCACTTCCGGCGTGCCGCCGACCATCAGGCAATAGCCGTTCTCCAGTCCCCAGATGCCGCCTGATGTGCCGGAATCCATGAAGCCTATGCCCTGCTCAGCCAGCCATGCGCCGCGCCGCTGGCTGTCGTGATAATTCGAATTGCCGCCATCGACGATGACGTCCCCTTTGGACAGCCGCGGCGCCAGCGCGCGTATCTGCTGTTCGGTCGGATCGCCGCTAGGCAGCATCAGCCACACCACGCGCGGGCCGGATAATTTGGTGACGGCATCATCGACCGAAGCGGCGGCTATCATGCCCTCCTCCCTGGCCAATTGCGCGACCACCTCCGCAGCGCGGTCATACCCCACCACCTCGATGCCCCCCCGGCGCAACCTGCGCACCATGTTACCGCCCATCTTGCCCAGCCCCACCATCGCCATACGCATAAACGTCTCCCCAAAAAATAATGCCAGAAAAAATATTGCAGTCCAACTGGACTGGAGGCTTTGAACCAGAGTTATAGTTTTGCAAAATTCCGAACGGATTATATGCCGTAATTCATCCGTATAAAGGGCAGATATGGATGATCTCCCCACTTGCTCCCGGCTCGCTGCAATTGACAAGACGTATAGCGGAATCCTGTTTATACTTCCCTTTCACAGAGGAGATTCGTGATATGCCAAAAACTTCGAAAGAGTTACCGCTCGAACCGCTCAATCCCAGCCTGAATTCGGTCCAGCAATCTATGACCAATCATCTGATTTATTCAGTTGGTAAAGACCCGATCACGGCCACCGACCGCGACTGGTTCTTCACCATCGCCAATGTGGTTCGTGAACGGTTGATCGAGCGCTGGATGGCCACGATGCGCCGCTACTACGTCGAAGACGCCAAGCGTGTGTACTACCTTTCGATGGAATTTCTGATCGGGCGCAGCCTGATGAACAGCGTGCTGAACATCGGCTTCGAGGATGAAGTGCGCAAGGCATGCAGCGAAGCGGGCATCGATCTGAGCATTGTGAAAGACATGGAATTCGATGCCGCGCTGGGTAATGGCGGATTGGGACGGCTGGCGGCCTGCTTCCTGGATTCCATGGCAACCATGGGCATACCCGGCTATGGCATGGGCATACGCTACGAATATGGCATGTTCCATCAGAAGATCGAGGATGGCTGGCAGGTGGAACATCCGGATAACTGGCTGCGTTACGGCAATCCATGGGAATTCCCCCGCCCTGAAGTGTTATACCCGGTCAAATTCCACGGTCGTGTCGCGCAATTTATCGACGAGCACGGCAACTCGCACTTCCACTGGACGGATACCGACGATGTGATGGCGATGGCCTATGACACGCCTATACCAGGCTACGGCCTGGACACCGTCAACAACATGCGACTGTGGTCTGCCAAGGCTTCGCGCGACTTCGACCTGAAGTATTTCAACGAAGGCAATTACATCAGGGCTGTCGAAGACAAGAATCAATCCGAGAACCTGTCCAAGGTGCTCTACCCGGACGACACCACCGACATGGGCAAGGAGCTGCGCCTCAAGCAGCAATATTTCTTTGTCAGCGCCTCACTGCAAGACATCCTGTTCCGCTTCCAGAAACATCACCACGGCTTCGATGAACTGCCAAACAAGGTGGCGATCCAGCTTAACGACACCCACCCCGCGATCGCCATCCCCGAACTGATGCGCCTGCTGGTGGATTTGCACCACCTCAAATGGGATCATGCCTGGGACATCACCACGCGTACCTTTTCCTATACCAACCACACGCTGATGCCCGAAGCGCTGGAGACCTGGCTGGTGTCGCTGTTCGAGTCGGTTCTGCCGCGCCATTTGCAGATCATCTATGAGATCAACCAGCGCTTCCTGACCAATGTCATGCACCACTTTCCGGGCGATTCGGAATTGCTCAAACGCATGTCCATCATCGAAGAAACCCGTGGCCGGCGGGTGCGCATGGCGCATCTGGCCATCGTGGGCAGCCATCATGTCAACGGCGTGGCGCAGCTCCATTCAGAGCTGATGAAAACCACCATCTTTGCCGACTTTGATCGCGTTTATCCGGGCAAGCTGACCAATATCACCAACGGCATCACGCCGCGCTTGTGGCTCAACCAGGCCAACCCTGGACTGACCCAGCTGATAACCAGTCGCATCGGCAAGGATTGGATCACCGATTTGTCGCAACTGAAGCATCTCAAAAAACTATCGGACGACAAGAAATTCCAGGCGGAATTCCGCGCGGTAAAACGCGCCAACAAGGAGCGCCTGGCCGCACTGGTCATGAACAAGCTGGGTATTGTGATTGATCCGGACAGCCTGTTCGACGTGCAGGTCAAACGCATCCACGAATACAAGCGCCAGCTGCTCAACCTGCTGCACGTGATCACGCTTTATAACCGTATCCGCTCCAACCCGGAACTGGATGTCGTGCCGCGCACCGTGATCATCGCCGGCAAAGCGGCGCCTGGTTATGCCACCGCCAAGCTGATCATCAAACTCGCCAACAGCATCGCCGACATCGTCAACAATGATCCAGCCGTGCGCGGCCTGCTCAAACTGGTCTTTATCCCCAATTACGATGTGACGACCGCCAGCGAGATCGTTCCTGCCGCCGACCTGTCTCAGCAAATCTCCACCGCCGGCACCGAAGCGTCAGGCACCGGCAACATGAAACTTGCGCTGAATGGCGCACTGACCATAGGGACGCTGGATGGTGCCAATATCGAAATCATGCAGGAAGTCGGTGAAGACAACATCTTCATCTTCGGGCTCAACACCCGAGAAGTCGCCGAGCTGAAAAGTTCCGGCTACAACGCCTGGAGTTACTATCAGACCAACAACGAGTTGAAATGGGCTCTGGACATGATAGGTTCGGGTTACTTCTCGCCCGACCGGGCCGATCGATTCCAATCTATCGTCCGCAACCTTACCCAAGGTGGTGACCAATACTTACTGCTGGCCGATTATGCCGCTTACGTCGCCGCGCAGGAACGTGTGGATGCGCTTTACCGCGACCGGGAGCAATGGACGCGCCGCGCGATTTTCAACGTGGCCGGCATGGGAAAATTTTCCAGCGACCGCACCATAAGCGACTATGCGGCAAAAATATGGGGAGCAAAACCGGTGCTCGATTAACCCCTGAACTGCCCAACAAGTGCTTTGATGCTAAAAACCGCAATTCAAGCCACATAACCAGCCACTTGGCTGCCGTATTTTGGCGGCCAAGTGGAATGGCTGGTGTAGCGTTGCACTGTTGATTAACCCTAATGGAGTTATCGAGCAAGTCCTTTGTGGGAGCGGCTTTGAGCGGCGATGCGGGCAGTAAACTCGAGCGACCAATCGCGGCTAAAGCCGCTCCCACTGGAGAAGTTCAGAACAACTCGACCTCGCCGCTCTCTGGTTTTTCGACTATCTGGCGCTGATAGCTGCTCTCCATATCCACAACGATATTGTTATGCAGAGAACGCAGCCGTTTGACGCGCACTTTCCCGGTGCTAGGGAAATACACCACCATGCGCGGGACCGTGTCGCCGACATCTTCAGAAGTAACTTGCAATCCTTCTATCGCGATGTATTTTCTTACAAACTCTATGTTGCGTTTGCCCACATCGGTCATGCCGGCAATAATGCGCCCCCCGCCAAACAGCTTGACCTCCAGGTTCTTGCGATAGCCACCGTTTTTCAAGATTTCGTTGATCATGTGCTCCATAGCAAAGTTGCCATAACGGGTTGCGTAACTGACATCCTCACTCTTCAGTCCTGCGTCGCCCGGTACGGCAGGCAACATGAAATGATTCATGCCGCCGACACCGCTCACCCTATCGCGGATACAGGCTGAAATGCAGGAACCCAAGGTGGTGTAGATGCACTCGTCGTTCCTGGTCACATAGTATTCGCCGGGATTCAAGCGGGCCGCATAAGCTGCGTAAACCTCGTTCCAGGCGCGCTTGATATGTTCAAATCCAGGCAAGGGCAAAGGCTTATTGGGAGGGGTGGGCATGTTCGCTATTTGCCGATGAAAAGTTTTTCGGCTTCGGCGATCATTTCCTGGGCCTCGCCTACTACTGCAGGAATGACCTGACCGGCATCCAGGCCGACGATTTGCCAGGCTAACTGATCGATAGGCGAAACATCTTTCTGATCTAGAGTCTGTGTTTCCGCCATCAGTGCCAGGCTGTTGGCGATATGCACCAACGCGGTTTCGCGAGGGAAATGTTGTGCGGAGCGGATGTCATGATGGCACTCGATACATTCCACCAGCATGGGTGGCAACTGCCATTGGCGGGCAAGTTCCCCGCCCACCTGAGCGTGGTCGAAACCCATGATTTGGCGTTCTGCAAGATAAACGGGCAATTCATCTGCGCTGTCCAAAACCAGATACAAGACCTCTTTGGCTTGTTGCGGCATACGGTTAAAAATCACCAGCTCGCCGATGTCGTGCAACAAAGCCGCAGTAAACACCGCATCGGGATCGCACTTGTGCGCCTGCTTGCACAGGATGCGCGCCGCGATGGCGCAGTACAGGCTATGCCTCCAGAAATTCCCCATCGACACCAGCGAATTGGGCAGCCCTTCGAATGAACTTGCCACCGAAGTGGCTAGCGCCAGGCTGCGTATCTGGCTGGTGCCGATGATGGAGACCGCCTTGGGGATAGTGTCTATTGTAGACGGGAACCCGTAGAAAGTACTGTTGGCGACGCGCAACAAGCGCATGGAAAAAGAAGGATCCTGCCCGGCGACTTTGGCGATGTCAGCCATGTTGCTATTGGCATCTTCCACCAATCTATTGATGCGCACGAACACATCCGGCAACGTGATCAGATTGTCTACACCCTGCACCAATTCAGTAATGGCCTTGTTCATATTCGCCTAAGAGAGATATGGATAGAGCTGTTTGCCGCTATCGAACAGCAGGCTGTCGTCGAGAAATTCGTCCAGGATAATCGGGCAGCCATGCCACCCGCATCATAACAGCAGAGCCGATTACGCAATCGATTCCCAGCGCCGATTCCGGGGCCACGCTTATTTTCTCTGCCTATCTGGTCGCAATGAAAATCATGGCCTAGGCAAAAACATAATAAGCGACAACCGAGTTGCCTTGCGGAGAATATTCCACCTTATAGGCCAATTTTTGCACCAGCGCGATGCCTCTTCCAAACTGCTGCTGTGTATTCCGATTGAGCGTATCCGGACGGATTGACGACAAATTGAAACCTTTGCCGCTATCGACCACACGAATTTTTATGCCATTCTTTCCATCTATTATCATTTTTTCCAGCCCAACTCCGATATACCCCTGTTTCAGAAAACGCAATTTCTCGTCGCGCAGATTCATATATGTTTCAAATCCATCCGGCCCCTGCTTGACGGTGGAGTCCAAATCGAGAATGCCGTGATCCAGCGCATTATTCAGCAGTTCGCTCAATATGACGAATAAAGAGGAACGGTGCTCGTCCGCAAAATGAATTTCGTTGAGCATCTGGGAAAGCAGCGCAATGACATCCAGATATTTCAGTTCCTCCGCGCCCAGCGCGATCTCGATACGCCAATCTCTGTTTGACTCATATCCCTGATATGAGCCGGAACGGGACGCAGGTTGTTCATTTATTTCTGCGGCATAGAGCGTAGTCACGGCTACAGAAATATCGTCATGTGCCGGGGTTCCGGATAGGTGATTTTCCAGCATGCCGAATATGCCCTCAAAACGGGAGTCCGGCTGCGTACCGGCCAGCATTTCCTCTATACGCCCATTCCCTAGCTGCTCACCCTGTGGCGATACCGCTTCGGACAAGCCATCGGAAAACATAAACAACTGGCAATCTTCGTCGTAATACAAAACCTCCGTTGCGGGTGAGAAGGATGCATTATCGAGTATCCCCAGTGGCAGATTACGCGCCGACCACTTGTGCAGCATCCTGCCATCCAGACTGAACAGCAACGGGGCTGGGATCCCCCCATTCCAAACCTCGATGCACCGCTTGCGAAAATCGATTGAAACCATAACGGCGGAAATAAAGCACTCCGGCGGCATCAGCTGGTGTATCTTCGAGTTCAGTTCCACTGCGATGTCCCGGATCGAAAGCGCTTTCTTCGACATCGAAAAGAAAATCTGGCTAAGCGGCAGTAAATTGATGGCTGCGACCAAACCATGCCCAACGGCGTCTGCCAGCATGATATGCAATATATCCACCGGGGTTCGACACATCAGGATGAGGTCTCCGCTGCATTGCTCCGCCGGAACGATACGCGTCCTGACCAGCGGGTCGGACGAGCCGAATGCATTTGAAATGCGCGATATGATGTTACCGGCCACCGCCAGATCGCTGGTGCTTTGCTCATGGAGAGATTCCATGGAGGCGATTTTCTGGGCCAATCGCAGTTGCAATTCGATGATGTAATTCTGGTCGGACTTGTCCGAATACATCAATTCAAACTGTTTGGTTTGATAGGCTCGCTCGGCGATGGCAATCTGTTCCGGCGAAACCTTGTAACGCAGCGATAAATAACCGGTGATCTCGCCGTCCTGAAGTATCGGGCTCACGTTTGCTTCAACCCAGTAGTGATCGCCGTTCTTGCAGCGGTTTTTGAGTATCCCGCGCCAAGGCTTGCCGGATTTTATTTGTTGCCACATGCAGGCAAACAATTCCGCAGGTACATCGGGGTGGCGGATCAGATTGTGCGGCGCCCCCCTCAATTCGTATAAATCATATCCGGATATCCTGCAGAAAGGCTGATTGCAGTATGTGATTTGCCCTCTCAGGTCCGTTTTGGAAATCAGCACCTCGTCTTCGGGAATGAGCTGTTCTACGTTGCTGACTGGCAGGTTGGTGCGCATGTGTATCCCGTGCAATGGGGCTTATCAGGGTAACGGATTAATATTTGTTTTGAAAATATCAGGCCTGTTTTATATTGAACAGCTTGTTGAAATTCGCAACCTCAAGCACTTGAGCCACTCCGGGGGAGGGATTGAGCAAGGTCACGGTCTTGTTTTTTTCATGTGCGCGTTTATTGAGCAACATCAACATTCCCAGGGCGGAGCTGTCCAGATAACTGACCTGGCTCAACTCGATCTCGACCTCGACTATGCCGGTTTCATCCAGAAATTTGTCATATGCGCCCTTGAATTCCCGGTGTATTTGAAAATCAAATCGACCGGCCATCTCGATGCGGGCCACTTTATCCAGCGTCGTTACTTTAAAAACCATGTTATCTCCCGGTTAAGCGTATATCAAACTCGATTGCCCTTGCCGCTGTGCTGGGCAAGATAAGTCATGGTGCGCTGCGCGATATTCTGCAACGGCAATACTTCACATGCGCCGCCCATTGCTATGGCCTCCTTGGGCATGCCGAATACCACGCAGGTCGCCTCATCCTGGGCGATAGTATGGCAGCCGGCATTCTTCATCTCAAGCAAACCCTGCGCGCCGTCCTTGCCCATGCCGGTGAGTATGATGCCCAACGCATTGGCCCCGGCATAATTGGCCGCAGAGCGGAACAGCACGTCCACCGACGGGCGATGGCGGTTTACCGGCGGCCCCTGGCTCAACTCTGTCATGTAGTTGGCGCCGCTGCGCTTGAGCAGCAAATGGGAATGTCCGGGGGCAATATAAGCGTGGCCCGGCAGGATACGCTCGTTATTTTCCGCTTCCTTCACAGAAATCTTGCACAGGCTATTCAGGCGCTCCGCGAAAGACTTGGTGAAATTTTCCGGCATGTGCTGGGTCACCAATATCCCCGGAACATCTGCGGGTAGCCGCACCAATACCTCCTTGATCGCCTCTGTGCCTCCGGTCGAGGCGCCGATGATGATCAATTTCTCGGTCGAAGAGAATCGTCCCGGAACATTGCTGGGCAGGATCACATCGGCGGAAAGCCGCTCCTGTATCACCATGGGCGCAACCGTCTTTTTCGTGTGCACGTGCGCCTGGGCGGCAGCCCTGATCTTGTCGGTAATCTCCAGCGCATATTCTTCCATGCCGTGGGCGATATCCATTTTCGGCTTGGAGACGAAGTCCACCGCGCCCAGCTCCAGCGCACGGAAAGTGATGTCGGAGCCGCGCTCGGTCAGCGTGGAAACCATCACCACCGGCATCGGGCGCAGCCTCATCAGGCGCTCCAGAAAATCCAGCCCGTCCATCTTGGGCATTTCCACATCCAGTGTCAGCACATCCGGATTGAGCGATTTGATCATCTCGCGCGCCACCAGCGGATCGGGCGCAGCGCCGACGCACTCCATATCTTTTTCGCGGTCGATGATTTCTTTCATCACGCTGCGTATCAGCGCGGAATCGTCGATCACCAGCACCTTAATTCTGCGATTTTCCATCGTTGCGCCTTCTCGGTATGCGGTGCCGCATCATGACATACCGCGGTCAATCGAACAATTCCAACTCGCCCTCGACCTTGGCATAGCGCAGACGCGCCTTGTATTCGGACTCGCGGTTGATGACCGTATCGTTATGCACCTGCCTGAGTTTTTTGACCCTGACCCGCCCGGTTTTGGGGAAGAAATACACCTTGCGCGGGTGGATATCGCGCAGGTCTTGCGCGGCGACCGGGATATTTTCCGTCTTCAGAAACTTCAGCACGAACTGCGCGTTGCGCTCCCCGACATTCGCGACCATGAATCCGCGCAACACGGCGGCGCCGCCAAACACCTTGGCCTCCAGATTGCCGCGCTTGGCCCCCATCTTGAGCAACTGGTTGATCAATATCTCCATTGCATAAGTGCCATAGCGGGCAGATTCGCCCAGGATATCTCCCTGATCCATGCCGCCATCCGGCAACATGAAATGGTTCATCCCGCCGATGCCAAGTTCTCTGTCGCGTATGCAGGCGCAAACGCAGGAGCCTAGCACCGTTACCAGCATCATGTCGCGCGCGGTCGCGTAATACTCGCCGGGCAATATCTTGGCTGCCTCGATTTCGTGCCCCCTGTCGAAATAAAGGTTGGGCGCCTGCAGCTCTTCGAATAAATGGTCGGCCAAGATGATTCAGCTTTCCCTGTTCTTTGCCGTTGCGGTTCCCGTGTGGTGTGCCTGGTTTTTTTTGGCTAGCTCATATACAGTCTTGCCGCGCAAACTGAACAGGTGCCCGGCATTATGGAAACTCTCCGAATGTCCCGCGAACAACAGGCCATCCGGTTGCAACAAGGGCGCGAAACGCCCCAATATCTTGAGTTGCGTCTCCTTGTCGAAGTAGATCATCACGTTGCGGCAGAAGATCGCATCTAGCGGCCCGCGTATTGGCCATTCGTCGCCGAGCAGGTTGACCTGCCGGAACGTGATCATTTCCCGCAACTCCGGACGCACCCGCACATAGCCCTGCTGCGCCCCCGCTCCCTTCAGGAAAAAACGTTTCAGTACTGCGCCGGACAATTTCTCGACACGATCGAGCGGGTAGATGCCCGCTGCCGCCTTGGCCAGCACATTGGTATCCAGGTCTGTCGCCACTATCGTGACCGGGGGTTTGAAACTGCCGAATGCCTCAACTATGGTCATCGCCATCGAATACGGCTCCTCGCCGGTCGAGGATGCCGAACACCACAGTGCAAGAGGATGCTTGCCTTTTTGTTTGAGCAGATGTTCGGCCAGCAAGGGGAAATGGTGCGGCTCGCGGAAGAACGCGGTCAGGTTGGTGGTCAGCGAATTGACGAACGCCTCCCATTCCGCCTCGTCGTTGTTTTCCAGCAACGCCAAATAATCGCTGAAATTGTCTATCCCGGTTGCGCGCAGTCGCCTGGCCAGACGGCTGTACACCATGTCCTGTTTGGACGCATTCAGCGATATCCCGGCATGGGCATAAATCAACTGGCGCACCCGCTCGAAATCCTTGCCGGTAAAAGCGAATTCGCGTTCCCTGTCACCAGTCTGCAGATGGTCTACCATATCGTCTCTCTGAAATTAGTGTCCTGCCTCTGGCGGGCTATGGTTGCATTCTTTGCGCCCTGCCCCTGTCGGATTATCGACTCGACCATTAAAAAGTTTCCCGTTCGTGGTGAGCCTGTCGAACCACAGCACCCTTCGACCTCTATAAATCCCCACCTACATCTTGAAGGTCGCCACCGACTCCGTCAGGTTCTGCGCCTGCTCCTGCAACGATTCGGCAGCAGCCGCAGCCTCTTCGACCAGCGCCGCGTTCTGCTGGGTCACTTCGTCCATCTGCGTGATCGCGGTGTTGACCTGTTCTATGCCCTGGCTCTGCTCGCTCGATGCCGCCGTGATCTCGCTCATGATGTCGGTCACCCGGCGGATGCTGGACACGATCTCTTCCATCGTCTGTCCTGCCTGTGCCACCAGCTTGGAACCTCCCTCCACCTTCTCCACCGAGTCGCCTATCAGCGTCTTGATCTCCTTGGCCGCAGCAGCACTCCTTTGCGCCAGGTTCCTCACCTCGCCCGCCACCACCGCGAAGCCCCTGCCCTGCTCACCCGCACGGGCCGCTTCCACCGCCGCGTTCAATGCCAGGATGTTGGTCTGAAACGCGATGCCGTCGATAACAGAAATGATGTCCACGATCTTGCGCGAGGATTCGTTGATCTGGTCCATCGTGGTCACCACCTGGCCGACTACCGCACCTCCTTTGCCAGCCACATCGGACGCACCTTTCGCCAGTTGGTTGGCCTGCTTGGCGTTCTCGGCGTTCTGCTTCACCGTCGAGGTCAGCTCTTCCATGCTGCTGGCGGTTTCTTCCAGGCTGGACGCCTGCTCTTCGGTGCGCTGCGACAGGTCGCTGTTGCCTGCGGCGATTTCCTTGGACGCGGTGTTGATGGTGTCGGTGGCGTCCTTGATCTGGCCTATGATTTCGGTCAATTTATCGGCAGTCGCATTGGCGTCGTCTTTCAACTTGCCGAATGTGCCCATATAGTCGGTAGTGATACGCTCGGTCAGATTGCCTTGCGCCAGCGCATCCAGCATGTGTGCAACTTCTCCCAAGCCGTCGGATGAGGTTTGCAGCAACTGGTTCAGGCTTTCGCCCAATTGCCGGAAAAATCCTTCCTTGCCCTGCATCTCGATGCGTTTGGTGAAATCCCCCAGCACCGCTGCATCGACGATCGCCGCCACTTCTTTCTCCACCGCCACTTCTGCGGTGCGGTCTTTCCATTCCAGCGCGGCCCCAAGGCGGGTGCCGCGTTCGTTGATCACAGGGCTTGCCGCCAGCGCAAAGGTGCGCCCGCCTAACTCGATCTGGGTGCAATGGGTCGTGCTCAGGCTCTCCAGCATCGCCTTCTGATGCGCCGGGTTCCTGTGGAAGGCATCGATGCTGCCGCCCATCAGTTTGGCGGCACTGAAATCGGGCAAGGCCTTGCGGATATCGGCTTCGGCGACAGCCATCAATTCATGCACGGCCTTGTTCATGTAGATGATCTTGCGCTCCGGGTCGGAAATCATCACGCTGGTCGAAACATTGTCCAGGCCGATTTTGATGCGCAGGTTTTCGTTGGATACGCGCAGCGCGTCGGCCACATCGAATCCCAGTTTGATCTGCATGGATTTGATCGCATCGAGCAGCTTGCCTATTTCATCGTTGCGTATTGTAGAGAAGGAGCTGGTGTAATTCCCCTGCGCCACCTGGCGCAACAGCCCTACCACGGTATCTATCGGATGCAACACGCCACGCCACAGCATCAATACCGCCCACAACGCCATCAAGACCCCGATGGTCAGCAGCGCAATGAATATGGTGCGCGTATAGCCGTAGCGTTCCCCGGCATTGTTATAGGCGTTTTTGGCGCCGTCGATCTGCATCGCCAATATTTTTTCTGCATCTGCGGCAGCCGGTTCGTATAAGGGGCGTACGTTTTCGACGACGATGCGATTGGCCAGCACAATGTCATTAGCCCGCAGCGCCGCAATCGCAGGCTTCAGGCCTTCCACCACAAAACGCTTGCGGTCTTCGCCAAACTTGTCGGCCAGGGCCTTGTCTTCGGGCGTCAGATAAGGATTGGCGGTATATGTTTTCCAGATTTTCCCGATCTCTTCGATGTTCTGCTCGACCTCCTCGGTATTTTTTCGTATCACTTCCGCTGTGGGCGTTACCAGGCTGACGGCGATACGCAGCCGGTTGATCAGCATCAATTTCTGTATCCTGGTAATGTGCTCCATCGAAACGATGCCGTCTTCATAAACGCTGCCCAGGCTATCATAGCTCTTGCCCATGCCGGACAAACCCAGCCCGCCGATAATCAGCATCAGCAAAGACATCGCAAGCAAGGCAGCCGTCATGCGCAGCTTGATCGTGGTATTTTTCATCGGGTTTAATTTGCCCAGCAGGCTGGACTTGACGACCCGCCCATCCCGGATACGCAGGCCGCCGGCCTGACCGTTGCGGAACAGCGCGTAAGCCGCCGATGCGGCGTCGATCTGTGCCCGTGCAGGCTTGCTGCGCACCGACATATAGCCGACGTGCTGCCCGTTTTCGTAGATAGGCGTGACATTCGCCTCTACCCAGTAGAAATCGCCGTTCTTGCAGCGGGTTTTGACCAGGCCTGTCCAAGGCCGGTTGGCCTTGAGCGATTGCCACAGGTCGGCAAACGCCTCGGGCGGCATATCGGGATGGCGCACGATGTTGTGCGATGTGCCGATCAATTCGGACTCGGCAAAGCCGCTGATCCGTAAAAAATCTTCGTTGATATAGGTGATGATCCCCTTGGAGTCGGTCTTGGAAACGATGGAATCGGTTTCCTTGAGCACGTATTCCACATCGGTGATTGGCTGATTATTTCTCATGTTTTCTCCTCATTTAACCGGGTTCCCGCCTGCGCGGCAACGACGAAACCGAATAATTCAGCGCTTCCTTAGAACTCCTGCCATTCGCCATCGTCAGTTGGTTTGGCGGATGCCTTGCCGGCAGGCTTGCCAACAGGCTGGGCAACCGGCGCTTTGCGGGCGGGCGCTTTCGCCACGGGTGCTGTCTTGGCAGGCTTCATCGCAACGGCGCGGCTGCCGCCCCCGTCCATCTTGAAGGTCGCCACCGATACCGTCAGGTTCTGCGCCTGCTCCTGCAGCGATTCGGCAGCCGCCGCAGCCTCCTCGACCAGCGCCGCGTTCTGCTGGGTCACTTCGTCCATCTGCGTGATCGCGGTGTTGACCTGCTCTATGCCCTGGCTCTGCTCGCTCGATGCCGCCGTGATCTCGCTCATGATGTCGGTCACCCGACGGATGCTGGACACGATCTCTTCCATCGTCTGTCCGGCCTGTGCGACCAGCTTGGAACCACCCTCTACCTTCTCCACCGAATCGCCTATCAGCGTCTTGATCTCCTTGGCCGCCGCAGCAGAGCGCTGCGCGAGATTCCTCACCTCGCCCGCCACCACCGCGAAGCCGCGCCCCTGCTCACCCGCGCGCGCGGCTTCCACCGCCGCGTTCAGTGCCAGGATGTTGGTCTGGAACGCGATGCCGTCGATAACAGAAATGATGTCCACAATCTTGCGCGAGGATTCGTTGATCTGGTCCATCGTGGTCACCACCTGGCCGACTACCGCTCCTCCTTTGCCCGCCACATCGGACGCGCCTTTCGCCAGTTGGTTGGCCTGCTTGGCGTTCTCGGCGTTCTGCTTCACGGTCGAGGTCAGCTCTTCCATGCTGCTGGCGGTTTCTTCCAGGCTGGACGCCTGCTCTTCGGTGCGCTGCGACAGGTCGCTGTTGCCTGCGGCGATTTCCTTGGAGGCGGTGTTGATGGTGTCGGTCGCGTCCTTGATCTGGTTGACCAGTTCACGCAAATTGGTCACGGTGGTGTTGACCGCATCCTTGGTCTGGCCGAACAGTCCCGGATAATCCTTCGCGATCGTCTGGGTCAGATCGGCCTTGGCCAGCGCCTCGGCCACGCGCACCACGTCGTGGAAGCCGACATCGCAGGTTTCTATCAGGGTGTTCATGTCGCGCAGCATTTCGCGGAACATGAATTCGTATTTGTCCGCATCGCCGCGTTTGCTGAAGTCGCCCTTTGCACCCGCTTCGGCGAGCACTTTGATCTCGTTGCTGATGCCCAGCAACGCGGTCTTCACCGCATCCATTGCGGCGGTGATCTTGGCCTTCTCGCCGGGCAGCCTGTCCATGTCGCGGCTGAAGTCGCCCTTGGCGTACTGGGTGATGACCTCGACCACCTTCATCTTCACCGCGATGTGCGAGGCGACCAGTTCGTTCAGCTCATCGGCCATCTTGCCGTAGCTGCCGGGAAACTTGCTCGCGTCCATCCTATCGCTGATCCAGCCTTCCGCGTGTTTCTTGGCCATCACGCCCTGCGCCGCGACAAAGCCGTTCAGGCTGTGTTGCATGGTTTGCATGGCTACCAGCAATTTGCCGATCTCGTCATGGCTGGCGATGCTGATCTGGCTGGACAGGTCTCCCCTGGCGATTTTTTCCGCCACGCCTATCGCGGACTGCAGGCCGCGGCCGATGCCGCGCACCAGCATGAAGCCCATCAGCGCGGCCAGCGCGATGCCCAACAGGATCAGGCTGATGGCGACGATGCGCGAGGTGTTGTAGCGCGACACGGATTGCTCGTATTCGCTCTTGGCTACTTCCAGCTGCAGCTTGATCAGCGCATCAAGGCTTTCGCGGACTGCGGGATAGAGCGGGATGATCTTGGTTGTCCTGATCTCGTTGGCCAGCTTGAAGTCGTTTTTGCGCAACGCCGCCTGGGCTGGGCGTAAACCTTCGCCGACGAATTTCTTGCGATCCTCCGCAAACTTGTCCGCCAGCTTCTTCTCCTCCGGCGTCAAATAAGTGGCCATATAGGCTTCCCAGTTTTTGCCGATGATCTCGATGTTGCTATCGATTTCATCGGTGAACTGCTTGACCTTGTCGGGATTGTCCTGGTCCAGCAGGGAATTGGCGATCGCCAGGCGGTTGTTCAGCAGCCTGCGCACTATTATGTCAAGCTGCCCCAAGGCGACGGTGCGGTCTTCATACACCGAGCGCAGCCCTTCATTGCTGCGCGACAGGCCCCACAGGCCGTATGAGCCTATGCCAACCAGCAGCGCGGACAGGAAACAGATGACGGCGATCAGCCGGGTTTTGATGGTCAGATTATTCATGTTCGTTCTCCCTTTAAGACACAGCCGATTCGACCAGCTCCATGTCGCGGCTGGTCATCAGTTTTTCTATATCGACAATGATGATCATGCGCTCATCGACCGTCCCCAGCCCCTTGATGTATTGCGTGTCCATCGCCCCGCTGAATTCCGGCGCGGCCTTGATCTGCTCTGCACTCAACGCGATCACGTCCGATACGCCATCGACGACGATGCCGACCACGCGCTTGGCGATATTCAGGATGATCACCACGGTCATCTCGTTGTAGGTCACGTTGCCCAGCTTGAATTTGATGCGCATGTCGATGATGGGCACGATGATGCCGCGCAGGTTGATCACGCCCTTGATGAATTCCGGCGAGTTCGCGATCTTGGTCACCGCGTCGTAGCCGCGGATTTCCTGCACCTTGAGGATGTCGATGCCATATTCTTCACTGCCCAATGTAAAAGTTAACAGTTCCCGGCTATCGCCTTCCGCCTTGCCTTCGCTTGCTTGCATGGTGCCCTCCTTAAATAATCAGTATCCATCTACAACATTGCCAGGTTGACCGGCTGGTCAGCGCAGCGCCCCTCTGTCCTTCCGCGCAACAATAAATCCTCAACTATTAATAACCGTAAAAGTAACTGCCATTCGACCTTCGACAGGCTCAGGGCGATCGGCGCGGGAGCATGTAAGTCATTTATCCTCAATTAATGCAAGAGCTTGACCAGCGCCCCCACGTCCATGATCATCGCCACCCGCCCGTCGCCCATGATCGTCGCACCCGACACGCCGGGCACTTTGCGGTAATTGGTTTCCAGGCTCTTGATCACCACCTGATGCTGGCCTACCAGGTTGTCCACGAACAACGCGACCTTTTTTCCTTCCGCTTCCAGCACCACCAATATGCCGTCCTCGGGTTTGCTGACCCTGGGCGGGATGCTGAACACTTCGTGCAGCGCGATCAGCGGCAGATACTCGCCGCGCACATGCAATACCTGACCCTGCCCGCTGATTTCCTTGATGTCTTCGGCCTTGGGTTGCAGCGATTCGATAATGAAACTGAGCGGGACTATGTATAGCTGGTCGCCTACCGCGATGGACAAGCCGTCCAGTATCGCCATCGTCAACGGCAAGCGTATGGTGATGGTGCAGCCTTTTCCCTCCCTGGAGGCAATCTCGACACGCCCGCCGATTCCTTCGATGTTGCGCTTCACGACGTCCATGCCCACCCCGCGCCCGGATACATCCGTGACCACGGCGGCGGTCGAAAAACCGGGCGCGAATATCATCAGCCAGACATCGGCATCGCTGATGCTGTCGTTGAAGGCTATGCCTTTCTCCCTGGCCTTGGCGAGTATCCTGTCGCGATTCAGCCCGGCGCCGTCATCGACCACTTCAATGACGATATTGCCGCCTTGATGCGCGGCGCGAAGCGTGATGGTGCCTTGCGGGTCCTTGCCTTTGGCGATGCGCTCATCCGGCATTTCGATGCCATGATCGAGGCTGTTGCGCACCAGGTGGGTCAGCGGGTCGCTGATTTTTTCTATCAGCCCCTTGTCCAGCTCGGTGCCCTCGCCCACCATCTTGAGTTGCACTTTTTTATTCAGCTTGACGGCCAGGTCGCGCACCACGCGCGGGAAACGGCTGAACACGAAATTGATCGGCATCATGCGCACCGACATCACCGATTCTTGTAATTCACGGGTGTTGCGTTCGAGCTGGACCAAACCCTTGACCAGCCGCTCATGCACCACCGGATCCATCTTGGAGGCCACTTCGGCCAGCATGGACTGGGTGATCACCAGTTCGCCGACCAGGTTGATCATCTGATCGACCTTTTCCACGCCCACGCGGATCGAAGTTTCAGCCGCAGCAGGAGCCTTGTCGGTTGCGCGGCGCTGCGGCGCTTCTTCGACTTGAGCTGTAGGAGCCGGAGATGGCGGCGGCTTTACGTCTTCGAAGAAGCCGTAGCCTTGGGCATTTTCGGTGTCGGACTTGATCGTTTCCGGCTCCACGAAGAAACCAAAACCCTGCGCGTCTTCGGCTGCTGCCTTGATCTGTTCGGGTTCGACAAAAAAACCATAGCCCGCATCTTCCGATGCAGCGGCTTGCCCGGCGTCACCCTGAGATGCAAGGGTGAATTGCCCGGACTCCATGAAGAACGAGAAGATGTCCTGCAACTCCGCCTCGGACGCGTGCGTGGTCAGCGACAAGGTCACCGCATCTGCCGCGATCTGCTGATTTTCTATCTTTCCGATATTGCCCAGATCTTCCAGCAAATTCTGCAACTGGTTTTCGCCGGGAAATATTTGGGGAGAGTTGGCAAATGTAATCTTGTATATATGTTGCGCAGAAGGAGACGATGCGATTGGGCTGGCTGGCGCGGCCACAGCCTGTTCGCTGCCGGCCGGATTGCTGGCGCCGGTCGGATTTTTGGCGCCGGTCGGGTTGCGGGTCAAGGCCTCCAGCCTTGCGCAGATATCCCGCGACGCGGCTTCATCGGCGATGGTTCCGTTCTGGTGCGCCTCCAGCAGGCCGCGCAGCACATCGCCCGCCTGCAAAAACGCATCGACCATGTCGGCGGTGATGGCGATTTCATTTTTGCGGATACGGTCCAGCAGGGTTTCCAGCACATGGGTCACGCCGGTCATATCGGTAAAACCGAACGTGCCGCTGCCCCCCTTGATGGAATGGGCGGCGCGGAAAATCGCATTGAGCTGATCGGGATCGGGGGCATCCAGATCGAGCGCGAGCAGCAGGCCTTCCATGTTCGCAAGGTGTTCGGCTGACTCCTCGAAGAACACCTGGTAAAACTGGCTCATATCGATGGACATAGGCTTTTTCCCTGACGTGATATATGAGAGTTGCGGTTAGCTTGGCGCGCGGGTTTGAACCGCGCGCTAGCCGATCACCTTCTTGACGACTTCCAGCAATTTTTGCGGGTCGAAAGGCTTGACCAGCCAGCCTGTCGCCCCCGCAGCCTTGCCTTGCGATTTCATCGCGTCGCTGGACTCGGTGGTCAGCATCAGGATCGGCGTGGTTCTATATTGCGGCAGGCCGCGCAGCGTCTTGATCAGCGTCAAGCCATCCATCTTGGGCATGTTCTGGTCGGTCAACACCAGGTCGATCGCGTTCGCCTTGGCCTTATCCAAACCCTCTTGCCCGTCCACGGCCTCAACGACCGAATAACCGGCTGATTTAAGCGTGAAAGTCACCATTTGCCGGATGGATGCGGAGTCATCAACAGTCAGTATTGTCTTAGCCATAATTGCTCTCTCTATAAATAAAAATCGAACATCAATACATTTTCAGAATGCGTCTTTACCTACAAAACATCACCAGGGAAACGCTGATTATTCGGTTACGTCGTTCCCGCGCAGGCGGGAACCCGGTTAAATTAGGGCACCGGATCACCGCCTTCGCGGTGATGACGAATAAATCAGCGTCTCCTTAAAACAGCTCCACATCTCCCGTGCTTAAATTATTCTGCGCAACCGGGTTGGTTTTTTTGTTGTCCAGCGATACGACATGCTCGTGCATGGAACGGTTATAGGCCGAAATTTGTTCGAGATACTCGCCGCGATTGGGACTGTCCGCACCCCTGCCCATTTGCTCAGAGACTTCGCGCAAAGCCGCGAGTCGCATCTGTGCATGCGATATCAACTGGGAACTCATGTCCTGGAATTGCAGAGAGGACACGGCCTGGGCCACGTTTTGTTCGACTCTGGTAGATATCTTGCCCAATTCGACGGCATTGTTGGCTATGGTCTCGTTCATTATCTTGAGCTCGTCCATCATCTCCTGCACGTGGTGCTTGGATTCCATCACGAATGACATGTCTTTGGCCGCCATGCTGTTGATAAAAACTTCGGCATCGCCCAGCGAATTATTGACCGTGTTGACCAGGGTGCGGATTTCGCTGCTGAACTTATTCGTTTTTTCAGAAAGTTTATGCACCTCATCGGCGACGACGGCAAACCCCCGCCCCGCATCGCCCGCCCGCGCCGCCTCAATTGCGGCGTTTAGCGAGAGCAGGTTGGTTTGTTTGGCTATGCTCTCGACCTCGCTCAAAATTCCCAGAATCCCGGAGACCTGTTTTGTGACGACATCGACTTTTTCCACCAGCTCCATCGCCCTGGTGCTGTTCTGTACGGTGCTTTCAACAAACTGATCCAGCACCGACTGGGTATCCTGAACGAATTTTTCGAACTTCAGGTGCGCGCTGCCGTTATCGTCCCCGCCGGAAATAGACTGCACCAAGCCCTGCTGCGCGCGTACATCTTCGGCCATTTCGGTAAAAGTGCGAACCAGCGTATTGATCGCGTCGCTGAGTATGGCGCGGGTGTTGCCCAGTTCGGTATATGCGGAATCAAGCTGGCCGGACAGCTCTTTGCCCAATTGCACATGAAAAGAATTGCTTTCATGAATCAGCGGGGCATCCCCCCTATATGCCGCATCGAAATTTTCAGCAGTCTTTTTTTCGCTGCCGGCCAGTTTTAACAGATAGCCCCACACCAACACCATCAGCAAAAACACCAGCAGGTCAGGCAGCATGGCATCGGGACTATTCAAATAGAAGGCATGGCCGGCCAACACTATCCCGTTCAACAAGGCACCCACGAGAGCGAGTTTGATTAATTTCGTATTGGCCATTGAATATTGTTTCCCCTGGGTTTTATTCTTTAACGATTAAGTAAGCTATTTCGGCATGGAATCGCAAATATTTAGGATTTTCCGCACCTTAGTGTAATTTTATTTTTGCTATCATATCCCTTCAATAAAGATGGAATATTGCCTCATTTCGAGCCATTAACTGCGGATATATATGATTACAGTGCCACGATTAGGTTAAAGGATTGCGCTACCGAAGGCAATGAACTTGGGCTGCAACGCGCTCCCTGCTCCACCGCAATGTAGCCCAATCGCAATATTGAGGAGATTTAATGAAAAATTTCCGCATTGGTATCAAACTGGGTTTAGGCTTTGCCATTGTCTCGGCAATATTCGTGATTAATTCCTTGCTGGCCGGCAACTCGCTAATGACCGTGATGGCCGACATCCGGCAGATCAATGGGGAAACGCTGCCCTTTGTGTTGATCGTTGATCAGATGGACACGGATCGCTCCCAGGTGCAACAGTTTCTAACCGATGTTTCCGCTACGCATGATAGAGAAGGTTTTCAGGATGCGGATAAGGCTGCCAAACAGTTTCTGGCGGGAATTGCGAAATTCAAGGAAAAATTTCAGCGCGAGAACAATGCCGCAAAATTGCAGCAGATCGCACGCATAGAGGCCCACTTCAATACCTTCTATGCCAAAGGCAAACAGATGGCCGAAACCTATATCAGTTCGGGAACCGATGCCGGTAACCTAATCATGAAGGGCAACGGCCAGATGGTAGGCTTCGATCAGGATAGCGATACCATCGAATCCGAGTTGTCAGTTTTCCGCCAGCAGCAAATCTCCGAAGCCAACGACATCACTGCTGTCAGTTTGAGCAATGCTTCGCGCACCATGAAAATACTCATCATCGGCGGGATATCGGCCGTTTTTCTGGCTTGCCTCTTCTCTATCTACATTACCCGCTTAGTCACCTTACCCATCAGGCGTTTGATCTCCAGCATAGATGAAGTCGGCAAAAGCGGAAATTTCACGCTACGCATCGAGGTGAGCAGTAACGACGAGATCGGGCAAGCGGCTCTTGCCTTCAATAAACAAAACGAGGAGCTGGGACAGTTGATAGGCGGCGTCAAAATTGCCGCGCACCATTTATCCGATACCGCCCAGCGGGTGACCATAGTCTCCAATATGACGGGCCAAGGTGTCAAAACTCAAAAGGAAGAAACCATAGAGGCGAGCAACGCGGTCACAGCAATTGCAGACTCCTTGCAGGAATCCGTCGAAGGCGCTAAAGAGGCCGTTTCCATTGCTGAAAACATCGCAGAACAGGCCAATGCGGCAAAGACCACCGTATCGGAAACGGTCGTTTCGATACATACATTGGCGGTAGATGTCAAAGCGGCGACTGTAGTCATACAAACCTTGCAAAAAGAAAGCGACGAAATCCGTAGCGTGACGCAGATCATTTCCGGAATTGCCAGCCAGACAAACTTGCTGGCCCTTAACGCAGCGATCGAGGCCGCCCGAGCCGGGGAACAGGGGCGAGGATTTGCCGTGGTTGCAGATGAAGTCCGCAAACTGGCACAACGCACCCAGGAAGCAACCTTTGAAATTCAGAAAAAAATCGAAACTCTGCTTGTGGGAGTGAAAGAAGCGACGCAAGTCATGACCACCGGCAGCGACAAGGCCGACAAAAGCGTGGAACAAATCAACATAACCAGCGAGGCATTCGAAAATATTATTCAATCCATCGCCAAGATACGCGAAGTCAATGCACGGATATCCGAATCGGTCGAACAACAAAGTTCGGTAGCGACGAGAATCAATTCCACCATAATCAATATCAGCAGCGTTGCCGACCAGACGGCATTCAGTGCGAACAACACATCGGCAGAAATCGAAAAGGTTGCGAATGAAGCAATCAAATTAGATGCTCTGGTGAGCAAATTTATCGTTCACGAAACAATGCCGGTGCCTGAACCATCGAATGCGCAAACAACCGCTCAATCGTCCTCGGACGATATTTTGTTTTAATCCGAAAAACTTAGTCAGCCACAGAGAACACAGAGATAAAACAGACGGTTGGACCAAGAGCAAGAGATTGACGCACCTTTGGGGTGAGCATATAGAAGCGCGTGAAATCGCCACTCTCTCTGTGTGCTCTGTGATCTCTGATAAAACTACTAGTGTAGTGTTGCATTCTGCTTGGAACTTAACTTCTCCAGTGGGAGCGGCTTTAGCCGCGATTGGTCGCTCGAGTTTACTGTCCGCATCGCGGCTAAAGCCGCTCCCACAAAGGACTTGCTCGATAACTCCATTAGGTTTAATCAACAGTGCAACGCTACACTAGCCATTCCACTAGGCAGCCAAAATACGGCAGCCAAGTGGCTGGTTATGTGGCTTGAATTGCGTTTTTTAGGTTTAAGGGCCGGGGCTGCCCGGTGGCAGTATTTACCGTATCAATGGGCTGTTGCGATCGCTCCGGCAATCGCGCCAAGAGGCAGGGTCTTGATTACCGCGCCGCGCTTGACCGCCTCCTTGGGCATGCCGTACACCACACAGCTTTGTTCGTCCTGGCCTATTGTCATCGCGCCTTCATTGCGCATTTCCAGCAAGCCGTCCGCACCATCGTCGCCCATGCCGGTCATGATGATACCCAGCGCATTTTTACCGGCAGTCTTGGAAACGGAACGGAACAGCACATTCACCGATGGCCGGTGGCGGCTCACCGGCGGGCCGTCCACTATATCGACGTGATACTGCGCGCCGTTGCGTTTTAGCAGCATATGCCTGCCGCCCGGTGCAATCAACGCCAGCCCCGGCAGTACGCGGTCGCCGCTCCTCGCCTCACGCACCTCGATCTGGCACAGGTCGTTGAGCCTGGCCGCAAATGCGCCGGTAAATTTTTCCGGCATATGCTGCACGATCACTATGCCGGGGCAGACTCTGGGCAATGCCGTCAGCACCAGTTCCAACGCCTGCGTGCCGCCCGTAGAAGTGCCGATCGCCACAACGCGATCCGTGGTTTCCGCCATCGCATGTCCGGTGTGGGGCGCGGCAGAAAGTATCGCATCGGCAGACAACTTGGGCTGCACCGCAAGCGCCGCCACGGGCGCCTTGACTGCCGGCACCAATTTACCCACATTGGCGTTTGCCGCAGCCTTGATCGCGCTGAGCAAGTCGTCCGACGAATCTTCCAGAAAGCGTTTCAAACCCAGTTTGGGTTTGGTGATGATCGTGAATGCGCCTGCCTCCAGCGCCTGCATCGTGGTAGTAGCCCCCTGCTCGGTCAGCGTGGAACAGATGATCACCGGGGTTGGGCGTTCCGCCATGATTTTTTTCAGGAAGGTGATGCCGTCCATGCGCGGCATTTCCACGTCCAGCACCAGCACGTCCGGCCATTGCTTGCGCATACGCTCGATCGCGAACACCGGATCGGAAGCCGCGCCTATCAGTTCTATCGACGCATCATCCGCCAGCACCGCAGACAGCACCTGTCGCACCACGGCGGAATCGTCGACGATCATCACCCGGATTTTTTTCATTCTGCGGCAACCTCTTTACCTGCGACACCATCTATGCTGGGCGAGAGCGGTACGGATGCCGGCACATGCTTCATCCACGCGTTGCCGCTCCAGATATCGAACAATAACTGGCGGTGCCCCCGCCCGCCAAGATGTTCGGCCTGGAGGGTAAAACCATGCAGTTGCACCAGATAGTAGGCCGCCATATGGTTCTGGCAGGAAATCTTGGGGCAAGCTCCCTTCGGCTTGAGATAGGCCTTCTCCGGCGTACACCCCCGGCAATCCCGGTTGCCTTCTAGCGGGAACATGTTGCCCGCGCCGAACAGTTTCACCTGGTATTCGGATGGCTGGGTCTGCGCGGCGCGGATTTCGCGCAGGAACATCTCCATCGCTTCATCGGCATATTTGCCGTCCAGTTCTCCGCCGCGCGGCTTGCCACGGGAGGACAGCATATAGTGGCACATCCCTCCGATCAGTTTATGGGGATGCCAGCAGATAATGGAAACACAGGAGCCCAGCAGCGTGCGGATGCGCGTATTCCTGTCGCCGAAGTAAAAATCCCCGGGCTGCAGAAATATCTCGATCACATGGGCGGGCTTATGCATCGCGCTTCCATCACTCGTGTTTACGGTAAACAGCCGGCACAACCAGCTTCACCTCGTCGGTCACGCCGTTCAGGCTTTCTGAATGGCTGACCAGAAAATATCCGCCGGGACGCAACCTCGGCAGCAGCCTCGATACTACCTGACGCTTGGTTTCCATATCGAAATAAATCATCACGTTGCGCAAAAAGATCACATCGAAATCGCCCAGTTTATCAGGAGTTTCGGTCAGGTTATGCTGCACGAAGCGCACCCGGTCGCGTAACGACTGCTCGATCAGCAAGGTGCCGTCGTGCTCACCCACCCCTTTGAGGCAGTAGCGGTTTAAATAATGTTTGGGAATTTCCGGCATACGCACGATGGGGTACAGGCCGCTGCGCGCCTTGGCCAGCACATGGGTGCTGATGTCGGAGGCCACCACCTCCCAAGGTTCATTTCCCAGCAACTCATCCAGCAGCATCGCGATGCTGTAGGGTTCTTCTCCGCTGGAACAGGCCGCGCTCCAGATGCGCAGCCCGCGTCCGGACTTGCGTGCCGGGATGACGCGATTGCGCAGAAAATCGAAATGTTTGGGCTCGCGGAAAAAGTGCGTCTCATTGGTGGTCAGCGCATCCACCGCCACCTGCAATTCGGCCTTGCCTTGAGGGGAGCTGATCAGCTTGAAATACTCCCCGTAACTCGCCAGATTGAGATGCTTCAGCCGCTTCATCAAGCGGCTCGCGACCAGTTGTTTCTTGGCCGGCGACAAATTGATGCCGGCGATGCGATAAATCATGTCGCGAAATTGCGCAAACTCGTTGTCGCGCAATATCGCATGACCATCCGGCGGGTGGCCGCTATGTCTGTGTTCCGGGCTGCCATGCCCTGTCGTGTTGTGCATTTTTTCCTCTTGATTACCCGTTCCGCAATCCGCCGCACATATTCAACCTAACGTTGCGCGGTCGTAACCACGCCTTGAGGCAAGCTAGTGTAGCGTTGCACTGTTGATTAAACTTAATGGTGTAGTGGTCAGGTATTATCGGACACATCAATAAGTTCTTTTGCTGCCATTTCCATTTCGTAAACTATCGGTGGCAAATTGCCTAAGGTTGAATGCAGCCGCAGGCAATTGTAAAACCCCACGATGTATTCCGTAATATCT
>JACPYR010000014.1 GCA_016195965.1 Nitrosomonadales bacterium | reverse complement strand
GACCACCGTCGATCACCTGCTTGACTGCCGCCAACCGAAATTCCTGCGTGTATTTCCGATCCGGTCCAGATTTCTTCATACGTCCTCCACAAGGTCAGAATAGCAAACCTCGTGGTGTCCGTTTTTCGGGGGCCAGATCAGGGCGCTCCGTCAGCCACTTAGTGGCGACGATGCCGATGCCGGTCTTCACGTCGGTGAACTTGGCATCCTTGAAGACCTCCCCGGCAAGCTGCTTTAAGGCGGTTGATTTCTCCTCGGGCGAGTCCTTCCCCATGATCGTGGGTACGTAACTCTTGTAGGTCTCGTGGATCGTTTCGACGTCACAGCCCAGTGCGAGAAGCGCCGCGATGATCGCCCCGGTGCTTGTACCGAAGATCAGTTCGAAACGCTTATAAAGTGGGCACACGAGCATTTGTTCAAGAGCGTCCAACGCGCCCAGGGTATAGAAGCCCTTTGCGCCGCCACCATCGAGGCTTAGGACGCGGCAGACGCCGTCGGCCCGATACTCCCGGTTAAGGTGTGCAGGTACCTGCGGTGCTGCCCACGTTCTAGTCGCTTGGAGGACAGCTTCGCTCGGGCCTTCGGACGAGCCGGCCGCCTGATCCTTCGCTGGAGTGCTCACGGAGAGCCCCTGGTTCGAAATCGCCTGACGAACGAATTGAGGCCACCATGGCCTTCGAGATTGAGGTTTTGAAGACGCCTTCCCATACCGTTGCATCACCTAAATCGCGACCGCTGTCTTCCTTAGGGTTCTTGAACCGGCCACAGGCAGCAGCCGGTAAACTAGGACAACATTGCACTATTTACCATAATACCATTATACCGCCGAATGTAATATGCCATTTGTAAGCCTTTGATTATTGAGGTATCCTCCGTGGACATCCGATTTTCGGAGACAGCGCTCGATCGAATGGAATCAGAATTAGCCTTTACCGCCGGCCTGTCGCCAGCGGTGGTCAGCGCTTATCGCGGCCGGATACAGGCATTGCGTGCCGCGACTCGGGAACAAGCCCTGCAGCAACTCCAGTCGTTCGAATTTCGTGCTCGCGGGCACGGCAAGCACGCACTCTGTGTCACAGACGATTGGGACCTTCACGTCGCGTTCGAAGAAGCAAACGGAACTCGTATCGCCGTAGTCGAAGCCCTGGTTCAGAGAACAACAACAAAGACGGAGCGCTAGTCATGATGAAACTCAGAATCCCCGCACAGACCCTCCCTCCCGGAAGTTACCTCAGAGAAGAACTCGAGCGTCGTCGCTGGACGCAGAGCGATCTAGCGGAGATCTTGGGAAGACCGCCTCGATTGGTGAACGAGATCATTGCCGGTAAGCGCGCCATAACTCCTGAAACTGCCCATGGCTTAGGAATAGCGCTTGGTACTGGGCCCGAACTATGGATGAACTTCGAAAGCCAGTATCAACTCTCTCGTACCGTTCCCAAAGAAGACGCGGTCGCACGTCGCGCGAAGATCTTCGGCCGTTTCCCAGTTAAAGAAATGCAAAAGCGCGGATGGCTGAAACTCGTGTCATCGCTAGACGAGATTGAGACCGAGCTAAAGAGCTACTTCAGCATTTCTTCACTCGATGACGAAATACAGATCGCCCACGCGGCCAAAAAGACTTCATACGACAAAGTCAGCACGCAACAGGCTGCGTGGCTAATACGGGCTCAGCAGCTGGCGGACGATTTAGAGGTTTCAAAGTATTCAGCGGAAAACCTACCTTCGCTTTTCAAAGACCTGCGGTCTTGTGTGGCTAACCCAGCTGACGCGGCCAAAGTTCCTCAGATACTCGCTAAGTATGGGATCAGGCTGATCATCGTTGCGCCACTACCAAGCTCGAAGATTGACGCGGCGTGCATGTGGTTCAAGGGTCAACCACTCATCGCGCTAACCCTTCGGTACGACAAGCACGACATCTTCTGGCAAGCACTTCTTCACGAACTCGACCACATTGAACATGGTGAGGGCAAATCTGAGCCAATAGTTGATTCAAATCTTCTTAGCGACTGTTCCCATGGAACCAAGACTGAGAAACGGGCGAACCAGCACGCTGCCAGCAGGCTCATTCCACACAAGGAATTGGAAGCTTTTGTTGGCCGCGTGAAGCCATTCTTCTCTGAGAGCGCCATTGTCGATTTCGCCTCACGAATGGACGTGCACCCCGGAATCGTCGTTGGCCAGCTTCAGCATCACAGCATAGTTCCTTGGTCCACCTTTGCAGGCTACAAAGTTCGTATCAGGGAGCTCATAACGCCGCACGCAAGAGCAGACGGTTTTTAAGCTGCGCCCGTGATGAGATCACTCACAACTTGAGCATCCAACGTTGACCGAGCACGGTTTCAACTGTTCTGTGTGGCCAGGTCTGAGGTGCCGCTCTACCGGAGTTAAGGATGTGCAATTAACTGCACGAACGAGGCTCCGATAGTTGGAAATTCTCAAACCTCGCCTCGCGAACGTCCGCTTCGGACAAAAGCGGCAGTTCGCGAACGCGCCGGAAAGCGGTCGGTCGCGGGTCACCTTGCCGCACGGCATTGGCTTGCGTCACCAATGGGTTATTTGATCTCAACCACATGCTTCAGTTGCATTCGCCATGCGCCGAAAGCCTCCGGCGTCAAGTGGTAGCCCATCAAGATAATGTCATTTGCACTGATGAAACCTTGAACCGGACCCCGAAGCGCGGACACCACGAACCGAGAAAAGCGTTGTCCACGGACGGCCGGTTCGGTCGCTTGCGACGAACCGGGAACCGGCCGTCGGTGGTCAACGCGGTGCTGCTCATTGCAACGGCGCCTCGATCAG
>JACPYR010000002.1 GCA_016195965.1 Nitrosomonadales bacterium | reverse complement strand
CTTCGCCCACCAAGAATGCATGCACCTGATGGGCGCGCATCAACTTCACATCTTCCGCCTTGAGTATGCCGCTTTCCGTCACAACAATGCGATCTGCGGGAATACGCGCCAGCAGGTCTAACGTGATTTGCAGGCTCACCTCAAAAGTGCGCAAATTGCGGTTATTCACGCCTATCAGCGGCGTGGACAGTTGCAGCGCGGCATCCAGTTCTGCGCCGTTGTGCACCTCCACCAGCACCGCCATGCCAAGTTCGTGAGCCGACACCTCAAGCTCCCGCATCTGCCCGACATCCAAAGCAGCAGCGATCAGCAGAATCGCATCCGCGCCCATCGCCCTGGCCTGGTATATCTGATATGCATCCACGATGAAATCCTTGCGCAACACCGGCAAGGTGCAGGCCGCACGCGCCTGTTTGAGGTAGTCCGCGCTGCCCTGGAAAAACTGCTCATCTGTCAGCACCGATAAGCATGCCGCACCATGCCTCGCATAGCTTGCGGCGATCTCGGCGGGGTTAAAGTCAGAGCGCAGCACGCCCTTGCTGGGGCTGGCCTTCTTGATCTCGGCGATCACCGCGGGCTTATTAGCTGCGATCTTGGCGCGTATCGCGCCGACAAAATCACGTACCGAGGAAGCACGCTCGGCTTCGTTGCGCAGGGTCGCCAGCGATTTGACGGCTAGTGCAGCCGCTACTTCCTGCGTTTTAACTGCCAAGATTTTATTGAGTATGTCGGACATTGCTGCATCGGCAATTTAAGAAAGGCGCGCATTTTAACACTTGGGGTAAAATGCGCCCCATAACAAAATTCACGGAACAACATGCAGAACATCAAAGCATATATGAAGGAGGTCGGGCAAGCCGCGCGCGCCGCATCTCGCTTCATGGCGCAAGCCGACACCAACGCCAAGAACCGTGCGCTGGAGAACATCGCGACGGCCATCCTGCTGAATAGCGCCAGGCTCATCGCAGAGAACGCGAAAGATGTCGACGCGGCCAGGCAAAACGGACTCGATGCCGCCTCGGTGGATCGCCTCACCCTTACCGATAAAACCATTAAAGTCATGGCCGAAGGCCTGCGCCAGATCGCCGCATTGCCCGACCCCATAGGCGAGATCAGCGACATGAAATATCGCCCCTCAGGCATCCAGGTCGGCAAGATGCGCGTGCCGTTGGGCGTGATCGGCATCATCTACGAATCGCGTCCCAACGTTACCGCCGATGCAGCCGGGCTGTGCCTGAAATCCGGCAACGCCTGCATCCTGCGCGGCGGCTCGGAAGCAATCCATTCCAATCAGGCCATCGCGGCCTGTGTACATCAGGGCCTGCGCGAAGCAGGCCTGCCCGAGACGGCGGTGCAGGTGGTGAACACCACCGACCGCGCCGCAGTGGGCGAGCTCATCACCATGAAGGAATACGTGGACGTGATCGTGCCGCGCGGCGGGAAAGAGTTGATCGAACGTGTCTCAAGCGAGGCGCGCATACCGGTGATCAAACATTTGCATGGCGTATGCCATGTATACATTGACGACGAAGCCGATATCGACAAGGCCATCCGCATCGCCGACAACGCCAAGACCCATCGCTACGGCGTATGCAATGCGATGGAGACTTTGCTGGTGAACGCGAATGTCGCCGCGCAAGTGCTGCCCAGGTTGTGCAAGATATACCTCGACAAGGGCGTGGAACTGCGCGGTGACGACACGGCGCGCAAACTGGTCGCGCAGATGAAGGTTGCGACCGAAGAAGACTGGCACACCGAATATCTCGCGGCCATACTCAGCATACGTGTGGTCGCCGATCTGGATGAGGCGCTCTCGCACATCAGCACCTACGGCTCGCAGCATACCGACAGCATCGTCACCGAAAACTACAGCAAGGCGATGCGCTTTTTGCGCGAGGTGGATTCCGCCAGCGTGATGGTGAACGCCTCTACACGTTTCGCCGATGGCTTCGAGTACGGCCTGGGCGCGGAGATCGGCATCTCAACCGACAAGATCCACGCACGCGGCCCGGTGGGACTCGAAGGATTAACGTCGCAGAAATATATCGTACTGGGCAGCGGACAGATCAGAATTTAACAACACATCGATCCGCAGATTACGCAGATTTTTGAACCTGATTTGATTTCAATCTGCGTTAATCGGCGTAATCTGCGGACAAAATATTTTTACCATCAGGGAAAATCGGCATGAGCAAAACGATCGAAGTTAAAGTACCAGACATCGGCGACTTCAAAGATGTTGCCGTCATCGAAATCAGCGTCAAACCCGGCGATACCGTTGCCGCCGAGCAATCGCTGATCACGCTGGAGACAGACAAGGCCGCGATGGAGGTGCCATCGCCTTTCTGCGGGCAAAGTCAAGGAGCTGAAGATCAAGGTCGGCGACAAGGTCAGCGAAGGCTCGGTGATCCTGATGCTTGAAATGCAGGATCAAGGATCAAGGATCAAGGATCAAGAAAAACCAGCTGCGCCCGCACCACAGCCTGCGGCCCCACCCACCCCTGAATCCAGTATCCTGAATCCCGCATCCTCCGTCAAAGGTGACATCCACGCCGAAGTGGTCGTGCTCGGCGCAGGGCCAGGTGGCTATACCGCCGCATTCCGCGCTGCCGATCTGGGCAAACAGGTGGTGTTGATCGAGAAGCATGCAGCGCTTGGCGGCGTATGTCTGAACGTCGGCTGCATCCCCTCCAAAGCATTGCTGCATGTCGCCAAGGTCATCAGCGAAGCCGAAGAAGTGTCGCACCACGGCGTGACATTCGCCAAACCCAAGATCGACATCAACGCGATACGCAGCTGGAAGGAAAGCGTGATCTCCAAGCTCACAGGCGGACTCGCCGGATTGGCCAAGCAGCGCAAGGTACAGGTGGTGCGCGGCACCGCGAAATTTACCTCGCCTAACTCGCTCGCGGTGCAGACGCCTGACGGCGAGAAAGTCGTCACCTTCGACAACGCCATCGTCGCGGCGGGTTCCAGTGTGGCGCGCATCCCCGGCTTCCCTTACGACGACCCTCGTATCATCGATTCCACCGGCGCACTGGCATTGCAGGATGTGCCCAAGCGCATGCTGATCATCGGCGGCGGCATCATCGGGCTGGAGATGGCCACGGTGTATGACGCGCTCGGTTCAAAAATTAGCGTCGTCGAACTGATGGATCAGCTGATGCCGGGCGCGGACAAGGATATGGTCAAGCCATTGCACAATCGCATCGCAAAACGCTACGAGGCGATCTATCTGAAGACCAAGGTCACGAAGATCGAGGCAAAAAAGGAAGGCCTGAAAGTCACCTTCGAAGGCGAACAGGCTCCGGAACCACAACTATACGACCGCGTGCTGATGGCCGTGGGCCGTCGTCCGAACGGACGTGAGATTGCAGCCGAAGCCGCAGGGCTGGTTGTGAACGAGCGCGGCTTCATACCGGTGGACAAACAGATGCGCACCAACGTGCCGCACATCTACGCGATCGGCGACATCGTCGGCGACCCGATGCTGGCGCACAAGGCGGTGCACGAAGGCAAAGTCGCGGCGGAGAACATCGCCGGACACAAGGCGTTCTTCGAGCCGCTGACTATCCCCTCGGTCGCCTATACCGATCCCGAGGTGGCGTGGATGGGGCTGACCGAAACCCAGGCGAAAGCGCAGGGCATAGAATACGAAAAAGCATCCTTCCCCTGGGCAGCTTCCGGTCGTGCATTGTCGATTGCACGTGAAGAAGGAGCGACCAAGGTATTGCTTGATCCCAAGACGCGCCGCATTCTGGGCGCTGGCATCGTCGGCGTAAATGCCGGCGAGCTGATTGTCGAAGCGGTACTCGCATTGGAGATGGGCGCGGACATGGAAGACATCGGCCTGACGATACATCCTCACCCGACATTGTCCGAGACGCTGTGCTTTGCGGCAGAGATGGCAGAAGGGACGATTACCGACATCATGGTGCCAAAGAAGAAACACTAACCTGCGGCTCGAAACGACGCTCCGCGTGTTTCTCTAAAGTGCTTCGTGGCGGACTTCTTCAGCAGCGACATCAGCCTGTGGGGATTGTTCGTCTCCAGCTTTCTCGCCGCCACCCTGTTGCCGGGTGGTTCTGAAGCCGTTTTGATCGGGGTGCTGAAACTGCACCCTGAATTGTTCTGGCCGGCATTGTTGCTCGGCACGTTCGGCAACACGCTGGGCGGCATGGTCTCGTTCGGCATGGGTTGGCTGCTAACCCAGAACAAACGGCTCAAGCATGTCGAACAATTGCGCCGTCATGGCACCCCCGCATTATTGCTGGCGTGGGCGCCGCTGATCGGCGATGCGCTATGCCTTGCCGCTGGTTGGCTGCGGCTGAATCCCTGGCATGCCGCGCTGTTCATGGCGATCGGAAAATTCGCGCGCTATAGCTTAATCGCGCTGGCCATTGAATAACCGTTGAGCAATCTCCCGATGCAGTATAGTCCGCACCACCAATCGGAGCAGCACACATGAAGCAGATGGATACTCATGAACACAAACTAACCTTACCGGAAATCCTGGGCATGCTGGTCGCCGATGGCCTGGTCAGCCAGGCTGCCGCCGATGCACTGATCGCCGAGCGTCGCGGGCAACGCCAGGATATCCATCCCCTTTCGATCGTCGCCGCACGCAGCCTGAAATCGCAACATCCCCCGTACAAAGTCTTGCATCTTGAAACGCTGACCGAGTGGCTGGCAAGCCGCGTCGGCCTGGAGTATTACCATATCGATCCGCTGAAGATCGACTTCTCGGTCGTCACCGATATCATGTCCAATGATTACGCGGCTCGCTTCGGCATCCTGCCGGTGCAGGTGACGGCAACCGAGGTCATAGTCGCCACCTCCGAACCGTTTCTGCGCGACTGGGAAAAGGTGCTCCAACACACTCAGCGCAAAGCCATACGCCGCGTCATCGCCACGCCGGAAGACATCAGCCGCTATCTGGTCGAGTTCTACAACCTAGCGCGCTCGGTAAAGAATGCGGCGCAATCAAACAGACAAACCAAATCCGGGCAAGCCTCTTTCGAACAACTCGTGGAGCTGGGCAAGACCAAGCAGCAGTTCGACGCCAACGATCAGCACATCGTCACGATAGTCGACTGGCTCTGGCAGTATGCTTTCGAGCAGCGCGCCTCGGACATCCACATCGAGCCACGGCGCGACCTTGGCCTGGTGCGCTTCCGCATCGACGGTGTGTTGCACCAAGTATATCAGATCCCGATGTCGGTGATGATCGCGATGACCAGCCGGATCAAACTGCTCGGGCGCATGGATGTAATAGAGAAACGCCGCCCTCAGGATGGCCGCATCAAGACCCGTACCGCCGATGGGCAGGAAGTGGAGTTGCGCCTGTCCACGCTGCCGACCGCATTCGGCGAAAAACTGGTGATGCGCATATTCGATCCCGAGGTGCTGGTGCGCGATTTTTCCGAACTTGGATTTTCCGAAGAAGACCTGGCGCGCTGGAACAAGATGACCGCGCAGCCCAACGGCATCATCCTGGTCACCGGGCCGACCGGTTCAGGCAAGACCACTACGCTGTATTCCACGCTCAAACACCTGGCCACGCCCGAGGTCAACGTCTGCACCATCGAAGACCCGATCGAAATGGTGGAGCCGGCGTTTAACCAGATGCAGGTGCAGAACGGCATCGACCTCAATTTTGTCGATGGCCTGCGCGCGCTGATGCGGCAAGACCCGGACATCATCATGGTGGGCGAAATACGCGATCTGGAAACTGCCGACATGGCGATCCAGGCCGCGCTGACCGGCCACCTGGTGCTCTCTACGCTGCACACCAACGACGCGCCATCGGCGATCACCCGCCTGCTCGACCTCGGCGTCGCGCCGTTCATGATCAACGCCACGGTGCTCGGCATCATGGCGCAGCGGCTGGTGCGCACGCTGTGCCCGCATTGCAAAAAGCCTCTGCCACCGCAAGACGAAGAGAACAAGTTCTGGGATGATCTGGTCGCACCTTGGAAAACCACCCGGCCAGCGCAATTGCAACATCAGTCCGGCTGCCTGGAATGCCGCATGACCGGCTATCAGGGGCGTATCGGTATTTATGAAATCCTGATGATGTCACCCGAATTGCGCAAGCTCATCACCCCGGCTACCGACATCGCACGCATCCGCGAAGTGGCCTACCGCGAAGGCATGAAGCCGTTGCGCATCTCGGGCGCGCTGAAAGTCGCGGCAGGAACGACGACACTGGAAGAGATCATCAAGGTCGCGCCACCTGCCGATCAGGCATAACGTTTGCAGCGAATGTCGTGTACGCTGTCATCCAAAACAACAATCAATATTCCCAGCTCATTCCCGCGATGATTTGCGAGCGCGCATAATCGTAGCGCAAATCTGTGGTGTTTTGCGCCTTATAATCGAACTCGCTCCATAGCGATGAATTTTTTCCCCGCTCCAACTCCGCCTTAAACTTCAAAATATTCCCACTATAAGTTTTCGGCCCTTGCCCCGCGACGTCAAAGGCAAATCCGTTCGGATAATCCCGCCCCCAATGGTGTACCGACACCCGGCTTTTGAAATTGCCCTGCTCATACAACAGGCGTATGCCATATTTGTTTTCGGTGTAATCGCCATAACCGACAAAGGCATCGGCACGCCGTGACTGATCCGCATCCAGATACAACACCCACTCCGAAGACAAGCGGTTGCGTAACTTGAGGCCAAATTTGTTGTATGTATACAAACGCAATGGATTGTTGATAGAGCTATATACACCCTGAGCATCCAGCGCATGGCGGAACGAATAATTACGCGCCGCATGGCGCAGGAACACATTCAGTTTAGCCTTGGCTGCCACCGGCACATGGACGTTTCCGCCGACTGAATAGTAGGTATTATCCAGTTGCGAAACAGCGATCGGATCTTCATAGTCATAAGCCACGTACTTTCCGTCCAGGCCGTAATTGATTTCGCCTGTTTTATGTTTGTATTTCGCCTCGCCGCCGATGGCGAAATAGTTATAGCGGTTGGAAATATCTGCGCCTGTAGAAGTGGTCTTGTTCGCTCCCGAGGCATGATCGACATAGACCTGCCGGTGTTTTCTGAGCAGCGCGCCCACATATAGAGTGTCTTCCAATTTCTCCTTGCGCCCCATGATGAATTCAGAACCGCCAAGGAGGCGCACATTGTATTGATTGGCATTGCTCAGGCTGTCCCTTGGATAAAAGCTCCCATCGGCAGCGGCGGACCCTAGCCATCGAATATCCTGGCCGTGCTCTTTTTCCGCAGCCACTTTCATTTTATAGGGGACAAAAAATCCTGATTGCTTCTGAGGAACGATGGTCGGGTTCAATCCAATGGGCCGCGCCGCGTAATCAACAAAAGGTGCGCGCTGCGCCCTATAGGCATTGCCGTCATAGCCCAGCCCGGCCGAAAACAACCAGGTAAGGTCAGTGCTCCCGGACTCGGATTCGGTTGCTGCAAACGCCATGCCGGGAAAGATTGCCGCGATGAAAAATAATATTTTTATAAGCATATAAAAGTTCCCTTAAAAATTTAAAGTGTTGATGTTCACTGCTCTTCGGAGTTTTGCATCTCCCCTTCGATCCCGCGTAGCTTGGGATCCAGCTGCCTTGCCTTTGCCAGCTCGACACTGGCATCGTCCGCCCGGCCGTTCTGGCGCAATGCACGCGCAAGCTCGAGGCGCAGGCGCGCATCGGCAGGATCTGCGGCAACGGCGTTTTGCAGAACCTGCACCGCCTCGCTTTCTTTTTTATCCAGCAGCAATGCGCGCCCGAGAAAGCGCAATGTCTTGGTATTGCTCGGATCAAGTTCGACAGCCTTACGCAATGCCGCTACCGCTTCGGCAGGTTGGCGATTGCCGATGTAAGCGCTGCCCAGATCGAACCACGCCACCGCATAAGATTCGTCATGCGCCAGAATCTCCCGATACAGTCGAATCGCCTCGGTGTACTCTTTGCGTTTTGCGTAACGCACCGCAAGGTTGAGCTGGGCCTGCGGATAATCCGGGCGGATGCTCAAGGCTTTGCGGTAGGCGTCCACCGCCTCCTGGTCGCGACCGGAGTTGCCATAGACCACGCCAAGATTGAACCATGCCTGCTCGTATTCCGGCCACAGACGCACCGCATTGTTGAAGGCATTTTCGGCCTGCTCGTTTTTATTCTGGCGCAAATAAACCATGCCCATGTTGTACCAGGCCTCCGGGTATTCCTTTCTGGTCTTCAGCGCCGCTTCATATGCGGCCAGTGCCGCGACGTAATCGTTCTTGGCCGAATAAGTTAGACCCAGATTGAGTTGCGCTTCGGGATATTCGCCTGAAGCCGTTTTCAGTGCAGCCTGATATGAGTTGATCGCGTTGTCGTAATCTTTCTCGGCATACGCTACTCGCCCCAGGTTGAAATGGGCGCTCGCGCGTGTCGCATCATGTTGCAGCACCCACTCGAATTCGGTGCGCGCATCCTGCCATCGCTTGTGTTCCAACAACATCAAGCCGAGATTAATATGGGCGGCAATATCCTCGGGATCGAACTGGATCGCCTGGCGCAAAGCCTGCTCCGCCTCGTGGCGCTTATTCTGCGCGTTCAGTATCGCCGCCATGTTGACCAGCGCCGGCGCATAATTGGGCGCAAGCTCCAATATCTTGCGGTACTGGGCCAGTGCTCGAACGCGGCTTTCCGGGGTATCCGGCTCCAGAGTCACGAGCCCCACACGCGGTGCGGGTGACCCCGGTTGCAGGCGAATCGCGGACTCGAATGCCTTCGCCGCCGCATCGTTCTGCCCCAACTCGTGCCGCACCTGCCCCAAGCTATACAGCGCATTCGCCTTGTGGCTGCCGCTGCCCAATTTTGCGGCCGCCTCCATCGCCGCCGCGCCGGCCACCTTGTCGCCCTGCTTGATTAACAGTTCCGCCAGATTGTATTGCCCGGCGAAATGATTCGGCTGCTTGGCCATCAACGCGCGGTAGCCATCGATCGCTTCGCGCGTGCGTCCGCTGCGGGCAAGCGCCCGCGCGCGATTGAACAATGCGCTGGTGTCCGCCGGATTGGCGGCGACCGCCTTGTTGAAATATTCGAGCGCGCGCGGCAGCTCGCCTTTCTTCAAATATAAAATACCGAGATCCTTGAGCGCGCGCGAGCTACGCTGGCGCGCCAGAATGCCCAGGTAGAGCTTCTCGGCTTCCGGCCAATTTTTCTGGGCCATCAACGCGCGTGCGCGTTGCTGCTCGGGATCTGCCGCGCCGGATGCTTCATGCTCTGAGCCCCCCGTGGTATCCGCTGCTTCAGACGCATCTCCTTCAAGCACCGATGCCGCCTCCGCAGGGATATCGATGACGATCACCCTGCGCGCATCGTACTCGGCGCGAAACTGCACATACAACAGCATCAGGAAGATGCCCAGAATCACGATAATCACGGGTACAAAACTTTCCCGGAACAGCCGCATCCATAGTGAGCCGTTATTGCTCATCGTCACTCCCCTGCATCGTCATGGCCTGGAGTATCGACAACATGCCGCGCTCATTCACATTCTGTATTTCCAGCCCCGGCCTGACGTTGATTTCAAGCAGTTGCGGACCGTCCGGCGAAATCGAAATGTCCACGCCCAGATATTTGAGCGGCACCGACCGCGCCGCTAGCCGCGCAAGCTCGATGACCTCCGGCCAATACGGCAAAGCGCGGCCTATCAGGTGTATGCCGCTGTCCGGATGGTTGACTATGGGCTGGCCCAAAAAACGTCCATGCGTGGTGATGCCGGTGACGATATCTATTGCAACGCCGAGCGCGCCCTGATGCAAATTCGCCTTGCCGTCGGATTGGCGGGTCGGAATGCGTGTCATCGACATGACCGGGATATCGTCGCACATGATGACGCGCACATCGGCCAGCCCGAGCGGGCTTAGCTCCTGCATCTCGGCATGTTGCGTGATGCGGCTTTCGATGATGGCGCGGTCGCCCAGATCGAAAGAATAAATACCGAATATGATGTCCGAGATATGTTTTTGCAAATCGTACAGGGTATAAATCTTTCCGCTGATGCCCAGCCAGTCACTGCCGCTGCGCCCCACGATCACGATGATGCCGTTGCCGCCGCTGCCTTGCGCCGGCTTGATGACGAAGTCATGGTATGCACCGAGCTCGCGCTCCAGATTGCGCAGCTCGTAAAAATAGCTGTAGGTGAGATAGGTCTCAGGCATGCGCACGCCTGCCGCGACCAGAATTTCTTTGGCGAGCAGCTTGTCGTCCGCCAGCGGGAAATGTTTGCGCTGGTTGCGCGTGTAGATGTAATGCAGGTTGCGCCGGTTCATCGACAGCACGGTAGCGGCGCGCGCGCGCGTATCGCTCATCCGCGAAAAAAATTCCCGCAGCAATTTCATGTCCTGCCGGCCGCTTCCTGCGGACTCATGATCAAGCGGCGGAAACGCACAAATTCCAATACCCGGATGCCTATCCACTTGCCCAGCCAAAGATTCAGCGCGATCACCACCAGCAGCAATTCGGGGAAGGCGAGTATCAGGCTCTGCATGAACAACGATTCCATCACCGCATAGCAGGCGGCGATCACGATGAGCGTCATGAAAGTGATGTTCGCGACTTTCATCGCGCCCTGCTCGGCCTCCATCAGCGCAACGCGTTCGGCGGTGATCGCCAATATTGCGATCGGGAACAGGGTCATGTGCGCCAGTTCGAACAAGCCGAGTTGCACACCGCCCACCGTGATCGCCATCATCACGATGACCACAGTGGTCAGCATGATGGCCATCTTGGGCGAATGCAGCAATTGCAGCCAGTCGAGCGCCCTGCGCACCAGCGCCGACACCAGAATGATCATCAGAAAACCGGCGATGCCCCACATCAATCCGGTATCGCGCGCCGCCGAGGCGATCAGCGCCGGAAGGAAGGTGCCGAACGTCTCCAAACCGATCACATTGCGGAACACCACGGTCACCAGCGCGCCGAGCGGCAGCATCAGCAGTATCTTGAGCAGGTTCTGCGGAATGCCGATCCGCTCGAAGAACGCGTAAAAATTGGTGACGTTCAGCATCGACTGGCTCAGCGCGTTCTGCACATCGCGCTGCTGCACCAGTTGTTTGGTGACGTTGAAGAAATACTGGAAGTTAACATTCGAGGTGTGCTTGAACAAAGCCAGATCGCCATAGTAGAGCGTCAGATAATGCGCGGGAATTTCGGCAAAGTGATCGTTGATGGTATCGAACGGCACCCAGTAGCCGTTTACATAAATTTCTACCCATTGGTGGGTGGTGCGCTTGCTGCCCTGCTGCATGATCAGCCCGCCCACCAGGCGGGCCGGGATATTCAGCTTGCGCGCCATAGAAACAAATAAACGGCTTTTGCCATTGCAGCTTGCCTCACCCAGCTTGAGCGCCGTCAATGCGTCGGTGTAACCGGAAAAATTCCGGTTGGCCAGATTGTCCTGCAAGTGGCGGTGAATACGTGTTAGCGCATCCAGTATCGTCGGTTTTTCTGCCGGGACGATTTTGCGCAACGCGGCTGCGATCTGCGGATCATCCCGCTGCAGGCCGGGCTCGTCCGCGAGATAAGGGGCAAGCACCGCTGGATAAGAATCGGGGATAGGCAGGTCTGAGGGAATGTTAAATTGCACATGGCGTGAATGCACCGTATATGTGTACAGCACCCCTTGCTGACCGCGCACATTCTCGGCCTTCCAGAACACCTCGCGGTTAAGCGGATCAGACTTCAGTTCCGAAGTGAAAATGCCGGAAGAATTCAGCTCGTTGTCGATGGTTTGGCGCGAATCGGTTTTAGGGAGATAAGTATGAATGCTGATATCTTCGCCATGACCGTCAACCTGCATGCTGACTTCAACTTTATACGATGTTGTCGGAATCAATCCCGCCAAGGGATAATCGAGAACATAAAGCTTATAAGCGGCCACGCTCACCGGCAGCAACACCATGATGGCGAGTACCAGGAGGTATACGTTGCGCCGAATTCCACCGGAATTATTGCTTGTCATCAGAATTTAGCAATGCAAAAAGACATATACGACTTTTCCGGAAAAGCTGTCTCCGGTGATTGCAGCGATATTCAGTCATGCTCACCATGCTATGGAATACAGGCCGTATGTGTCACGGGTGGAATGAGGGCAAGATCGCCGATATGAGTGTTGGCGGATGCCACAAAGGTACTGAGCGGATACGCTGCCACAAAGGCCTTCAAAGCTGTAAGCTCAAGCGTGCACTGTGTAGCGTCGTGATAGGTGAACGCCGCATAGAACGCGGCATTATCGACAAAGATACTGAGGGGATAGTTCTTCATCTTGCCGTATTCGTCACGCGCCTGCTGCAGGGTATAGGGCGGCGGCACAGTGAGTGCAAGAGCGTGCATCGAGCGTGCTATATAGTACTGCGCCCCATCGGCAACGGTCGACGCCGGGTAATTCGTCAACACCTTGTTCAGCTCCACCAGCGCGGTGCTGTAGTTGGTTTCATCATAATACGTCTTGCCTATTTGATACTGTGCATGGTCGACCCACATGCTGGCAGGGTAGCCTGTCATCAACTTGCCGTACTCGGTGCGCGCCTGTGTAAAGGAATAACCCGCTACGGCGGCATGCGCCAGCGCGTGGATAGAACGCGCGTAGTGATACTGTGCGCCATCGGCTATGGTCGCAGCCGGATAGTTGGTCAGAACCGCCTGAAACAAAGGCAGGGCTTCAGCGTATCTCTTCTCGTCGAAGTAAGTCAGGGCGATCTCATAGCGGCAATCGGGCACCAGGGTAGTACTCGGATAGCCGCTGATCACCAGCAGATAGATGGTTCGCGCATTCGCAAACAGGGTTGCCGCACCAGTCAGGTTCCCGGCTGCGAATTGAATTTTTCCTTGCTTTTGCACGCTCTTGCCCTTCCAGAACAGCGCATGATCTACAAAAGAGTTGGACGGGTAATGATTCAGCACCATGTCGAATTTCGCGATGGCTCCGGATAAATCGTTCAAGTGGTAGAGGCTTTTGCCCAGGTAATAATAGGCCGAACCGAGCAGGGTACTGTTCGGGTATGCAAGAATCATCGCATCGAATTTAACCGCAGCTCCCGCATAATCCTTGGCGAGGTATGCGGCGTAGCCTGCGTTAAACGCATCCAGATCTGTCGCCGCAACAGGCGCGGGAACTACGCTAAAGCTCACGGTGCTGGTCGTGCTTGCCACCACATTGTTGGCGTCCTTGACCGAAAAAACCAGGTTCGCTGCGGCATAGGCAACGGCAGGCGTCCCCGTCACCGCGCCGGTACTGGCGCTAAAGCTCAACCCCGTCGGCAATGTGCCGGTATAGCTGTAGGTATACGGCAATACCCCCCCGCTGGGGGTTAAGGGCAAGAAGCTGGCCATTGCCGTGCCAGCCGTCAGATTCTGTGCAGTGGTAGTGGCGATCGCAACAACATTGGTCGAGGCCGCGCCCACGGTAAAGAGCACGGTACTGGTCGTGCTGGCCACGACATTATTGGCATCCTTGACCGAGAAGATCAGGCTCGCCGTTGCATAGGGAGCAGTTGGCGTACCGGTCACCGCACCAGTAGCGGCGTTAAAGCTCAACCCCGTCGGCAACGTCCCTATGTAGCTGTAGGTATACGGCAATACGCCACCGCTGGGGACTAAAGGCGAGAAACTGGCCATTGCCGTTCCAACGGTCAAATTTTGTGGTGTAGTTGTCGCTGTCGCAACAATATTGGCGGAGGCCGCGCCCACGGTAAAGAGCACGGTACTGGTCGTGCTGGCCACAACATTATTCGCATCCCTGACCAAAAAGATCAGGCTCGCCGTTGCATAGGTACCGGCAGGCGTCCCTGTCACCGCACCGGTAGCGGTGTTAAAGCTC
Source organism: Nitrosomonadales bacterium (assembly GCA_016195965.1). Lineage (GTDB taxonomy): Bacteria > Pseudomonadota > Gammaproteobacteria > Burkholderiales > Gallionellaceae > Gallionella. Next base: position 28,728 of record JACPYR010000002.1, on the reverse strand, counting down.
AACCCCGTCGGCAACGTGCCTATGTAGCTGTAGGTATACGGCAATGTGCCACCGCTGGGGGTTAATGGCGAGAAGCTGGCCATTGCCGTTCCAACAGTCAAATTTTGTGGTGTGGTTGTCGCTGTCGCAACAATATTGGCTGAGGCCGCGCCCACGGTAAAGAGCACGGTACTGGTCGTGTTCGACACGATATTGTTGGCATCCTTGACCGAGAAGATCAGGCTCGCCGTCGCATAGGTGGAGGTGGGTGTGCCCGACACTACACCAGTTGTGGCGCTGAAGTTTAGCCCCGCGGGCAATGTGCCGGTATAGCTGTAGGTATACGGCAATGCGCCACCGCTGGGGGTTAATGGCGAAAAGCTGGCCATTGCCGTTCCAACCGTTAAGCTTTGTGCTGTGGTGGTGGCTGTAGCATTAACAGAAACAGCGCTGCCTTTGCTACTTCCGCTCCCGCCGCCGCAACTGCTTAAACCTAGCAGGCAAAACACGGCGGCCACAGCAATCAACATTCTATTTTTCATGCTCGTTGCTCATTATCCAGAATTTCTTCGTATCTCAGTTGGCTTCATGTTTCAGTTGGATAGCTACCGCTGCCCAATTGCAATGGTGTTTACATTTCCTGCACTGTTGTTTATGGTAGCCGCTGAACCTTACAGTTTTCTTACCCAATGCAATATTGGTAGAGTGGGCATTACAGTTGTCTGGCTAATCTGGCTGGAATTGCTATCCGATCCTGCAAAGTTTGCTCCACCCTTTAAACCGATGGCCGCTCAAGAAAAATCAAAGCAGACACTACGACTCATCATCCACGGTCGCGTGCAGGGCGTGTTCTTCCGCGACTCGATGCGCCGCGAAGCGCAAAGGCTGGGCATCACAGGCTGGGTGCGCAACCGCAGCGATGGCGCAGTGGAGGCTGCCGTGCAGGGCGATGCCGCCGCCGTCGATGCCATCGTGCGCTGGGCGCATCGCGGCCCGGAATTTGCGCAAGTGGAACGTGTTGAAGTCGAACCGGATCAGGGCAATTACACCGGCTTTGAAAGCCTTCGCTGATCATGAAAACCATCCTCATCACCGGCGCGACCGACGGCATCGGTCTTGAAACTGCACAAGAACTGGCAAGGTCGGGACATGAAATCGTGTTGCATGGTCGCAGCGAAGAAAGAGTGCTGCGCGCCCGAGATGTAATCCGGCGTACCGCACCGAATGCCGTGCTGCAAACCGTACATGCCGACCTGGCCGATCTCACTGCAGTTGCGCGCATGGCGCATGAGCTCGCGGCGCGGCAGCCGCGACTGGATGTGCTGATCAACAATGCCGGGGTGTACATGACCGGGCGCAAACTCTCCCGAGACGGCTTTGAGATAACGCTGGCGGTAAACCACCTCGCGCATTTCCTGCTCACCAATCTATTGCTGCCGCTGCTTAAAAAATCGACGGGGCCGCGCGTAATCACGGTCAGTTCCATGGTGCATGCGGGAGGTCGCATCGAATTCGACAACCTGAACTGCGAGCGCCGCTTCGATGGTTATCAAGCCTATGCAAATTCCAAGCTGGCCAATCTGCTGTTCGCCAATCACCTGGCACGACGCGAACCGTGGCTTTGCTCCAACGGCCTGCATCCGGGCGTGATTTCCACCAAACTGCTGCACGCCGCTTTTGATATCGCGGGAGATACCGTTGCCCATGGTGCGCGTACCCCGGTGTATCTCGCCATCTCATCCGGCATCAAGGACGTATCCGGCAAATACTTCGACAACTGCGCTGCCGTCTCGCCCGCAGCGCTGGCACTGGATCGGCGTTTGGCGCAACAATTGTGGGAGTGGTCGGAACAAGCCGTGCGGCCTTGGCTGCCGAAAGTGACCGAATGAATCGAGCAGCTTTAGGGCACTTCTAAAAATTCAGAGTTCGCCCAAATACAAGGCGCGAAAAAAATTTCGCCGCGCCGCATATGTATGATATGTAAGCAAGAAATGTTTTTCGCAACACAGTAGTTGGGATGAAATGTGGATTTTTTGAAATGCCCTTTACTCTACTGATTCGATCGGTACCTGGGCGAGGTATGGGTGGTTATCCCATGCCTCCAGATGCCAGCGCCGTTCATCGCCGCCATGATCATCGCAGCGAAACCAGTTGAGCGCGCAGTTGCGAATAGGAAAATCGCGCGGGGCTTGCAACGGCCTGCCGGTGGCCTTGCGGTAAACGATGTCAAGCACGCCGGCATGACAGATCGCGACGATAGCCTGATTGCGGTGATGTCGCGTCATCAACTCGACCGCCTCATAGACGCGCCTTGCAAAATCTCTCAGGCTCTCGCCTGTTTCAAAATCATAGTCTACATCTCGCGCCTTGTAATGCGCGTAAGCCTGGGCATAACGCCGCGCCCCCTCATCCGCCGTGATGCCCTGGAATATCCCGAAGTGGCGCTCGCGCAGTTGCGGCAGTTGATGGATTTCAAGGCCCCGCCTTACCGCGACCATCTGCGCGGTATCAACGGCACGGATCAGGTCGCTGCTATAGACCGCAGAAAACTCATCATGCGCCACGTTTAAAGCCATCGCCTGCGCCTGCGCGCGACCGGTCTCGTTCAATGGAATATCCGCCTGCCCCTGGATGCGCTTGGTCGCGTTCCAATCGGTCTCGCCGTGGCGGATGAAACATATGCGGGTGGGCATGATCGCGTCACCTCTAATTTTACTTGCCTTGCAACATCCGCAGCCCCCAGATCACACCGAATCCCGTTACATCGCCCGCGATACTGCCCAGCCCGCCTTCGCAACGGCAGGCGGAAAGATCGACGTGCAGCCACGGCACGTCATGTTCGACAAAACGCTTGAGGAAGCGCGTGGCGAGAATGTGATCGGCTTCGCCATCCAAGATGCATTGCTTGATGTCGGCCACTTTGGAATCCAGCGCGGCCTCGTAATCTTCGTCCAGCGGAAAGGCGCACAGGCGTTCGCCGCTCTGCTTGCCGACGCTCACCGCGCGCTGCACCAGCTCGTCGCGGTTGCCCAGTACCCCGGAGTAACGGGCGCCCAGTGCCACTGCCATGCTGCCGGTGAGCGTGGCGAAATCTATCATCATGTCCGGTTTGGCGCGCGAAGCTAACGTCAGCGTATCGGCCAGCACCATGCGCCCCTCGGCATCGGTGTGCATCACCTCTATCGTCGTGCCGTTGAGTGCCCTCACGATATCGTTTTGTTTGTACGCCTTGGGGCTGATGTGGTTTTGCGCCAGCGCCAGCCAGCAGTCTATGTTCACCGCCAGCTTGCTCTGCGTCGCGGCAAGCAGGATACCGAGAGCCACCGCCGAGCCGTTCATGTCCTCGTGCATGTTGTGCATGTAGCGCGACGGCTTGAGGTTGTGCCCGCCGGTATCGAAACAGATGCCCTTGCCGACCAGCGCAACGGTCTGTTTCGCCTTCGGGTGTTTGTAGGTCAGATGCACGATGGCGGCATCTTCGGGCTCGCTGCCCTGCGCCACCGCAACGAACGCTCCCGCGCCCATCTTGCGCAGCGCCTTCATATCGAACTCTTCGTGTTTCCAGCCCTGCTGTTGCGCCAGCTTGCTGATGCGCGCGCGGAATTGCCCCGGCGTCAGTTCGTTCGGCGGAGTGATCGTCAGCTCGCGGCACAGCAGGTTGCCCGCCGCCTGCGCCTTAAGACCATCGAACGATTTTTTGTCTCCGTCGCCATACAGCTCAATTTTTTGCAACGGCTTGCGCTCGTCTTTTTTCTTGTGCACCGGCAGCAGCGCGCCGTTCACCCATGCGCCATACACCGCCAGCTCGGCGGCACGCTTGCGCTGCGCTTGATCGCCCAGCACCGCGATGCTCAAAGATTTGGGATTTTCTCCCAACAGCAGCTGCAAGGTCTTGCGCACCTGCACCTGCTGCGCGAACGCTTCCTGGTCGGCATCCAGCATCGCCCATGCCACCAGCGCGCCATTGCCCGCGTTTGCGCTGACCGGCGTCTTGGCCAGCTCGTCGGCTTTCATGTCGCGCCGCTGCAACACGGCGGCGAGTAAATCGCCATGCGGAACATCCTTGGGCAGCGCTTTGCCTTTTGGCATTAGCACCAACAGGTGGGTTGCAATAATGGCTTTTGGCAAGGGCAGTGTGGCGGTCAGTTGTGCTAGCATTACATCCTCGATAAATGATGAGTTATATCATTATCGCCGAAAAAACATTTTGTCCGCAGATTACCCAGATTGACGCAGATTTAAACCCCAATCTCATGCCTCAACCTCCCGTAATCTCGGCAAATCCAATCTGTGAAATCTGCGTAATCTGCGGATAAAAAACTCTGACTCTATGCGCCAATATTTAGATTTGATGCAGCACGTGCTGGACCACGGCACAAAAAAATCCGACCGCACCGGCACAGGCACGACCAGCGTGTTCGGCTACCAGATGCGCTTCGACCTTGCGCAAGGCTTCCCGCTGGTCACCACCAAGAAATGCCACATGAAATCCATCGTGCACGAACTGCTGTGGTTTCTGCAGGGCAGCACCAACATCAAATATCTCAAAGACAACGGTGTCAAAATCTGGGACGAGTGGGCCGACGAAAACGGCAATCTCGGCCCGGTATACGGCAAGCAATGGCGTTCGTGGGCGACAGTTGACGGACGAACCGTCGATCAGATTTCCGACGTGATCGCGCAGATCAAGAAGAATCCCGATTCGCGCCGCCTGATTGTGTCGGCCTGGAACGTCGGCGAACTCGACCAGATGGCGCTCGCGCCCTGTCATGCGTTCTTTCAGTTCTACGTCGCTCCTTCGACAGGCTCGGGACAGGCGGGCAAGCTGTCCTGCCAGCTATACCAGCGTAGCGCCGACATCTTTCTCGGGGTGCCGTTCAACATCGCATCCTACGCGCTGCTGACGATGATGGTCGCGCAGGTTTGCGGACTGGAACCCGGAGACTTCGTGCACACCTTCGGCGATGCGCACCTCTATTCAAACCATATGGAGCAGACGGCTTTGCAATTGTCGCGCAAGCCGCGTGCGTTGCCGACGATAAAGATCAATCCGAAAGTAAAAGATATTTTCGGTTTCAAATTCGAGGACTTCACGCTGGAAGGCTACGATCCGCATCCAACGATCAAGGCGCCAGTAGCTGTATGACGCCTCGAATTTCAATCGTAGTTGCCATGGCGCGAAACCGCACCATAGGCGCGAACAACACGCTGCCCTGGCATCTGCCAGCCGATCTGAAACATTTCAAGACCCTGACGATGGGGCATCATATCGTGATGGGCCGCAAGACCTATGAGTCTATCGGCAAACCGTTGCCGGGCCGCACCTCGGTGGTGGTCTCGCGCAATGCGGATTATTCCATTCCTGGCGTGATTGTAGTGAACTCGCTGGAAGCGGCACTCGCGGCATGTGGGAACGATGAGGAAATTTTTGTGATCGGCGGTGCTGAGCTTTACCGCCAGGCGGTCAAACTTGCCGACCGCATCTACCTGACTGAAATCGATGCAGACATTTCAGGCGACGCGCATTTCACCGAACTGGACTACGCGTTGTGGCAGGAAACCGGGCGTGCAAGCCATGCACCGGACGAGAAAAACCCGCATTCCTATCACTTTGTCGTCTACGAAAAAAAGCGCTGACCAGCTAGTGTAGTGTTGCATTCTGTTTGGAACTTAACTTCTCCAGTGGGAGCGGCTTTAGCCGCGATTGGTCGCTCGAGTTTACTGTCCACATCGCGGCTAAAGCCGCTCCCACAAAGGACTTGCTCGATAACTCCATCAAGTTTAATCAACAGTGCAACGCTAGTGGAAGTCCCAGCGATAGCCAAGGTAGAAGTACCTGCGCTGCGTCCTGTCATCCTGGATTGCGCTGCTGACATGGATATTTTCAACACCAATTTCGCCTTCCAGATTGACATTGTCTTTGACGCGATAATTCAGCTTCAGGCTGGGCCTGATCTGGGTTTGATTGGTACCCAGATTATCCGCCTGGCTGTATAGCATCAACAACATGTCCAGCCGCCAGTATTGCCTGAATGTCTCTACCTGGGTGAATGATAACGACTGGCCTTTATAGTTTTTTGAACTGGTATAGGCTGCGCTCACTACGCCGAAATCATTTTCCTGAAACAAGCCATTTCCGGTCGCCTGCACCGAATAGGTATAGGTATTCCCGCTCCCGTCCGTAGCTGGCTGATTGGTTTGTATCGTCGCCCCGGTCCCGGACACATTGCTGACGCGAAAATCGCCGCCCACCCTCAGGCGCGAAGAATAGGGGCGATTCATGCCTATCGCGAACATGTTGGATATCGGGCTCAACGCCTTGGCATCCGCTATGACTGTGTCCATAGCCACCCCTGATTGCAGCAAGTCCGCTACCGATTGTACGGGCTGCCCCATTAAAGCGTTGCTCAACTGCAGCGGCGGCGATCTGCGGCGATCCAGCAGCATGTTGTAATTGGTGCTATCCGGCATGTTCCAGTTCCCCTGGAGCATTGCCAGATTCATTTCCCTGAAAATGGTGTCGTACTCAGCCAGCCCCATCAAATTACGCTGCGCATCGGCATAGCGCACGTCACCCCCAACGGCTCGCCTATCCACTACACCGTTCACCTTCTGCTGTATCAGATAGGCGCTGCCGCTCAATTGTTCAGGAGCTCGGGTAATGTCGACACTCATGCCGGTAAAAGATTTGCTGGTGCCCGCGCTGGGACCGCCGCTGGTAAACTCCGTCGGAACGCCCACGACGCCATTCACGCGGACAACGGAATTAAAACTGTAGCCCGCAAATGCGCCATCAAAGCGCCCTGGCACACCGCCGCCCGTTCCTGTTTGCCTGCCCAACCGATACGTATAAGTATGCTCGCGCGAGCTCTGCTCGATGTAAGCCGTATCGAGACGGTTATAGCTCATCTGACCGGGCAGAAAATTCGCGTTGTAACTATCGCGCATCACCAGCCGCGTATCTACGGTTTCGGTGCGCTTGCGCCCGGTCACATCCAGCATCGAAAGCAATTGCGATTGATCCTGTCTATCCAACGATGTCGCTGTGGTGGTTGCACCGCTCATGATCAGCGAATCCGTATGCGACATCCCTTTGTAAAAATATTGGGAAAGACCACCATAAACCGTCATTTTCTCTTCGGTATATTTAGGCTTGGCAACCGCCTCCTGCACTGGCTTGGCTGCCCCCTTGGCGGGCAAGCGCGCCAGACGTTCCTTCACCTGTTTGGTATCGGCCGCATCCGGATAAAGCTTCAGATACAACTCATACTCCGCGCGCGCCTTGTCGGGCTCTCCATGCTTTTCCCACGCCTCGCCGATCAACGCCTGCGCGGACTGCGATTGTTTGTTCGGCGGTAAATTCAGCAGCTGGTTCAAGGTTGCAATCGCAATCTCCGGACGATCATTCTGCAACGCATAGCGAGCACTGCCGATCAACTGCTGGGCCTCACGCTCGATGTCCTCCACGGGGCGTAGCGCTCCCTCAGGCTGCGCTAGCTCCGTCACAACTGGTGGAGGAGATGCCGGTGGAATAACAGCTTCCGGCTGAGAGGGCGTTGGGGTAGCCTGGGGCTGCGCTGCTGATGCTGGCGGGGTTGTGACCGGCTCGGCTTGACGAGAGGTCACCGCGCCCGAAGGCAGAACCCCGCCGACAACCGTCGCCGGAGCGGCAATCGCGGATGTTGCTGCCGCGCCGGCAGCTGCCGCAACAGCAGCTGTCGGCGCGGCCACAGCAGGCGCCACCTTGGATTCAGGTTCGTTTTTCGGCTTGAGCGCAGGCGTAAAAATGCTGATGCTGCGCCCGTCTTTACCGGGGCGAACGCGATATTCGACCACCTTGCCAAAGCTGACGGAGAGCGACGAATCCAGTTCCGGATAAGCAACCGAAAAATGCGGTGCAATATCTGAAGGGGGGGCTTCCTTGTTCTCCGGAACCAGCCGCGGATCCAGCGCATCGACCCCCAGCAGATTAAAGTAAACCCTGATATCGCCGTTCTTCAGCGACGCATCGCGCAGATATTGAATCTGGGTAACGAAAGCAATGCGTATCTCCGCCTCATCACCAGCGCGCTTGATCTCGATGCGATCGATTATCTGGGCATGAGCCGATGTTGCCGCGACCGTCAACAAGGCTATCGTCAACAAAGCGATAGAGCGAAAATGGTCAAGCATGGTTTGTATTGTGTTACTTACTTTCAATCTCTGCTCCACATGTTTATTCACACATCAACCCGTTGTCGAAACGCAATGTCAGCTTCCTGCAGGCATTCCCACTTGGGTTCGCGCAGCAAGACACTATAATAATTGATCCGCATGCTGCGGTGAAATAATCCTGCCAAACGCGCTGGCTCATCAAACCAGAAGGCCGCCACAGGCGGCCTTCGTGCAATACCTGCGCTGAACGCTAGTTCCAGTTCACATATGCTGTACCCGTATTCCCCAATGGCCTGTGGCAACCAGAACTAGAGCAATCCTTGGTCAAGGAAGTCGAGTTATGCGTCTTGGTTTGCATGTTGGTGGCCGACCAGGCATTCGGGGACTTGTGGCAGGTATAGCAAGCCCCGCCACCTGTGGTGCCATTGTGCATGGTCACCGATGACACGGTTCCCGTCATGAACGAAGTAAAGACCGTCGGGCTATGACAGAATTCACAGGTCATGGAAGCGCCCCCTGTCAAAGTCGTCGCATAAGGAATGTGCTTGGCCGACTTGAACACCGGCGTCATGCCCACGTCGTAAGTGGTGCCGCTGTGGCATTGCGCGCAGTTATTGACGATGGTGGTGTGGTTCATCGCCGTTCCCGAGAACGTGGTGAAGTTCGTCGGCGAGTGACAGGTCTCGCAAGACAGGCTGGTCGGCAGGTGCGTCGCCGTCTTGGTTTTCAGGAGCACGCCATACCAGCTCATGCCGGTATTATGGCATTGAGCGCAGTTATTGGTGATGCCAGTGTGATTCATAACCGGTTGCGTGGTCACCAGGAACGACACGAAATTGGTAGTCGAGTGGCAAGTCTCGCAGGCCAGCGCGGTCGGTACATGGGTCGCAGGCTTGGTCACAGGTGTTACACCGGCGAAAGCCTGGCCGTTGTGGCAGTTGGTGCAGCCGCTGACGATGCCGGTATGGTTCATCACGCCACCGGCGAATCCGCCGGGAATCGTGATGCTGGTCGGTGAATGGCAGGTCTCGCATGCCATGCTGGTCGGCAGATGACTCACCGGTTTGGATACCGGCGTCACACCAAAGAACACCTGGCCGTTGTGGCAAGTGGTACAACCGCTGACGATGCCGGTATGCTTCATCAATCCCGAACCAAGGCCAAAACTGGCATGACAAAGCGTGCATACCTGGGTCGTCGGGATGTGGTTCGGCGGCATCACGCCGGCAGAATAGAAACTCGTCGTCGATTTATGACAACCTGAACAGTCGGTGGTCGGCCACGTTGAGGCAAGTGGATGGCCAGGATAGGAACTGGTCGAAAGTGGCTGCGGTGGTGTCAGCCCCTGGAAGGATAGGGGAGTACCATTGGCATGGCATTGTATGCAATTGCCAGCAATGCCCGCGTGGTTCATCGCCGTCCCGGAGAACGTGGTGAAGTTGCTGGTCGAATGGCACAACTCGCAGGCCTGAGAGGTCGGGATATGTGTCGTCAGCTTGGTCGCCATCGTCACGCCATACCAGCTCATCCCGGTGTTGTGGCAAGTCGCGCAATTATTCACGATGCCGGTGTGTTTCATCTGCGTACCGCCGAACCCGCCGGGTATCGTAAACACGGTCGTCGAATGGCAGGTCTCGCACGACATCGTGGTCGGCACGTGAGTTGCAGGTTTGGCCACCGGCGTCACTCCATAGAAAGCCTGACCGTTGTGGCAGTTGGTGCAACCGCTGGCGATGCCGGTGTGGCTCATCACCGTGCCGCCGAATCCGCCGGGCTGGGTAAATTTCGTCGTCGAGTGGCAGGTCTCGCACGCCGCACTGGTCGGCAGATGGTTCACCGGCTTGGCTACCGGCGTCACACCGTAAAAGACCTGACCATTATGACAAGTCGTGCAGCCGCTGCCTATGCCCGCATGGTTCATCACCCCAGAATTCACTCCAAACGAAGCATGGCAGAGTGAGCACGGCTGTGTCGTCGGCAGGTGATTCGCAGGCATAGCCGCAGCGCCCGAAAAAGTTGCGGTCGACTTGTGGCAACCCGAGCAGTCCGTATACGGCGACCACGTTGCTTTCAGGGGGTGGCTCGCAAAGGAGCTGGTTGACAACGGCATCACACCTTGGAAGGACGCTGGTGGGCCGTCGTAGTGGCAACGCATGCAGTTATCAACAATGCCTGCGTGATTCATCCCCGTACCCGCGAACGACAAGGTCGAAGTGTGGCAGGTCTCGCACGACATGCTGGTCGGAATGTGGTTGGTCGCCTTGGACACCGGCAGGGGCGGAGTCACGCCGAAAAAGCTCTGGCCGTTGTGGCAGTTGGTACAACCGCTGACGATGCCGGTATGCTTCATCGTCGTCCCGGCAAAGCCACCGACTGCAGTACTGCTAGTCGAGTGACAGGTCTCGCAAGGCGCGCTGGTCGGCAGGTGGTTCACCGGCTTGGCTACCGGAGTTACACCGGTAAACACCTGGCCGTTGTGGCAACTGGCACAACCACCCATGATGCCGGTATGGGTCATCACGCCTGGCAGGAACGCGGCGCCGACACCATGACAGGTCGAACATGGCGATGTCGTCGGCAGATGACCCATCGGCGGAGTCGTCAAGTTCATCACCAGGAAGGTCGACGTCGAGGTATGGCAATTCTCGCACGGCGAACTCGTCAGCAAATGGGTCGATGGCTTGGACAGCGGCGTCACTCCGGCAAAAACCTGGCCGTTGTGGCACTGCGCGCAGTTGCTGACGATCCCGGCGTGGTTCATCATCGCCGCAGAAGTGGGCAACAGGAATGTGGTGAAGTTGGTCGACGAGTGGCAGGTCTCGCACGGCATGCTGGTCGGCAGATGGTTGGTCGGCATGGATACCGGTTTCATGCCAACGGCGTAAGTTGCCCCGTTATGGCAGGTCGCGCAGCCATTGATTATGCCCGCGTGGCTCATCACTCCCGAATTCGCACCAAAGCCGGTGCTATGGCAAAGCGAGCAAGTCTGCGTGGTAGGCAGGTGATTCGCCGGCATGCCGCCAGCCGCCAGCGGTTTCCAGGCTACGGTTTTGTGGCAGGCATCACATGAGTCGGTGGTGACTACGTGCCCGCTTGGCTTGCCGGTTGCCGCAGTGCCGTTGTGACAAATCAGGCAAAAACCCGGCGCCAAACCAACATGGTTGAAAACCACCGGCGTCCACGCGGTGCTTTGATGGCACCGCTCGCACGGTGCAACTGTCACGACGTGCTTGGACGTTTTTGATTGCGCCCCCATGCGGTTCCCGGCCACGTGGCAACTGGAGCAATCCCGTGGCGTTCCCTTGAACACGCCATCGACATGGCAGGATGCGCAACGCGCCAGGATATGAGCACCGGTAAGATTAAAACCGGTCTTGCTGTGATCGAATTTTATTTCACCCAGCACCGCAGGTTTTGCTGTGCCAGAACCGGTAGTCTCGGCCCAGGAAAGATGCATCATGACAAGCAGGGGCAATATGAATATTGCCCTAATCCACTTCGACCAACGCGTGCGATTCAACATTTTATTTACCTCATATTCTTTTTTATGGTCATTCATTTTCCACTCCTGTTGTGGCAATTTAATGAATCTTGATTCGCTATTCCTCATGCCGAAGAGCCTGTATCGCTCCAAATCCGGGCTAGACTAGACTACAGATCAGGCTATGAGTTCCAATTGCTGCAGTTCGGCGGGCAATTTATCAGAAATTCAAGGCTACCGAAAATCCGTTCGTCCAGTCATCGTTCCTGCAAACAAGCGGCAAAATTTTATAGATCGGCGGTTAAATAATTAGGACGAGCGGCAGCCAACATCCCACTCATAACCCCTCCAGAAATTAGGGCTATTTGCCGCGCTGCGTGCCTATACGGAGCGTGCGGAAATCCTTGGTGACATGACAACGATCGCATAGCGGACCGAACTCGCCGCGATGCACGTCATCATTGTCATGGCAACCGTCACACGTCTTGGGCGTAATAACGCGATCATCCATTTCTTTTTTATGGCAAGCGTTGCAATTAGGCTTCTTGTGGCCGCCATCGAGCTTGAATTTGGTGCGCTTATCGTGATCGAAATCCCATGCCTTCCAGGACCGCGCGTTATGGCACGATTCACACTTCTTGCCCAAACGACGCTTGTGCACATTGTCGTCATCCTTTTTATGGCATGCAAAACAATCGGATGGAGCGTCGCGGTAAAGCTGTGTCTGGTGGCATTTTTTGCATTCCACTTTCACATGTATGCCCAGCAGCGGGAAGCGCGCGCGACCATGGTCAAACTTGGCCTCTTTCCAATCTTTTTCGCTATGGCAGGTCTCGCACTTCTTGCCCAGCTTGTCCTTGTGGACATCGTCCTTCTTGTGGCAGGAGTAGCAATCCTGGGCCAGCTTGGGCGGCTGATACAGCTTGCCGGTATGGCAGCTGGTGCATTTAGCCTTCTCGTGCTTGCCCTTTAAGGCATATTTTGCATCCCGCGCGTGATCGAAGACCAACGTTTTCCAGTCTTTCTCTTTGTGGCACGACTCGCATTTCGCCCCAAACGACTCCTTGTGCTTGTCGTCTATCTTGTGGCAACCGACGCAGGTGGTCGCGAGCTTTGCGTTCTTTTCCTTTAACGCGGGCGTGTGGCAGGCATCGCACTTGGTCGTCTCGTGCTTGCCATACAGCGGGAATTTGGTGTCCTTGTCATGATCGAATTTGGCAGTTTTCCATTTTTCCTCGGTATGGCAAGTTTCACATTTCGCGCCCAAGCCGCCTTTATGCACGTCGTCCTTGCGGTGACAGCCGATACAGGTAGTCGGAGTCTTCTTCTCCCTCTCCTTGGAGTAAAGCGGGTTCTTATGGCATGCCACGCACTTTACCGATTCATGTTTGCCCAGCAACTTGAATTTCGTTTCGGTGTCATGATCGAATTCAATTTTCTTCCAGTCTTTATCGGTATGGCAGGTTTCGCATTTCTTGCCGTATTGGCCCTTATGCTTATCGGCCTTCAGGTGGCAGGATACGCATTCGTGTGGCGCTCCTTTGTATTTGGCCGGGTCGGCATGGCACTTGCTGCATTTCACCTCGACGTGTTTGCCCGTGAGTGCGAAACGGGTTTTTTCGCGGCTGTGATCGAACTTGGTTTCTTTCCAGCTCTTATCGTTATGGCAATTTTTACAATCGGTGCCCAGGCTGCCCTTGTGCTTGTCATCCTTGCGGTGGCAATCATTACAGGCCGAAGGTGCTTCGCGATATTTCTTTTTGGCGTCGTGACAATCGGTGCACTTTATTTTTTCCGGTTTTTTATGTGCGTTACGCAAAGGGAAGTCCGTCTTCTCATGATCGAAGGTCTTGGGATCCATGATCACGATCTTCGCATTTCTGCCCTGATGCTCGGTATGACATTCGCGGCATTCTTTCTCTTCTTCAAGCCTGCCGTGATACCCCTCATGCTTCTGAATATCTGCCTTGACTTCTTTGTGGCAATTCGCGCACAGCCCGGTTTGCTCCTCCTTGTGGAAGCGGACGTGGCATTCCGTGCAGTTTGCCTCCAGCTTGGCATGCCCCTGGATCACCTCTCCCGGCATCAGCGCGGTCTCCGCCGCTCCCAGCGCGACATGCGCGAAGGACAAGGTGAGGGTCATAAAAATAAGGCGTAGCATCATCAGGCAATAATCGGTATATGAATTGGGAAGCGATAACTCAGCGCGGTCTCCACCGCTCCCTTCGCGGCATTCGCGAAGAACAGCGCCAGGATCGATAAAATATAGCTTAGCAACATTAGGGGAAAATTAGTACATGAATTTGGTAGCGATAACATGGACTATGCCACTCACCCCCAACGACCAGACGAAGGGGGAATGCAGGACATGCCACAAGCGGAACAGCCGCTCGTAGACGGAAAATTGGGCAGCATCCTTAACCGCGTTCAAATACATATTCACATCCTCCACCGCAGCCTGGAAACGCATTTCCTGATGCGGCCAGTCCCAGCCCTGGGTCTGCGCTAAATGTTCGATAGCTCGTTTCAATTCCTTGCGGCAATTTCTGGACAGATATATCTGCCGTAAACCCAGGGTCATGAATCTCCAGGCGCGCAGAGGAAACACGCCTTCACGGGACATCGCCAGCATATGAAACTGCTCCAGCTTTTCGCCGATTCCTGTGGCCTGCAACAAAATCGAGCTTACCTGCCCCATTTTATTGTGGCTGGCATTAACAGCCTGCTGCAATTCCTGCAATTCTGATTTTCGCCCATACAAGCCATGGTGGATGCGCTTATAAATAAAACGCCCGATGATACCGCTGCCCGCCACCAGCAACATGGAATAAAAAGCCACACTGGCATTCAAAGATTTCACATGAAAGGTCGAGTGGAACAACACCAGTATCGGGCCGCCTATCCCCATCACCATGTGCAGCATGAACCAATAGCGCAACGGCCCCCAACTCCGCGCCCAGGTCATATGCTTGCGCAATGGGTAAAACAGCATCAGCAACATCAATATCCCGCCAACCAAGCCAAAGTAATAACCCAGCCCGATGCCGGGTTTAATGATCCCGCCCCTGGAAACCAGCCACGCCGCGATTGCAAATGAGATAAAGGCAAACCAGACCACCCAGGAGCCGACCCCGACTTTGTTGGCGGGCTGGGGAGACTTGTCGCTGGCGCGCACGCCGCCAAATACCGCCACCTGAACCGGATGCTGCTGGGTGCGGCGATCTGACGATGCACGCTGTTCTGTGGCCGGAGGATTGTTGGGTGTCGCACTGGATGTGCGCCGCTCGACCGTGCTGCCGGCTCGCCGATCTGGAGCACGTCTATCTATAGCGTGAGAACCGCTACCGGCTGTAGCCGCAGTATTTTGATCATGCGTAGACTCAGATGACATATTCTCTCAACTCACCTGTTGGACCGGACTCGATCCAACACAATGAAAAAATGGGCGGCCATTCTACCACGCACCCCAACCGGCACTCCCACCACTAATGTAAACAAAATTTCACAATGTATGCCTTGAATTAGATTAAGCGCGCCGGTAGACTGCTTTCCCTGTATCAAGTTCACAACATGACAAGCGATGTCAGCGGTCGGACAACGCGAGCTTTAGCGTGCCTCACGCCGCATGTCGTCATTTATAAATGATCCAGAGGAACATGTTTAACAAAACTCAACATCCATCCCAAGGCCTACTACCCATATGAACGATCAGTTGCTCATTTCATTGCTGTATGTACTGCCGCTGGTGATTCCTTTGGTTATTTTTATTGTCAAACGCCACCGCCTCCAAAAAGTAGCCAAAGCAACCTTGCATGAAACAGTAGAATCCGGCTTGACCGAGCCCCCCACGCTGCACCCCGTGTTCGACCCCAATCTTTGTTTCGGCGGGGGCGCTTGTTACAAAGCCTGCCCTGAAAAAGCGATCGGCATCATCGACGGAAAAGGTGTGCTCATCAGCCCGGCACATTGCATAGGCCACGGCGCCTGCGCAGCCGCGTGCCCGGTCGGCGCAATCAAACTGGTTTTTGGCACGGAAACACGCGGTGTAGACATCCCCAACGTCAAACCGAATTTCGAGACCAATATTCCCGGCATTTTCATCGCCGGGGAGCTGGGCGGCATGGGTTTGATCCGCAAAGCGGTGGAGCAGGGGCGTCAGGCCATGGAGGCCGTCGTGAAGCGCGGGCGCTCGCAAACGCCGCAAGATGTGGTTATCGTTGGCGCTGGCCCTGCCGGCATTTCGGCCACACTGGCTGCAAAACAGCATAACCTGCGCTGCGTGACGCTGGAACAGGAAGACACCTTCGGCGGTACCACGCTGCACTATCCGCGCGGCAAAATCGTCATGACCGCGCCGATGAAGCTTCCTATCATAGGAAAAATCAATATCAGGGAAATCAGCAAAGAGTCGTTGATGCAGCTTTGGGAAGTGGTGGTCGCAAAAGCAACCCTCAAAATCAATTTCGGCGAACGCATGGAAAAAATCGAGCGCACCGGTGATTCATTCACCGTTGTGACCAATCGCACCAGCTACCACACACACAGCGTGCTGCTTTCCATCGGACGGCGCGGCACACCACGCAAACTGGATGTCCCGGGCGAAGACCTGAAAAAAGTGGTGTATCGCCTGCTCGACCCGGAACAATATCGCGGCAAACATGTGGTCGTGGTCGGCGGCGGAGATGCGGCGCTGGAGGCTGCGGTATCGATAGCCAATGAGCCCGGCACCACAGTCACACTCAGCTACCGCAGCAACGCATTCAGTCGCGTCAAACCCAAAAACCGCCAGCTCACCGAAGAGGCGCGCAATTCCGGGAAATTGTCGGTATTGCTGGAATCGACCGTCAAGGAAATCCGACCTACGACCATCCTGCTCGACCAGAAGGGTACTGCGATCGATATCCCCAACGATGCGGTCATCGTATGCGCGGGCGGAATATTGCCCACCCCATTGCTCAAGGAAATCGGCATTCAAGTAGAGACCCACCACGGCAAAGTGGCATAGCGCATCCTTAACCGTCGTATCGGGCACATTTAACGCATGACTGAATACCTTCGATCAATCGAGCTGCTCGCACCGGCCAAAACCGCAGCCATCGGACGCGATGCCATCCTGCACGGCGCTGATGCCGTATATATAGGCGGCCCGTCGTTCGGCGCGCGCCACAACGCGAGCAATTCGATACGCGACATCGCCAATCTGGTTGCCCACGCGCACCGTTTTCATGCACACATCTTTGTCACGCTCAACACCATCCTGCACGATAGCGAACTCGCAGCAGCCCGCCAGCTCGTTCACGACTGCTACAACGCTGGCGTGGATGCGCTGATCGTGCAGGACATGGGGCTGCTGGAACTCGATCTGCCGCCGATAGACCTGCATGCATCGACGCAATGCGACATCCGCACGCCGGAGAAAGCGCGTTTTTTAGCCTCTGTCGGTTTCTCGCAGATCGTGCTGGCGCGCGAACTGACGATTAAGGAAATTGCGGCGGTGCGTGCCGCAGTGCCGGCAGACACCGTGATCGAACACTTTATCCACGGCGCGTTGTGTGTGGCCTACTCGGGCCAGTGCTACATCAGCCACGCGCACACCGGACGCAGCGCGAACCGGGGCGATTGTTCTCAGGCCTGCCGCCTGCCCTACACGTTAACCGATGCGCAGGGACGCGTCGTCGCCTACGACAAGCATCTGCTGTCGGTAAAGGATAACAACCAGAGCGATAACCTGCGCGCGCTGATCGCCGCCGGCGTGCGCAGCTTCAAGATTGAAGGGCGTTACAAGGACTCGGCCTACGTGAAGAACATCACCGGCCACTACCGGCAGCTGCTCGACCATATCCTCGAAGAGCGCAGCGATCTGGCGCGCGCCTCCAGCGGCCAAACCCGGCTGCTGTTCACGCCCGATCCGGACAAGACCTTCCATCGCGGCGCGACCGATTATTTCTCCAATGGCCGCAAGGCCGACATTGGTGCATTCGACACGCCCACCTTCGTCGGCCTGGAGCTTGGCACGGTGACCCAGATCGGCGACCAGTGGTTTGAGATCGAGGCCAACTCAGACCTCGCCAACAGCGACGGGCTGAATTACCTGTACAAGCGCGAAGTGGTCGGCCTGCAGGCCAACGTGGTCGAGCGCAAAGGCCAGACTCCAGATGGTGCGCTGTGGCGCATCTACCCGAACGAGGCTATGCACACCCTGCCCGGACTGCGCATCGGCATCGCGATCAGCCGCAACCGCGACCACGCATGGGAGCAGGCGCTCAATAAAAAATCCGCCGAGCGCCGCATCGCCGTGAGCGCCGCTTTCAACGAGACCACCGAAGGTTTTTCTCTCACGCTGCAGGATGAAAACGGCTGCATTGCCAATGCCTCGGTCGCATTCGACAAGCAGCCCGCACAGCATCCAGCGGAAGCCGAGTCCGGTTTGCGCGAACAGCTCGACCGCTTCGGCAATTCGGATTTCAAATTGAATACGCTGACGATAGCCTGGTCACAACCCTGGTTCGTGCCTAGTTCGCTGGCCAACAGGCTGCGCCGCGATGCGGTCGAACAGCTGGAGGCCGTGCGCCTTGCCAACCATGTGCGCCTGCCGCGCAAAGCCGCCGTGCAACCGCCCGCGCAATATCCGGAAGAGGCGCTCTCCTATCTCGCCAATGTGTACAACCGGGCCGCACGCGATTTTTACGCTAAACACGGCGTGAAGCTGATCGCCGAAGCCTACGAACAGCATGAGGAAGCGGGCGAGGTGTCGCTGATGATCACCCGTCATTGCATACGCTACAGCTTGAGCCTGTGCCCGAAACAGGCCAAGGGCATCGTGGGTGTGCAGGGTCAGGTGCGAGCCGAACCGATGTCGCTGGTCAACGGCAGCGAAAAGTTGACGCTGAAATTTGACTGCAAAGCCTGCGAGATGCACGTAATGGGCAAGATCAAGAAGCACATCCTGAAAACTCCTCCGCCCTCGGCAGTGCCGATCACGTTTCACCCGAGAAGGTAGCGGGTCGTTTGCGACGCATGGCTCAAATCCCCGCCCACCACAGCCGCAACCTTATTCCTGCCTCTGTCGTATAACCCACCTCGACAAATCGCGCTTTGCCATCTGTGTCCACGATGAAACTGGCCGGTACCGCATGCACTCCCCAAAGGCTGGCGATTCGGCCATCCGGGTCATTCACCACCGGGAAAGCCAGCCCCTGCTCTTGCATATGCCTGGCCACTTCTTCCTGCGTGCCACTCTGCATCGCGACGGTGATCACGTTTGGATGGTCTTGCGCGATTGCGTCGATGGCCCCCTGTTCGAGGCGGCAAATCGAACACCAGCTCGCCCAGAAGTGCACCAGCACGGGCTGCTCAGGATGAGCGGGCAATTGGTAGATTTGGCCCGATAGCGTCATCCCCTGCAACACCGGAGCTGCGCCGCTGACCATGTCACGTTGCTGCCAGGCGCGTATGCCTGCGACCATTGCGATGAACAGCAATACATTGAGCGCAACACCGCGCCAGCGCGATTCACTCGCCATGATTGAACCGGTCTATCTCGCGCCTGTCCCGCTTGGTTGGCCTGCCCCTGAAGGTAAATGGTCGTGGCTCGGCCCTGATGCGCGCGGCAATCTCTGCACGCCGAGCCCTGCTCTCGTCGCTCTCTCGGTACAGTTGTTGTGCCTGCGGCGCGGGGCCGCGTTTGTCGGACAGCGCCAGCACTTCGATCTGGAATTGGTATTGGCCGATGCGGATGTCTAGCCGGTCGCCCGGCGCGATGGTCTTGGCAGGCTTCACGCGCACCTCGTTGACCAGCACCCTGCCGTTCTCTATGGCGTCGATTGCGAGGCTGCGCGTCTTGAAGAAACGCGCGGCCCATAGCCACTTGTCGATGCGCAGCTTATCGTCAGCCGGCGCCGCCCCGGATATCTGCTGTGATCTGCTAGTGTAGCGTTGCACTGTTGATTAAACTTAATGTAGTTATCGAGCAAGTCCTTTGTGGGAGCGGCTTTAGCCGCGATGCGACAGTAAACTTGAGCGACCCATCGCGGCTAAAGCCGCTCCCGCTGGAGAAGTTAAGTTCCAAACTGAATGCAACACTACACTAGCGCACACAGTCCACGTAATACATCCGCTCGCCGTTGGTCTTGTCCGAGACCAGGCCATGGATGTCCGTCTCGAAGCCGGGGAATTTCCTGTTGAAGTCGCGCGCGAATTTCAGGTAATCGACGATGGTCTTGTTGAAGCGCTCACCAGGGATCAACAACGGAATGCCCGGCGGATAGGGGGTCAGCAGCACTGCCGTGATGCGCCCTTCCAGATGATCGATCTCGACGCGATCGATCTCGTCGTGCGCCATCCTGGCGAACGCGTCGGAGGGTTTCATCGCCGGCTGCATGTCCGACAGATACATCTCGGTGGTCATCTTCGCGACGTTGTGAGCCTTGTAAGTGTCGTGTATCTGCTGGCACAGGTCGCGCAGGCCGACGCGCTCGTAAACCGGGTACTTGACCGAAAACTCGGGCAGGATACGCCACAGCGGCTGGTTCTTGTCATAATCGTCCTTGAATTGCTGCAACGCGGTAAGCAGCGTGTTCCAGCGACCCTTGGTGATGCCTATCGTGAACATGATGAAAAAGGAATACAGGCCGCACTTCTCGACGATGACGCCGTGCTCGGCGAGATATTTGGTGACCATCGCGGCAGGAATACCGTTCTCGTCGAAATTGCCGTTCAGGTTCAACCCCGGCGTAATGACCGTGGCCTTGATCGGGTCTAGCATGTTGAAACCGGAAGCCAGTTTGCCGAAGCCGTGCCACTTGTCGGAAGCCTTCAATATCCAGTCATCGCGCGAGCCTATGCCTTCGGCGGCGAGCTTCTCAGGCCCCCACACCTTGAACCACCAGTCCTTACCGAACTCGTCGTCCACCTTGCGCATCGCGCGGCGGAAATCCAGTGCTTCGGCAATACTCTCTTCCACCAGCGCGGTGCCGCCCGGCGGCTCCATCATCGCGGCGGCCACGTCGCACGAAGCGATGATCGCGTATTGCGGCGAGGTCGAGGTATGCATCAGGTAGGCCTCGTTGAACACGTGGCTATTGAGCTTGCGCGTCTCCGATTCGCGCACCAGGATCTGCGAGGCCTGCGACAGGCCGGCCAGCAACTTGTGGGTGGATTGCGTCGCGAAGATCATCGATTCCTTGGCGCGCGGACGGTATTTTCCGATCGCATGCATGTCCTTGTAGAACTCGTGGAATGCCGCATGCGGCAACCATGCCTCGTCAAAGTGCAGCGTGTCGATGCGGCCATCCAGCATCTCCTTGAGCATCTCCACGTTGTACACCACGCCGTCGTAAGTGCTCTGCGTGATCGTCAGAATACGCGGCTTCTTGGTCTTGTCCTTGATGAACGGGTTCGCGTCGATCTTCTTCTGGATGTTCTCCATCTCGAATTCCGATTTCGGGATCGGCCCGATGATGCCGTAGTGGTTGCGCGTCGGGGTCAGGAACACCGGCACCGCGCCGGTCATCATGATCGAATGCAGAATGGACTTGTGGCAATTGCGGTCGACGACCACGATATCGTCGGGTGCGACGGTCGAATGCCACACGATCTTGTTCGAGGTCGAGGTGCCATTGGTGACGAAAAACAAATGGTCAGAATTGAAGATGCGTGCGGCGTTGCGCTCCGATGCCGCGACCGGCCCGGTGTGGTCCAGCAGCTGGCCCAACTCGTCCACCGCGTTGCACACGTCGGCGCGCAGCATGTTCTCGCCGAAGAACTGGTGGAACATCTGCCCGACCGGCGATTTCAGGAACGCCACTCCGCCCGAATGCCCGGGGCAGTGCCACGAATAAGAGCCATCCTGCGCATAGTGCAACAGCGCCCTGAAGAACGGCGGGGCCAGCGAATCCAGATAGGCCTTGGCTTCGTGGATGATGTGGCGCGCAACGAACTCTGGCGTATCCTCGTGCATGTGAATGAAGCCGTGCAGCTCGCGCAGCACGTCGTTGGGTATATGCCGCGAAGTGCGCGTCTCGCCGTACAGGTAGATCGGGATGTCGGCGTTCTTGAAGCGTATCTCCTGAACGAAGGCGCGCAGACTCTTCAGCGCAACCTCGGTCTCTTCCTTGCTGCCCGAACCGAACTCCTCGTCGTCTATCGACAGCAGGAACGCAGAGGCGCGGCTCTGTTGCTGTGCGAACGAAGTCAGGTCGCCATAGCTGGTGACCCCGAGCACTTCCATGCCCTCGCTTTCCAGAGCGTCGGCCAGAGCGCGTATGCCCAAGCCGCTGGCGTTTTCGGAGCGAAAGTCTTCATCGATAATGACTATTGGAAAGCGAAACTTCATTTTCAGCTCCTAAAAAATAGAGAGGGGTGCGCTGTATTTTGCGCACTGCCAGCACCTTGTGCGGGGTTGAGCTTCAGTGCAGACTCATATCTGCCACAGGCCGATGTGATGTCGAAACTAAAACGAAACTTCATTTTGAACTCCTTGAAAATACGCTGTTGCAATGCCGCACGATGCAAACTTGCCTCGGTGAAAGGCGAGGGTGAATTTCATAACTCCCGGTTGGGATACTGAAAGGGCGCGGATTGTCGCAGATTCACCCGGCAAAGTGGAACGCAGTTTCAGCAGCGGCGTTTTACCTGCGACCTGAAGAAATTCAGGGCTGGCCGCACGGCGCCAGCCCATCAGGGGATGTTCAGGCACCGCTTTAAAACTTGACGTTGGCGCCTATCGACAGGCCACCCCATTCGTTGATATTGATTTCACCGGCGACATTCGGGACAAAGTCGTATTGAACACCGGCGATATAGTAGAGCCCGCCTACCGTTGGCGATGCCACGTTGCCGCACCAATTGCCGGAGCAGCTTGCCGAACCTACACCCAATCCCAGCCCGGCAAACGGGTGCACGCGGTTATCCAGTTTCAGCGCCTTGCCAAAATCCACATAAGCCCCGCCATAAAATACATTGTACGACCAGGAATAGTTGCTGCCGACCCAACCATAATTCAATGAATAATGGTCGTAGCCCACCCGAGCTTTAAGGGGAAGGTCTTTCGCCAGCTCAGAAACATTAAAATCACCATGCAGGGAAAGCACTCCCCCGTTGCCAAACCCGTAACCCGCCCCCAGGGAAAACTTGGATTGATCTGCCGCCATCGCCGGAGCTGCAATGAATGGAGCGGCTATGAATACAGGCAACCATGCAGCTAGGATAATTTTTCTCACAATGACTCCATCGTTATTAATGCGCCTTTAAGTGATCGGCGCGCCGTGCGCATTATACGGCGCAATTGCATTCTATCAGTCAAATCTGAAGGTATTGCTACACAGGCAGACATTGTGGTCAGTACGATTTCTGCAGCCATTCGATCAGCGCGTCTTGAGCATGCTGCCCCGAAGCCGCATTCGGGTGGTTAATCAGGAAGACCACGATCCATTGCTTGCCGCTGTGCGACTTCACATAACCGGCAAGGGATTTCACCCCTTCCAGCGAGCCCGTCTTGAGATGTCCGTATCCCGCGATCTCGCTATTCTTGAAGCGCTTTGTCAGCGTGCCGTCCATGCCCAATATTGGCAGCGAGGCTTCCAGCTCCGCGCGGAATGGACTGCCGGTGACGCGTTGCAACAGTCCGGCGAGATGCCGGGCACTGATACGCTCCTTGCGCGACAGACCAGCGCCGTTCTCCAACACCAGCTCGGGGAATTGCAGTTGGCGGGATTTCAACCATTGCCTAATCGCCACCGTGCTGCGCGCAATATTCACCGGAAGCGGAGCGGCATCGGGGGCTGGCGACGGGATCGGCAACTCGACATCAGCACTATCTCCCCCACCCTGCTGCGCGGGTAAAGTAGTTTCTTCCGGCGCCTGGGCGTCCGATAAATTAAGGTTACTGCCATTTTCAGCCGGTACAACCACCTGTGGGACGGGCACCGCGTTTTTGATTGTGTCAGCCGCGCCCAGTGACAGGAACAGCTGCCGCGCCATCGTATTGTTGCTGAATTTGTTGATGTCGCGTATCACTTCCGACAACGGCGGAGAAACATACCTGGCAAACGGCGGCTGGTCGGCAGGCACAAGCCCCAAGCGCAGCTTGCCTTGCAGGGTTCCGCCCAGCTCGTGCCACAGCGCGCCGAACACCGAAAAGAAATATTCGTCATGCGGCAGCAGCGAAAAATAATCGTCCGCCTCGCCACAAGCCGCCGGGATATTTCCTTCCAGCACGATGCTGTGACCATCCAGACGCGCCTTGTATGCATCATCGCCGCCGCAGCGTAATTTGGCCGAAGTAGTAATGCGGTTGACCAGCGAGTACCCGGCCAGCTCAGGTTCCAGCAAGGCGGTGGTTGCGTGACCATTCGGGATCAGGTGCAGGTGCTGCGCATTGAAGTTGAGCAACAATGCGTTGGTACCGACGTTGTAGGCGCGTGTCGGGTCATTATCGAACTCGGCGGGATCATGATGGCTATCTTCAAAAAAGCTGCGGTCCAGAACCAGGTCGCCGCGTATTTCACGCAACCCGCGCTGACGTAATTCGCGCAACCACATCCAGAACTGCTCGACGGTCAATTTTGGATCGCCATAGCCCTTGAACACCAAATCGCCCTGCAGCACGCCATTTTCCAGCCTGCCGTTCAGATAGGCTTCGGTTTTCCAGCGATAAGCCGGCCCCAGAGTTTCCAGCGCCGCAAAGGTGGTGAGCAGCTTCATCGTAGATGCCGGATTCATCGCGCGTTCTGCGTTCAGGCTGATGATGGGCGAATTCTCTTGAACCTCCTGCACGACGATAGCCACACTGGAAGGCGGAATATGCGCACGTTTGAGCGACGCGCTGACAGATTCTGGCAGCGCCACTGCATGCGCGACACCGGACAACAGGCTGCAAAAAGTCAGTCCTATAAAAAAATTTCGCATTGCCTTAACTCAATTGGTTGATTATGTGCACCGTGCGATCCACCAGCATGTCCATTTCCGCTTCGTTGATTATATACGGCGGCATAAAATATATCGTATTGCCTATCGGGCGCAGCAGCAATTCCTGCTCCAGCGCGAGCGCAAAGCAGCGTTGCGCAAAATCGGCATGCTGGCTGCGCACTTCAAATGCCCAAATCATGCCGGTATTGCGCCAACCGCTCACCGAATGATGTTCGCGCAACGGCGCCGCGATCCGATTCAGGTAGGTTGCCTTGACACGGTTGGCTGCGAGCACATTTTCCTGGGCGAAAATATCCAGCGTGGCGAGCGCTGCCCGGCAAGCCAACGGGTTACCGGTATAGGAATGTGAATGCAGAAAGCCACGCGCCATCCCGTCATCATAAAAAGCCCGGTAGATTTCGTCGCGCGTCATGACCACCGACAGCGGCAGGTAACCACCGGTAATACCCTTGGAAAGACACAGGAAGTCCGGAGTAATTCCCTTGTCCCCATGCTTTATATTTGCATCGTGTTGAGCGGGAGCCTGCTCGCAGGCGAACATCGTACCTGTCCGCCCCATGCCGACTGCGATTTCGTCGGCGATCAAATGCACGTCATATTCGGTGCAAAGCTGCCGCGCCCGCCGCAAGTAAACGGGGTGGTACATCGCCATGCCTGCCGCGCCCTGCACCAGAGGCTCGATGATAAAAGCCGCCAGTAGCGCATGATGCCGCTGCAAATGCCGCTCCAGCGCATCCGCACAGCGCAATGCGTAAGCATCGGCACTTTCCCCCTCGGCGGCCTGGCGGCTATCCGGGCTGGGTACGGTATCCTGCTGCCTGATCAACGCGCCATAAGCATCGCGAAACAACGCCACATCCGTCACCGACAGTGCGCCCAGGGTTTCGCCGTGATAGCCGTTTTCCAGGCTGATGAATTGCACCTTGTCCGGCTTGCCGCTGTTGCGCCAGAAATGCGCGCTCATTTTCAGCGCTATCTCGGTCGCCGAGGCGCCATCCGACGCATAAAAGCAATGGCCCAACCCTTGCGGGGCAATGTCCCGCAACCGTTCGGAAAGTTGCACCACCGGCTCATGGGTGAAGCCTGCCAGCATCGCGTGCTCAAGTGTGTCCAATTGATCGCGCAATGCGGCATTGATGCGCGGATTGCAATGCCCGAACAGGTTGACCCACCAGGAGCTGACCGCATCCAGATAGCGTTTTTTGCCATGGTCATACAGCCAAATGCCGCTGCCGCGCGCCACCGATATCAGCGGATAATTCTCGTAGCGCTTCATTTGCGAGCAGGGATGCCAGACGGCGGAAAGGCTACGCGCAATCAGGTTGCTGTTATCGGTTTGGGACGCTTGATCGGACATGGATGAATCATAGCGGGTTTCCGGATAACTTGTGCTGAACAAAGAGTTTTATGGCTTGGAATCGAGCATGGGTATTGTTAACTTTATTTTGCGGTTCGCCCCATCTGTGGCATCCTTCACTCCTCAAACACTCCTCAAATTTGTGCGGATAGGAAAGAAATAGCAATGAAACGTGTCGATGATTTCCGCCTGCGCTTTGGCAAGCGCGAGTTGGTGCCTATCGTGATAGGCGGGATGGGTGTGGACATTTCCACTCGTGAACTGGCTCTTGAAGCCGCCCGGCTGGGCGGGGTCGGTCATATTTCCGACGCGATGCTGCCCACCGTGACCGATCGGCACTATAAAACCAAATTTGTCAGCACCAAGCAGAAGCAATATAAGCTCAACATCGAAAAGTCCGACAAGTCGATCGTACAGTTTGATCTGGCGCAGGTCGCCGAATCGACACGTTTGCACGTCAGCAAAACGATGGAAGCCAAGCACGGTGACGGCATGGTTTTCATCAACTGCATGGAAAAGTTGACAATGAACGCGCCGAAAGAAACCCTGCGGGTGCGCCTGAATACCGCGCTGGATGCCGGCATCGACGGCATCACTCTAGCCGCCGGCCTGCATCTGGGCTCATTCGCCTTGATGGAAGAAAACCCGCGCTTTCGCGATGCCAAGCTGGGCATCATCGTCTCGTCGCTGCGCGCCCTGCAATTATTCCTGCGCAAAAACTCCAAGTTGGGGCGTTTGCCGGATTACGTCGTTGTCGAAGGTCCGCTGGCGGGTGGTCATCTTGGTTTCGGCATGGACTGGGCGCAATATGACTTGCGCACCATCGTCGCCGAGATACAGCAATATCTCCGGGAAGAAAAGCTGGATATCCCGCTGATACCCGCAGGCGGCATCTTTACCGGCAGCGACGCGGTGAGCTATCTGGAAACCGGCTCGGCAGCCGTGCAAGTCGCGACGCGTTTTACCGTCGCCAAAGAATGCGGCATTCCGGCCAAGGTACAGCAGGAATATTTCAAGACCAGCGAAGACAATATCGAAGTGAACATGCTGTCGCCGACCGGTTATCCGATGCGCATGTTGAAGAATTCTCCGGGAATCGGTGCCGGCATACGGCCCAACTGCGAAGCATACGGCTATATCCTCGACGCCAACGGCAATTGTTCCTATATCGACGCATATAACCGCGAGGTGGCCTTACATCCCGACGCCAAGAAGATTTCCGTCAAGGACAAGATGTGTCTGTGCACCCATATGCGCAACTATGATTGCTGGACCTGCGGCCACTATACCTACCGCCTCAAGGACACCACGCATCGCAACGCTGATGGCACTTACCAGATTTTGACTGCCGAACATGTTTTTAAGGACTATCAGTTCAGCACCGATAACAAGATCGCCCTTCCGCCACATCCCTGAAAATAAATTTTAGCTCCGCCCTTGAAATCGGGCAGGGCTGCCCCGATTATTGGCACTCGCGGACGGAGAGTGCTAAACTCCGCTTCCACTTTTTTACAACCCCTTATTTTTAGGAGACATCAGTATGAAAATTCGTCCTTTGAACGATCGCGTTATCGTTAAGCGTATGGAAGAAGAACGCAAGACCGCCTCTGGAATCGTGATTCCTGATGCCGCCACCGAAAAGCCTGACCAAGGCGAGATCATCGCCGTAGGCAAAGGCAAAGTCGGCGACGATGGCAAATTGCAGGCCATGAGTGTCAAGGTAGGCGACCGCGTACTGTTCGGCAAATATGCCGGTCAAGCTTTCAAGATGGACGGTCAGGAATACATGACCATGCGCGAAGATGACATCATCGGCGTGGTCGAAGCCTAAGCAGTCAGACAAGCCCTCATCCGCGGACGTTTGTCCCCTCTCCCGTTGGCGGGATAACCAATGACTTGCCGCTTCAGCGGCTTAGTCAGATGGCTAGTAGTTTTAACAGAGGGTCAGGGTGAGGGAAAGCTCGTCGCACTCAACATCATTACCATTTAAGGAGACATAAACATGGCAGCAAAAGACGTAAAATTCCACGACGCCGCACGCAACAAGATGGTGACCGGTGTCAATATTCTGGCCGACGCGGTCAAGGTAACGCTGGGTCCTAAAGGCCGCAACGTGGTACTGGATCGTTCCTACGGCGCACCGACTATCACCAAGGACGGCGTGTCGGTCGCCAAAGAAATCGAACTGAAAGACAAGTTCGAAAATATGGGCGCGCAAATGGTCAAGGAAGTGGCAAGCAAGACCTCTGACGTAGCCGGTGACGGTACGACCACTGCGACCGTGCTGGCGCAATCCATCGTCATGGAAGGCATGAAGTTTGTCGCAGCCGGCATGAACCCGATGGACCTGAAGCGCGGTATCGACCAGGCCGTCATCGCAGCCGTTGCAGAACTGAAGAAAATCTCCAAGCCCTGCACCACCAGCAAGGAAATCGCCCAGGTCGGCAGCATCTCCGCGAACTCCGACACCGTGATCGGCGAAAAAATCGCAGCCGCGATGGACAAGGTTGGCAAGGAAGGCGTGATCACCATTGAAGACGGCACCGGCCTGGAAGATGAGCTCGACATCGTTGAAGGCATGCAGTTCGACCGCGGCTATCTGTCCCCTTACTTTATCAACAACCAAGATCGCCAGTTGGCGTTGATGGACAACCCGTTCATCTTGTTGCATGACAAGAAGATCTCCAACATTCGCGATTTGCTTCCGGTACTGGAACAGGTCGCCAAGGCTGGACGCCCACTGCTGATCATCGCAGAAGACGTGGATGGCGAAGCGCTGGCCACGCTGGTGGTGAACAATATCCGCGGCATCCTGAAGACCGTTGCCGTC